>NZ_BCUA01000047.1 GCF_001591045.1 Sphingopyxis granuli NBRC 100800 | reverse complement strand
GGCTTTCGCCGGGGAACAGACCTTATCTGCCTGATGGGTGCATATAGGCCAAGCAAGCTCAGGATGAGGAAAAGAGAAACCGCGCCGAAACCGTATCCCCACAGAATCTAAACGAGCGGGCGGAACTCCTCGACCACCGCGCGATAGAGCGCGCGCTTGAACGGGACGATCAGCCTTTCGAGCTCGTCGAGCTCGGCCCAGCGCCACGCGCGGAATTCCTGATGAGGGGTGACGATATGGACGTCGGCATCCTCGCCCATGAAGCGCATCAGGAACCAGTTCTGGCGCTGCCCGCGATAGCGGCCGCCCCACACCGTGCCGATCAGATCGTCGGGAAGGTCGTAGAGATGCTCGGTCCGGCTGCGCGCGATGATGTCGACCAGCCCCGCGTGGACGCCCGTTTCCTCCTCGAGCTCGCGCAGCGCCGCGGCTTCGGCATCCTCGCCGGGGTCGATGCCGCCCTGCGGCATCTGCCAGGCGTCGGCGCTCGAATCGATCCGCTGGCCGACGAAGATGCGGCCGGTCCGATTGGCCAGCATCACCCCCGCGCAGGGGCGATAGGGCAGGGCGCCGGCGTCGCTCATGCCGTCTGTTCGGCCACGATCGCCTTGAGGACGGTCAGGTTGCCGCGAATATCGTCCCTGGCGCTCGGAACGCCCTGCGAAAGGCAGATATAGCCGTGGATGGTGCCCGCCGCCTCGCGATAGGTCGTGGGCACGCCCGCCTCGATCAGCTTGGCGGCATAGGCACGGCCCTGGTCGCGCAGCGGGTCGAGGCCCGCGGTGACGAGCAGCGTCGGCGGCAGGCCTTCGGCAGGGAAGTTCAGCGGCGCGGCGCGGTAATCGTCCTCGACCCACTGATACTGGTCGCCGAACCAGGTCATGCCGGCTTCGGTCAGCAAATGGCCTTCCTTGAAATCGCGGTAGCTCTGCCAGTCGTTGTGGGTCGACACGGCCGGATAGATGGGATGGATGGCGATCACCGGTTTCGACGCCGGCCGATCGCGCAGCGACAGCGCCGTGACGATGGTCAGGTTGCCGCCCGCGCTGTCGCCCGACAGGACCAGGCCGGTGCAGGGAAAATTGTCGGCGACCCAGCGCGTCGCGGCTTCGCAATCCTCGGGCGCGGCGGGGAAGGGGTGTTCCGGAGCCAGGCGGTAATCGACCGCGATCACCGGCATGTCGAGGATACGCGCCGCCTCCGCGCAATAGGGATCGTGGGTTTCGAGATCGCCGATCACGAAGCCACCGCCATGATAGAAGACCATCACCGGCCCCGCTTCGCGGTCGGGGCGGTCGTCGTAGATGCGGATCGGAATCGCGCCCGCCGGCCCCGGGATGGTGCGATCCTCGACCTTGGCGATGGCGCCGCGCGGGACGTCGGCAAGCTGCCCCATCGCGCGCATCATCCCGCGCGCGCCCTCCGGCGGCAGCTCCTCCATCTTCGGGCCCTCCTGCGCGTTCAGGAAGGCGAGAAAACCCGCCACATCGGGGCGGACATAGGGGGTGGTGCCGTCGGTCATCCTGTCGATCCCTTGCTGTTGTCTGCGCAAGCTATTCGGCATCGCCGCGGATAATTCAATGGCATTTGACAACTGGTTTTGGAATGGCGGGTGCGCGGCTGCTTGGCCGCCGACAATTTTTTCTCAATTGCGGCTTGGCGCGGACGAGCCTAGGCCGAATCACGGTTCGCAGGTTTTGAAGGCAGAAGATAGAATGGCGACAGCGGTAGCGGACGAGGCGGCAGCACCCGAGTCCTCCCTTTCCGATGCGGTGGTGGTGCGTTTCGCGGGCGACTCGGGCGACGGCATGCAGCTCACCGGGGGGCAGTTCACGCTTTCGACCGCGCTGGCCGGAAACGATCTGGCGACCTTCCCCGACTTTCCCGCCGAAATCCGCGCGCCGCAGGGCACGCTATTCGGCGTTTCGGCTTTCCAGATCAATTTCGGGTCGAGCGAGATCACGACCGCGGGCGACGCGCCCGACGTGCTCGTCGCGATGAACCCCGCGGCGCTCAAGACCAATGTCCCCCAGCTCAAGCCCGGCGGGCTGATCATCGCCGACGAGGGCGAGTTCAACGACCGCAACCTCGCCAAGGCGAAATATGACGCGAACCCGCTCGAGGACGGCAGCCTCGCCAAGTGGCAGCTCCTCAAGCTCAACATCAGCCAGGCGACGATGGACGCGGTCAAGCCCTTCGGGCTCGGCAACAAGGAAGCGCTGCGCTGCAAGAACATGTGGACGCTGGGGCTGGCGCTCTGGATGTTCGACCGCGACCGCCAGCCGCTGATCGAATGGCTGAAGGCGAAGTTCGCCAAGGACCCCAATCTCGCCGACGCCAATATCGCGGCGCTCAATGCGGGCCACGCCTTCGGCGAGACGGCCGAGCTGTCGGGGCCGCTCAAGCAGCATCACGTCGCGCCGGCGCCCGTCGCACCGGGCCTCTATCGCACGCTGACGGGGGCCGAGGCGATCGCGCTCGGCCTCGTTGCGGGCGCGCAGCTTGCGAAGCTGCCGATGTTCTTCGGGGGCTATCCGATCACGCCTGCGTCGGCGATCCTCCACCATCTGTCGCGGCTCAAGGAATATGACGTCACGACCTTTCAGGCCGAGGACGAAATCGCCGCCATCTGCTCGGCGATCGGTGCCAGCTATGGCGGTTCGCTCGGCGTGACCAGTTCGTCGGGGCCGGGTATCGCGCTCAAGGGCGAGGCGATGGGGCTCGCGATCATGACCGAGCTGCCGCTGGTCATCGTCAATTCGCAGCGCGGCGGCCCCTCGACCGGCCTGCCGACCAAGACCGAGCAATCCGACCTCTATCAGGCGGTCTATGGCCGCAACGGCGACGCGCCGATGCCGGTGATCGCCGCGCGCTCGCCGGGCGACGCCTTCGAATGCGCGATCGAGGCGTGCCGCATCGCGACGCAATATATGACGCCGGTGATGCTGCTGACCGACGGCTACATCGCCAATGCCGCCGAACCGTGGAAGGTCCCCGACCTGACCGCTTACGAGGCGTTCCCGGTCGAGTTCCTGACCGAAGTTCCGGAGGGCGGATTCAAGCCCTATGGCCGCGACGAAAAGCTGGCGCGCCCGTGGGTGAAGCCGGGAACGCCCGGCCTGCTCCATCGCATCGGCGGGATCGAGAAGGAGGTCGACACCGGCCACCTCAACTATCAGCCCGCCAACCATCAGGCGATGACCGACCTGCGCAAGACGAAGATCGACGGGGTCAAGGTTCCCGACCAGATCGTCGAACTCGGCGCCGAGGGCGGCCGGCTCGCGGTCGTCGGCTGGGGATCGACCTATGGCCCGATCCACCAGGCGGTGCGCCGCAAGCGCGCCGAAGGGGCGGACGTCAGCCACATCCATATCCGCCACATCTGGCCGTTGCCCGCCAATCTGGGCGCGCTGCTCAAGAGCTACGACCGGGTCATCGTGCCGGAGATGAACACGGGCCAGCTCAAGACGGTGCTCCGCGACCAGTATCTGGTCGACGCGAAACCGGTGAACAAGGTGTCGGGCCAGCCCTTCCGCATCGCCGAGATCGAAGCCGCCATCGAGGAGGCGCTGGGCTGACGCGAAAGCGTTGTTGCCCCGAGAGGAAACAGCATGAACGAGATGACCACCATCGCCCGCACCACGACGCTCAAGGACTGGGAAACCGACCAGGAGGTTCGCTGGTGCCCCGGCTGCGGCGACTATGCGATCCTGAAGGCGGTGCAGCGCACGCTGCCCGACATCGGCGCGGTGCCGGAGAATACGGTGTTCATCAGCGGCATCGGCTGTTCGTCGCGCTTTCCCTATTATGTCGAAAGCTATGGCTTCCACACGATCCACGGCCGCGCGCCGGCGTTCGCGACGGGGCTGAAGCTCGCCAATCCGGACCTCGACGTGTGGATCATCACCGGCGACGGCGACGGGCTGTCGATCGGCGGCAACCACACGATGCACGTCATCCGCCGCAATCTCGACTGCCAGATCATGCTGTTCAACAACGAGATCTATGGCCTGACCAAGGGGCAATATTCGCCGACGAGCCGCGTCGGGACGAACAGCCCCTCGACCCCCTTCGGTTCGATCGACCGCCCGGCGCAGCCCTGTGCCTTCGCGCTCGGCGCGGGAGCGCGCTTCGTCGCGCGCGGCTTCGACGTGTCGAAGGAACTGCCGAACGTGCTGAAGGCCGCGCACGCCCACAAGGGCGCCGCCTTTATCGAGATTTTCCAGAACTGTATCGTCTATAACAAGGACGTGTTCGAGGATTTCGCCGCGCCCAAGGGGGCGGAGGACCGCCAGCTCTGGCTGAAGCATGGCGAACCGATGCTGTTCGCCAAGGGCGCCAAGGGGATCGCGCTCGACCATGCGGCGCTGACGCTCAAGGTCGTCGACGTGGTCGACGGCGACTGGCAGGCGGCGGGGGTGATCGTCCACGACGTCACCAACCGCAGCGTCGCGCACATGCTGGTCGAAATGCGCTTCGGCGAGTTCCCGATGGCGCTCGGCGTCCTCTACGACGACCCGCGCCCGACCTTCGAGGCCGATGTCTGGCGCCAGAACGAGGCGGCCGCCGCGGGCAAGACGGCCGACCTCCAGGGGCTGCTCAAGAAGGGGCAGACCTGGACGGTGAAGGAAGGCGGACCCGACCTTTAGGTTCCGCCATGTACGGTGCCGGACCCTGACGTCATGGCGCCGCGCGACAGGCGATTGTCTTGCGCGCCGCTTTGCGGCACACAAGGTCTATGAACACGCATGTCAGGAAGGCGCGCGGCGAGAGGCTGCTGGGGGCGGAGCGTTCGTTCCGCTCCGGCGGGCTCGTGGCGCGACTGATCCGGCACGCGCCGGCCGCCTTCTTCCACCGCCAACTCGACCGCATCGACGCGGGGCTCGACCATGGCGCGATCGAGGGGCATCTGCCCGACGGCAGCGTCCGCATGCTGGGCGGCCGCGGCAAGGGACCGGTCGCGGTCGTCCATGTGCAGAGCTGGTCCGCGCTGGTGCGTCTCGCGCTCTCGGGCTCGGTGGGCTGGTATCGCGCATGGGATCGCGGTGAATGGTCGTCGGTCGACCCGGTGCCGCTGTTCGACCTGTTCATGCGCAACGCGGAATCGCTGGGCCGGGCGGCGCGCGCGCGCGGACCATGGCGCTGGATCAACCGAGCCGCGCATTTCCTCAACCGCAACAGCCGCAGCGGCGCGCGGCGCAACATCCTCGCGCATTACGATCTCGGCAATGATTTCTACCGCCTGTGGCTCGACGCCGGCCTGAACTATTCGAGCGCGCTGTTTGCCGACGCCGCGCAGACTCTGGAGGAGGCGCAGGCGACCAAGGTCGATGCGATCCTCGACCGGCTCGACCTGCGGTCGGGCAGCCGCCTGCTCGAGATCGGCTGCGGCTGGGGCGCGCTGGCCGAGCGCGCGGTCGAGCGGCACGACGTCCTCTACACCGGCATCACGCTGTCGCCGGCGCAGGCGGAGGTCGCCGCCGCGCGGCTCGCCGCGGTCGACCTGTCGGACCGCTCGCGCATCGCCCTGTGCGACTATCGCGACATGACCGGCGCGTTCGATGCGATCGCGAGCGTCGAGATGGTCGAGGCGGTGGGGCAGGCCTATTGGCCCGCCTATCTTGACACGATCGCGCGGCTGCTGCGGCCCGGGGGGAAGGCGGCGATCCAGTATATCGCGATCAACGACGCGCTGTTCGAGCGCTATGCCGCGAGCAGCGACTTCATCCAGGCCCACATCTTTCCCGGCGGCTGCCTGATCTCGGAAAGCCGCTTCCGGGCGCTCGCCGAAGCGCGCGGACTCGCGTGGCGCGACGTCCGGCGGTTCGGCGGCGACTATGCCGAAACGCTGCGCGAATGGCGCGCGCGCTTCGACGCGGCGGTCGGCGACGGGCGCCTGCCCGCCGGTTTCGACGACCGCTTCGTCGGCCTGTGGCGCTATTATCTGCAATATTGCGAGGGCGGTTTCCGTGGCGGCGGCATCGACGTCGCGCAGGTCACGCTCGAAAAGGCGGGCTGAAAAACAGGAAGAAGGGGAGACAGATTTGCGACGATTTGCAATGGCGGCGCTGCTTTGCGCCGCGGCGGCCGTGGGGAGTGCCCCCGCATCGGCCCAGACGACAACCCAATTGCCGGAGGATCTGAACGTGCTGTTTTGGAGCCAGGACCAGCGTGACCTCGCCTTTCGCACGATGGAGACGGTCCCGAAGGTGGTCGTCCACACGGTCGAGGCGGGCGGCCCGGTCCATCCGCTGCCGCAGGGCGCGCCGATCGACCTCGGCATCGACGTCGATGCCTATATGGCGGGGCAGCGCAACGCCGGGCTGATCATCGTCCAGGACGGGAAGATACGCCTCGAGAAATATGCGCTCGGCTATGCCCCCGATGGGCGCTGGACGAGTTTTTCGGTGGCTAAGAGCTTCACCTCGACGCTGGTCGGCGCCGCGGTGAAGGACGGCTTCATCAAGAGCCTCGACGACAAGGTCACCGCCTATATCCCGGGGCTGAAAGGTTCGGCCTATGACGACGTCAGTGTCCGCCAGTTGCTGACGATGACGTCGGGCGTCCAATGGAACGAGGATTATACCGATCCCAAATCCGACGTCGCGCAGTTCAACCTGCAACAGCCGGTGCCGGGTGAGGATATAACGGTCAGCTATATGAAGACCTTGCCGCGCGAAGCGCCCGCGGGGTCGAAGTGGGTCTACAAGACCGGCGAGACCAATCTGATCGGGGTGCTCGTATCGAGCGCGACCGGCAAGACGCTGTCCGCCTATCTGTCCGAAAAGGTCTGGCGGCCGTTCGGGATGGAGCAGAACGCCGTGTGGATGCTTGGCCCGACGGGGCACGAGATCAGCGGCTGCTGCCTGTCGGCGAGCCTGCGCGACTATGCGCGCTTCGGCGAGTTCATCCTCGGCGGCGGCGTCGCGGGCGGGCAGACGGTGCTGCCCGACGACTGGCTTGCCGCGGCGACGACGAAGCAGGCCGATATCGACATGCCGGGGCGCGGCTACGGCTATCAATGGTGGACCAACGACGACGGCAGCTTCGCCGCGCAGGGCATCTTCGGCCAGGGCATCTTCATCGACCCGAAGCGGCGGCTGGTGATCGCGTCGAACGGCAACTGGCCGACCGCGACCGATCCCGAAGGCGTCGGCGCGTCGCGCGAGGCTTTCTACAAGGCGGCGCAGGCGGCGGTGGACGGGGAAGGCCAATAGTCATTCCGCGAAAATCACGTTGCCAGCGAAAACCGGGACCTTCATCGGCATCCCCGCGAAGGCGCGGATACTTCTCCGTCATTGCGAGCGGAGCGAAGCAATCCAGAGTGGCGTAAACCGCCCTGGATTGCTTCGCTCCGCTCGCAATGACGATTCCTTCCAAGGCGTCATGCTGTATTCCCGGCGCCCACCGGGCCGCGGATCAGGGCGCCGCGACGGCGGTGGCGCGCTGCGCGGCCCAGGCGGCGGCGATCGGGATCAGGATGCCGAGCAGTATGATCCACCAGGCGTCGGCGAGCGTGACCGCGCGATAGACGCCGGCGCCGATCACCGCGCCCGCGACGATCCATCCCGCGCCCGTGCCGCCCGACACGCGCATCGCGACCCAGCCGCCGGCGAAGGTGCCGACGAACCAGCCGACGAGCAGCGCGACGGTCGAACCGACCGGGATCAGCACTTCGCCGGTCTGCGGATCATAGACATCGGGCGACAATTCGCTGCCCGCATATTGGGCGAGCCAGATCAGCCCGAAGGCGATGACGATGCCGGTCACGGCCGCGATCGCCGAACGCAGGATGTTGCTGCTCATTCCCGATGCCTTTGCGAATTGGTCCTGTCGAGCAAGCCTGTTGCCACAGGAAAGCAAAGATCGCGTTAAGCCTCTTCCATCACCTTGGGAAGCGCATGATAGGCGGTGCTGTCGAAGCCCTCGACCATCAGCTGTGCGACATATTCGCCGACCGCCGCCGGGTCCTTGATGCTCTGCGGGTCCTCGCCGGGATAGGCGCGGGCGCGCATCTGGGTGCGCGTGCCGCCGGGGTCGAGGATCGCGGTGCGCACGGTCGAGATGTTGCGCATTTCGGCGCCATAGCAGGTCACCAGCGTCTCGAACGCCGCCTTGGACGCTGCATAGGCGCCCCAATAGGCACGCGGATTCCGCGCGACGCCGGTCGACAGCGCGAGCAGGCGGCCGTTCGCCGACCGCCGCAGCAACGGGTCGAAATTGGCGATCAGTGCCTGCTGTGCGATCAGGTTCAGCGTCAGCAGCCGGTTGAATTCCTTGCCGTCGATCGCGGCGACGGGGGTCAATGTGCCGAGCATCGCGGCGTTCATCACCAGCATGTCGATCTGCTGCCAGCGCTCGGCCATCGCGCTCGCCAGCCGCGCGATGCTGTCGCCGTCGGTCAGGTCGAGCGGCGCGATCGTCGCGCTGCCGCCCGCGGCATGGATGCGATCCTCCAGTTCCTCGAGCCCGCCCGCGGTGCGCGCGGTGATCACGACATGGGCGCCGCGCTGCGCGAGCGAATAGGCGATCGCCTCGCCGATGCCGCGGCTCGCGCCGGTGACGAGCGCGACCTGCCCCGCCAGTTCTTCGGATGTTTTGGTCATTTCGTCAGACAACCCGCTCGGCAAGCAGTGAAAATTGATCGTCCAGGCTGTTCTCGTCGAAGTCGGTCAGCGTGGTCGGATAATCGCCCGTGAAGCAGGCGTCGCAATATTGCGGGCAGGCATCGGTGCGCCGCGCTTCGCCGAGCGCGCGATACAGGCCGTCGATGGTCAGGAAGGCGAGGCTGTCGGCGTTGATGAAATTCGCCATCTGTCCGACCGTCATCTGCGCGGCGAGCAGCTTCGCGCGCTCGGGCGTGTCGACGCCATAGAAGCAGCTGTGCGAGGTCGGCGGGCTCGCGATGCGCATATGAACCTCGGCGGCGCCGGCATCGCGCATCATCTGCACGATCTTGAGGCTGGTGGTGCCGCGCACGATCGAATCGTCGATCAGCACGACCCGCTTGCCGTTGATCAGCGCCCGGTTGGCATTGTGCTTGAGCTTGACGCCGAGGTGGCGGACCTTGTCGCTCGGCTGGATGAAGGTGCGCCCGACATAGTGCGATCGGATGATGCCGAGTTCGAAGGGAATGCCCGATTCCTGCGCATAGCCGATCGCGGCGGGCGTGCCCGAATCGGGGACGGGGATGACGAGGTCGGCATCGACCGGATTCTCGCGCGCCAGTTCCGCGCCGATCGCCTTGCGCACCGAATAGACGCTCGTGCCGTCCACGATCGAGTCGGGACGCGAGAAATAGACATATTCGAAGATGCAGGGCCGCGCCGGATGGCTGGCGAAGGGGTGGTGCGAGATGAGTTCGCCGTCGCGTACGATCACCAGTTCGCCCGGTTCGACCGTGCGGACGAATTCGGCGCCGACCACGTCGAGCGCCACCGTTTCCGACGCGAAGATATAGGCGTCGTTCAGCCGGCCGATGACGAGCGGGCGGATGCCGAGCGGGTCGCGGCAGCCGATCATGCCTTCCGCGGTCAGCACGATCAGCGAATAGGCACCCTCGACCTGCTTCAGCGCGTCGATGAAGCGGTCGAGCAGGGTGCGATAGCTCGACGTGGCGACGAGGTGGATGATCACCTCCGTATCGCTGGTCGACTGGAAGATGGCACCGCGCCGAACGAGCTGTTTGCGCAGCGCCATGGCGTTGGAGATATTGCCGTTGTGCGCGATCGCGAAGCCGCCCGTGGCAAGCTCCGCGAACAGCGGCTGGACGTTGCGCAGCGCCGTCTCGCCCGTCGTCGAATAGCGGACATGGCCGATCGCGGCGGCGCCCGAAAGCTGGCGGATGATGTCGTCGCGGTCGAAATTGCCCGCGACATGGCCCATTGCGCGATGGGTATGGAAATCGCGGCCGTCGAAGGCGGTGATGCCGGCGGCTTCCTGTCCGCGATGCTGCAGCGCATGCAGGCCGAGCGCGGCTACCGCGGCGGCGCTGTCGGCGCCATGGATGCCAAAGACGCCGCACTCCTCGCGGAGCTTGTCGTCGTCGAAAGGATGGGTCGTCAGCATGTCAATCCGGGGGCAGGGGGGCTGGGACTGCCGCGCATATAGGAGCGGCAATGGCAAATGTCGCCCCCTCATTTCGCCTTCCGGTCGCCCGGACGTGCCGCGGTGGGGTGACAGCCCCGCCGATCCTGCTCTAAAGCGCCGTTTCATGGACCCGTCCCGCGATGCAACCGACCGTTTCCTGCCGCGCTTCGACGCCGCAGGCCTCCTGACCGCGATCGTCGTCGATGCCGATCGTTCGACCCTGCTGATGGTCGCGCATATGAACGAGGAAGCGATCGCGCGGACGCGCGCGACCGGACAGGCGCATTTCTGGTCGCGGTCGCGGCAGGCGCTCTGGCGCAAGGGCGAAACCTCGGGCAACGGGCTGACCGTCGTCGAGATGCGTGTCGATTGCGATCAGGACGCGCTGCTGCTTCGCGTGCGTCCGGCGGGACCCGCGTGCCACACCGGGCGCCGGTCGTGCTTCTATCGCCGGGTCGAGGTCGACGGCGGCCTGACCTTTCTGGATGACGATGCGCAGGGCTGACGGCCTGCTGTTCGGCGCGCTGGCGTTGCTTGCCGGATGCGGCTCGCCGCCGCCGGGGGACGGGGAGGGCGCGATCGACACGCGCAACCCGCTCGAACGGGCGGCGCGCGAACGCGGTATCGTCCGGGCCGAGGCGGGCGAGCCCGCCGGCGTGTTCGAGCGCGCCCACGATCTGGGCCGCGACGCGATGTGCGTGGTGCCCGACGGACCGGGGCGGTGGCGGTTTGCGCTGACCGCCGCCTTCGGTCCGGGCCTTTCCTGCACGACGAAGGGAACGCTCGTACGCGCGGCGGAAGGCGAGGGGCGGTGGCGCCTGTCGTTCGCCGGGACGCCGGGATGCGACGTGGCGGTGCGCGAGGAGGACGACGAGCTTGCCCTTCCCGGACGCCTGCCGCCGCAATGCGCCAACCTCTGCCCCGAGCGCGCGTCGCTCGCCGGCCTCCGCCTCCCGCGCGCGAGCTGGTCGGAAGAGGATGCGAGACGCTTGCAGATCGCCGGAAAAGACGGCAACAGGTTCCGGCCGTGCGATCGCTGACTCGCGGGCTTTCCACCCGACCTGCCGCCCTTGACGTTCACGTCAACGGAAACTAGTCTTGCCCGCATGACCGAAGAATACGGCCACGCCCATATCGACACGCCCGATCATCTGGGGCGTGAGCAATATAGCATTACCGATCTTTCCACCGAATTCGGCGTGACCGCGCGCGCGCTGCGCTTTTACGAGGACGAAGGACTCATCAGTCCGTCGCGCAAGGGATTGTCGCGCATCTATTCGAAGCGCGACCGCGCGCGGCTGGCGTGGATCTTGCGCGCCAAGCGCACCGGCTTCAGCCTCGCCGACATCCGCGAGATGATCGACCTCTACGATGTCGGCGACGGCCGCAGGCTGCAGCGGCAGGTGACGATCGAGAAATGCCAGGAGCGTATCTCGCTGTTGCGCCGTCAGCGTGACGATATCGACAGCGCGGTCGAGGAGTTGACGCGCTTCATCGATACGGTGAAAAAGGTCGATCAAGGCGAAAAGGCCGACTGAAACCCTCCCCGGGACGGACATTGTTGCCAACCTGACTTTCGGAAAGATGACCCATGCCCGTCTATCGCGCCCCCGTGAAGGATTCGCTGTTCCTGTTGAATGAGGTGCTCGGCATCGAACGCTATGCCGGGCTTCCCGGTTTCGCCAACGCGACCCCCGACATGGTCGAAGCGGTGCTGACCGAGGCGGGGCGATTCTGCGAGGAGGTGCTTTTCCCGATCAACTATTCGGGTGACCAGCAGGGCTGCACGCGTCACGAGGATGGCAGCGTGACGACGCCAGAAGGGTTCAAGGACGCGTACAAGGCCTATTGCGAGGCCGGCTGGACGCTGCTGACCCAGCCGGAGGAATTCGGCGGGCAGGGGCTTCCCCACGTCGTCGGCTTTCCGGTCGAAGAATATCGCATGGCGGCGAACCAGGCCTTCGCCATGTATCCGGGGCTGACGCAGGCGGCGGTCGCGGCGATCCTCGTCAAGGGATCGGACGAGCAGAAGGCCGTCTATGTCCCGAAGATGATTTCGGGCGAGTGGGGCGGGACCATGAACCTGACCGAGCCGCATTGCGGCACCGACCTCGGCCTGATCCGGACCCGTGCGGTGCCGAACGGCGACGGCAGCTACGGCATCACCGGGACCAAGATCTTCATCTCGTCGGGCGAGCACGACCTGACCGACAATATCGTCCACCTCGTCCTCGCCAAGACCCCCGACGCGCCCGACAGCGTCAAGGGCATCTCGCTGTTCATCGTGCCCAAGTTCCTCGTCAATGAGGACGGCGCGCTGGGCGAGCGCAACACGCTGTCGTGCGGGTCGATCGAACACAAGATGGGCATCCACGCCAACGCGACCTGCGTGATGAACTACGACGGCGCGAAGGGCTGGATGGTCGGCGAGGAGAACAAGGGGCTCGCCGCGATGTTCGTGATGATGAACGCGGCGCGCCTCGGCGTCGGCATCCAGGGGCTGGGGCAGGCCGACATCGCGTTCCAGAACGCCGTGCAATATGCGCAGGACCGGCGCCAGGGCCGCGCGCTCACCGGCCCGCAGGACCCGCAGGAAAAGGCCGATCCGCTGTTCGTCCATCCCGACGTGCGCCGCATGCTGATGGACGGCAAGGCAGTGGTCGAGGGTCTGCGCGCGCTCTGCCTGTGGGGCGCCCTGCAGGTCGACCTGTCGCACGCCGCCGAGAGCGAGGAGGAGCGCCAGCAGGCCGACGACCTGATCAGCCTGCTGACCCCGGTGATCAAGGGCTATGGCACCGACAAGGGATTCGACGTCGCGGTCAACGCGCAGCAGGTGTTCGGCGGGCACGGCTATATCGAGGAACAGGGCATGTCCCAATATGTCCGCGATGCCCGCATCACGATGATCTACGAAGGCGCCAACGGGGTGCAGGCGATGGACCTCGTCGGCCGCAAGCTCGCGCAGAACGGCGGGCGCGCCATCCAGGCTTTCTTCGCCATCGTCGACGCCGAATGTGCCGCTGCGAAAGATAAGCCCGCCTTTGCCGACCTCGCCGGGCGCCTCGAGAAGGCGAACGGCGAACTCAAGGCCGCGACGATGTGGTTCATGCAGAACGGCATGGCCAATCCGAACAATGTCGGCGCGGGCGCGCATCATTATATGCACATCATGGGGATCGTCGCGCTGGGGCTGATGTGGCTGCGCATCGCCGAGGCGGCGCAGAAGGCGCTGGACGAAGGCCGCGGCGATGCCGCCTTCCTCGAAGCCAAGCTGGTCACGGCGCGCCATTTCGGCGAACGCTTCATCCCCGACGCGGGGGCGCTGCGCCGCAAGATCGAGGCGGGCAGCGAAGCGATGATGGCGCTGACGCCGGAGCAGTTCGTCGGGGTCTGACGATGGGCGCGCGCAACCATTGCCGCCGTCGTGCGTGGCGATGGCGATGAGCGCGGCCGACCTGACCCCGATCGTCGCCGAGGGGCGCAATTGCTGGCGCATCGCGCGGGCGCGCAGGGCGCGGATGATCGTCGATGCCGCCGATTATTACGCTTTGCTCGCGCGGCTGATGGCCGATGCGAAGGAGCGCATCCTGCTGATCGGCTGGGATTTCGACCCGCGGATCGCGCTGACCCCCGATGACGACGGCAGCGGTGAGGCGCTCGGCCATTACATGCTGCGGCTGGCGAAAAACTGCCCCGACCGCGACATCGACATATTACGCTGGAATTTCGGCGGCCTTAAGCAACTCGCGATGCCGAGCATCGTCACGATGATATTGCGCTGGAAGGTCACGCGATCGATCAGCTTCCGGCTCGACAGCGCGCATCCCGTGGGATGCAGCCATCATCAGAAAGTCGCGGTGTTCGACGATCATCTCGCGGTGTGCGGCGGCATCGATGTCGGCGCGCGGCGCTGGGACACGCGTGCGCACGCCGACGCCGACCCGCACCGCACGACCCCCGACGGCAAGCCCTATATGCCCTGGCACGATTCGACGATGATCCTCGCCGGTCCCGTCGGCGAGGCGCTGGCCGAACTCGGCAACGAACGCTGGCAGCGCGCGACGAACAAGCCGCTGCGCGACCTGAGCGGCGCGGGCGAGCCGTGGCCCGAGGGGCTGGAACCCGATTTCCGCGACGTCGATGTCGCCATCTCGCGCACCCGCGCCGAATATGACGGCTATCCCGAGATACGCGAGATCGAGCAGCTCTATCTCGACCTCATCGCGGGTGCGAAGCGCTTCATCTATTTCGAGAATCAATATTTCACCTGCGGCAAGATCGCCGCCGCAATCGCCGAACGGTTGAACGAGGACGACCCGCCCGAATTCGTGCTGGTGATGCCGAAACAGGCCGACGGCTGGCTCGAACAGATGGCGATGGACGCCGCGCGCGCGAAGCTGGTGCGCGAGATCGCCAAGGCGAAGCACGGCGACCGGCTGCGCATCTATGTTCCGCATACCGTGGGCGGCGATCCCATCTATGTCCATGCCAAGACCGCGATCGTCGACGACCGGCTGATCCGTGTCGGATCGGCCAACCTCAACAATCGCTCGATGGGGCTCGACAGCGAATGCGACGTGACGATCGACGCCGCGCTACCCGCCAATCGCGACGTCGGGCCGACGATCCGGCGCCTGCGCGAATCGCTGATCGCCGAGCATCTGGGCGTCGAACGCGACGACGTCGCGCGCGCCTTCGACCGCACCGGATCGTTGATCGAGACCGTCGAGGCGCTGCGCGGCGACGGCCGCTCGCTCGAATGGCTCGACCTGATCGCGCCCGGCCCGCTCGACGAATATATCGCCGAGAACGAATTGCTCGACCCGACGAGCCCCGACGCCATGTTCGAAAGCCTGACCGAGCGCGGCCTCCGCAAAAGCTGGCACCGCGGCAAGGCGTGGATGAAGCGCCACCGGCCGTTCAAATAGACGATCGTCATCGCGAGGAGCGTGGCGACGAAGCAACCTCCCCCTCGGTCGGCACGCTTCTGACCTTTTGTCACCCTGAACTTGTTTGGCGTACATATCCTTCAGACAGAGGTGCTCCCTTTCACGGAAGGGCTTGTTCCCCGGCGAAAGCCGGGGCCCACGCGGAGCAGCGCCATGCCATATGGACCCCGGCTTTCGCCGGGGAACGGCACCTGTGCAAAAGGGGCGACGGGCGAGAGCGCGGGCCATGGATGCCGAAACAGGTTCAGCAGGACGAAGGTTAGGATAGCCGCGGTTCCTGCCCCCTCGCTTCGCGATGAAGGAAAGCCGTGGGTCAGTCGGCCAGCGACAGGATATGCCGCGCCTGTTTCAGGTGCGGCGCGTCGACCATCTTGCCGTCCAGTTGCAGCACGCCCGCGCCGGGATTGGCCGCGAAGGCATCGACGATCGCCTGCGCGCGCGCGACTTCGTCGGCGGAAGGGGTGAAGGCGGCGTTGATCGGCGCCACCTGCGCCGGGTGGATCGCCATCATGCCGGTGAAACCATCGCGGCGCGCCCGCGCCGCATAGGCCGCCAGCCCGTCCGCGTCGTCGATCGCGGGAAACACCGTATCGATCGCCGCGACCCCGGCGCCGTGCGCCGCGAACAGGGTCAGCACGCGCGCGACGCGATAGGGGTCGGTATAGTCGCCGTCGGCTTCGCGGCTGGTCGCCGCGCCGATCGCGGCGGGCAGGTCCTCGGCGCCCCAGGTCAGGCCGATCAGCCGTGCGCCGACCTCGCGATAGCTGCCGAGCGTGAAGATGGCGGCAGGCGTTTCGGTCGCGATCGGCAGGATCGGCGGCAGCGAGGTGCCGGCCGGACTTTCGCTGCGCAGGATCGTGTCGAGCTGCGCGATCGCCGGTGCGCCTTCCGCCTTGGGCAGCATGATCGCATCGGGCCGCGCCGCCGCGATCGCGGCGACGTCGGCGGCGGTCATGTGCCCGTCGAGCGGATTGACGCGGACGAGCGTGATGACCTCGCGCTCTCCCGCCAGATAATCGGCCACCGCGGCGCGCGCGGCCTCCTTGTTCGCGGGCGACACCGAATCCTCGAGGTCGAGGATGATCGCATCGGCCCCCGACGCCGCCGCCTTGGCGAAGCGTTCGGGCCTGTCACCGGGAACGAAGAGGAGCGAACGAAGACGCATCAGGGGCCTTTCCTTTTGATCAGCGCCGACCGTTCGCACTGGCAGACGATCTCGTCGCGCTGGTTGAGGCAGCGGTGGAGGAAGGTGACGATACCCGCATTCGGCCGCGATTGGGACTCCCGCAGGCCGATCACCTCGCTCGTCGCGCGCAGCGTGTCGCCGAGGAACACCGGTTTCGGCATCACCAGCTTGTCGTAGCCGAGGTTGGCGACCAGCGTGCCGAGCGTCGTGTCGCCGACCGACAGGCCGACCATCAGGCTGAAGGTGAAGGTGCCGTTGACGAGGATCCGCCCGAATTCCGACGCCTTCGCCGCCTCGATATCGAGATGCAGCGGCTGCGGATTATGCGTCATCGTCGTGAACAGCAGATTGTCGGTTTCGGTCACCGTGCGGCGGATATCGTGCGACAGCGTGTCGCCGATGCTCCATTCGTCGAAAAATCGTCCTGCCATTGTCAGTCCCTCAAGTGCAATTTCATGCCGACGTGGCTCTGCACGAAGCCAAGGCGGGCGTAGAAGCGGTGCGCGGCGGTGCGTGTAGCAGACGAAGTGAGCTGGACGAGCTTGCAATCGCGCGCGCGGCATTGGTCCACCGCCCACAGGATCATCTGCTCGCCCAGCCTTTGCCCGCGCAGGTCGGCGACGATGCGCACCGCCTCGATCAGTCCGCGCCAGCTTCCGATGAAGGAAAGCCCCGGCAGGAAGCTCAGTTGCATCGTTCCGACGACGCGGTCGTCCAGCTCGGCCGCGATCAGCCGCTGGTTCGGGTCGGCCTCGATCGCCTCGAACGCGGCCAGGTAGCGCGGGTCCGTCGGGTCGGCTTCGCGGTTCGCCGGGATCGTTTCCTCTGCAAGCATCGCCAGGATCGCGGGCAGGTCCGCCGTCGTCGCATCGCGCAGGACCAGATCGCTCATCCGGCCGGCTCGATCCGCGCGAGCAGCGCCTCGACCTGCACCTGCGCCCCCGGCGTGGCGTTGAGTTCGGCGACCACGCCATCGAAAGGCGCGATCAGGCTGTGTTCCATCTTCATGGCCTCCAGCGTCAGCAGTTTCTGTCCCTTCGTCACCGGCTCGCCGGCGGCGACGGCGACCGCGATGATCTTGCCGGGCATCGGCGACAGGATCGCGCCATCGCTTGCCGCGCCGCCCGCGCCCCCCTCGACGCGCCACGGGGTGAGTTGCCATACGGCCCCCGCTTCGGCGACGAGCATCGCGGGTGCGGGTTCGTCGGTGCCGGGTCCGTGGAGCGCCACGTCAACCCGCTTCCCGTCGAGCAGGAAGGGCGCACTACGCACGTCGGGGGCGTTGAGGCGGAAGCCTGCCTGCAACGAACGCGGCACCATCGCCATCGCGGCATTGGTCAACGCCGCGGCGGAGGGCTCCGGCGCGGCCGCCATCGCTTCGCCGTCGCGGCCGATCAGCCCGGTGTCGACCGCCCCCGCGACGAAATCGGGATGATCGAGCGCGCGGATCAGGAAGGCCGCGTTGGTCCTGACCGGCCAGACCGCGCTGTCCTCCAGCATCTCCGACAGCGTCTCGCGCGCCGCTTCGCGGCCCTCGCCGTGCGCGATCAGCTTGGCGATCATCGGGTCGTAGAAGGGCGAAACCTCCGCGCCTTCATAGACGCCGGTATCGACCCGGCCGATATGGTCGGGCAGTTGAAACAGTTCGAGCGGGCCGGTCGAAGGAAGGAAGCCCTTCGCCGGGTCCTCGGCATAGAGGCGCGCCTCCATCGCCCAGCCCTCGATCGCGAGATCGTCTTGCGTCAGCGGCAGTGGCTCGCCGCTCGCGACGCGAAGCTGCCATTCGACGAGGTCGACGCCGGTGATTTCCTCGGTCACCGGATGCTCGACCTGCAAGCGCGTGTTCATTTCCATGAACCAGATGCGGTCGGCGCGCAGGCCTTCCGACGCATCGGCGATGAACTCGATCGTGCCCGCGCCGACATAATCGACAGCCTTGGCCGCGCGCACGGCGGCGGCGCAAAGCTGCTGCCGGGTTGCGTCGTCCATGCCGGGGGCAGGGGCTTCCTCGATCACCTTCTGGTGGCGGCGCTGGAGCGAGCAGTCGCGCTCGAACAGGTGGACGACATTGCCGTGCGCGTCGCCAAACACCTGCACCTCGATATGGCGCGGGGTCAGGATATATTTCTCGATCAGCACATGGGCGTTGCCGAACGACGCCGCCGCTTCGCGCTGGCACGAGGCGAGCGCGTCGGCGAAGTCCGCCGCGCAGTCCACCTTGCGCATTCCCTTGCCGCCGCCGCCCGCAACCGCCTTGATGAGGACGGGATAGCCGATCTCGGCTGCCTGTTGGGCGAGAAAGGCGGGGTCCTGGTTCGCGCCCATATAGCCCGGCGTCACCGGCACCCCGGCATCGGCCATCAACGCCTTGGCGGCGTCCTTCAGTCCCATCGCGGTGATCGACGACGGCTTCGGCCCGACCCACACAAGCCCGGCGTCGATGACCGCCTGCGCGAACTCGGCATTCTCGGACAGGAACCCGTATCCCGGATGGATCGCCTCGGCCCCCGTCGCCTTCGCGGCGGCGATGATCTTTTCGCCGACCAGATAGGATTCGCGCGCCGGCGATGGCCCGATATGCACGGCCTCGTCGGCCTCGCGCACATGCAGCGCCTTGGCGTCGGCATCCGAATAGACCGCAACGGTCCGGATGCCCATCTCGCGCGCGGTGCGGATGATACGGCAGGCGATCTCGCCGCGATTGGCGATGAGGAGGGACTGGATCACGGCCGATCCTCCCCGGTAAGGGGAGGGGGACCATCCGCAGGATGGTGGAGGGGCCGCTGGCTCTCGGCCAGGACCGCGATGGATTGCGCCACGTCCTTTGCGTCCTTCAAAATATCACCCGCCATGATCCGCACGATTCTCCATCCTTTTTCGCCCAAAATCCGATCCCGCCGCTGATCGCGTTCAGGTCGATCCCCCATATCATGCGCGATCCCGTCGATTTCGATCAGCAAGCGAATCTCCACGCAAGCAAAGTCTGCGACATAATCCAGCACCGGAAACTGGCGCCGGAATTTCAGCCCGGCCTTCTTGCCGCGCAACTCTCGCCACAGCAGGAGTTCCGGGAGCGTCATCTCGCGCCGAAGCTCGCGAGCGCGCTTCACCGTCCCGTCGGGCGCACCCAGCGTCCGATGCCGCACCCGCCCCGAATCCTCCCCGGAACGGGGCGGGGGACCATCCGCAGGATGGTGGAGGGGCCGGGCGCTATCGGTCATGCCCGCGCGCCAGACGGCGAGGCTCCGACCCCTCCGTCACCGCTGCGCGGTGCCACCTCCCCGTTCCGGGGAGGATCATGTGGCGCCGCCATCATCACATCCTGAACACGCCGAACCCGCGGTCCTCGACCGGGGCGTTCAGCGTCGCCGCAAAAGCCAGTCCCAGCACGTCGCGCGTCTGGGCGGGGTCGATGATGCCGTCGTCCCACAATCGCGCGGTCGCATAATAGGGATTCCCCTCGTCCTCGTAGGTCTGGCGGATCGGCGCCTTGAAGGCTTCGGCTTCTTCCGGCGTCCATGTGTCGGCGTCGCGGTGGACGGTCGCCAGCACGCTCGCCGCCTGCTCGCCGCCCATCACGCTGATCCGCGCATTGGGCCAGGTGAACAGGAAGCGCGGCGAATAGGCGCGCCCGCACATGCCGTAATTGCCCGCGCCGAAGCTGCCGCCGATCAGCACGGTGATCTTCGGCACCGTCGCGGTCGCGACCGCGGTCACCAGCTTCGCGCCGTGCTTGGCGATCCCCTCGGCCTCATATTTGCCGCCGACCATGAAGCCGCTGATGTTCTGGAGGAAGAGCAGGGGGATGCGGCGCTGCTGCGCCAGTTCGATGAAATGCGCGCCCTTCACCGCGCTCTCGCTGAACAGCACGCCGTTGTTGGCGAGGATTGCGACCGGAATGCCCCAGATATGCGCGAAGCCGCAGACGAGCGTCGTGCCATAGGTGGCCTTGAATTCGTGGAACTCGCTGCCGTCGACGATGCGCGCGATCACCTCGTGCACGTCATAGGGCGCGCGCACGTCCTGCGGGATGATGCCGTACAGGTCCTTGGCGTCGTATTTTGGCGGGCGCGGGTCCTTCATCGCCACTTCGAAGCCTTGCTCGACGCCGAAGGTCGAGACGATATCGCGCACGATCGTCAGCGCATGTTCGTCATTTTCGGCGAGATGGTCGACGACGCCCGATTTGCGCGCGTGCAGGTCGCCGCCGCCCAGTTCCTCGGCGCTGATCTCTTCGCCCGTTGCGGCCTTCACCAGCGGCGGGCCGGCGAGAAAGATCGTGCCCTGCTCCCGGACGATCACCGTCTCGTCGCTCATCGCGGGGACATAGGCGCCGCCCGCGGTGCAGCTTCCCATCACGCAGGCGACCTGCGGGATGCGCTTCGCCGACATGGTCGCCTGGTTGAAGAAGATGCGGCCGAAATGGTCGCGATCGGGAAACACCTCGGCCTGATGCGGCAGGTTCGCGCCGCCGCTGTCGACGAGGTAGATGCACGGCAGACGGTTCGCCTCGGCGATCTCCTGCGCGCGCAGATGCTTCTTGACCGTCATCGGGTAGTATGTGCCACCCTTCACCGTCGCGTCGTTGCAGACGATCATCGCCTGCCGTCCCGCGACGCGGCCGATCCCAGCGAGCATCCCGGCGCCCGCGATATCGCCGCCATACATGTCGCACGCGGCAAGCTGGCCGATCTCGAGAAAGGGCGAGCCCGGATCGAGCAGCCGCTCGACGCGTTCGCGCGGCAGCAGCTTGCCGCGCCTCGCGTGGCGCTCGCGCGCCTTCTCGCTCCCGCCCCGTGCCGCCGCGGCGACGCGCGCCCGAAGCGCGTCGCGCAAGGCGCGGTTGTGCGCGGCATTGGCGCGAAATGCATCGCCGTCCGCATCGACCATCGTTCCCAGAACCGGTGCGCTCACCTTCGTCTCTCTCCTTTGCAGGTGTGTCGGCCTATCCCGCCGTTCGTCGGTTGGGAAGGACCGCAGGCCGAATTTGGTTGGCATTGAAACCGGATGGCCGCAGGCTTATGCCTCTCGACCGACCCCCAACAAGCAAGGCCGCTTCCATGAGAAAAACCGTCTTCGCCCTTCTCCTGTCCACCGCCGCGATCGTCGCGGGGCCCGTCGCCTGCTCGAAGGGCGGCGACAGGCAGGAGGCGAGCTACACCGTCGGCACCGAGCTGGGCATCAGCAAGGCGGCGATGGACACGAGCGTCAAGCCCGGTGACGATTTCTATGCCTATGCGAACGGCAACTGGCAGAAGACCACCGAGATTCCCGCCGACCGCTCGTCGACCGGCGCCTTCTATACGGCTTTCCTCGAAACCGAGAAGCGCACGCGCGAACTGGTCGACGCGACCGTCAAGCGGGGCGGCGACGCGGACAGCGACGCCGGCCGCATCGCCGCTTTCTACAAGGCCTATGTCAGCACCGACGCGATCGACGCCGCGGGGATGAAGCCGGTCGAGACCGACCTCGCGCGCTTCGCGGCGATCGGCGACAAGGCGGCGCTGGCGAAGGTGCTGGGCGGACAGACGCGCGCCGACGTCGATCCGCTCAACGCGACCGACTTCAACACCGAAAACCTGTTCGGTATCTTCGTGACGCAGGGCCTCGCGACCCCCGGCGACGTCATTCCCTATATATTGCAGGGCGGGCTCGGGCTGCCCGAGCGCGAATATTATCTGTCGGCCGATCCGAAGATGGCCGCGCTGCGCACGCAATATCAGGCCTATATCGCCAGGCTGCTGACCGCGGCGGGGCAGCCGGACGCCGCGGCGAAGGCGAAGCGCGTCTACGACCTGGAGGTCAAGATCGCGCGCGCCCATGCGACGCGCGAGGCCAGCGAGGATTTCACCAGATCCGCCGACGTGTGGACGCGGGCCGACTTCGCGAAGAAGGCGCCGGGCATCGATTGGGACGCTTATTTCGCGGCGGCGGGTCTCGACAAGGCGGTGAAGTTCGGCGCCTATCATGCGAAGGCGATCACCGGCCTGTCGGCGCTCGTGGCGTCGGAGCCGCTCGATGCGTGGAAGGACTGGCTGGCGTTCCACCAGATCAACAGCCACGCCGAGGTGCTGCCGAGCGCGATCGACACGGCGCATTTCGCTTTCTACGGGACGGCGCTTTTCGGCACGCCGCAGCAGCGCAGCCGCGACAAGCGCGCGCTCGACGCGCTGAACACATATCTCGGCGACGCGGTCGGCCGCGTCTATGCCGAGAAATATTTCCCGGCGTCGGCGAAGGCCGAGGTCGGCGACATGGTGAAGGGGATCAAGGCGGCGTTCGCGAAGCGCGTCGGCGCGATCGACTGGATGGCCCCCGAGACCAAGAAGGAAGCGATCAAGAAGGTCGAGACGATCGTCGTCGGCGTCGGCTATCCCGAGACGTGGCGCGATTACGGCAGCTACACGATCAGCGCCGACAACGCCTATGCGAACGAGATCGCTGGCGAAAAGGCCGAATATGTCCACCAGCTCGCCAAGATCGGCAAGCCGATGGACAAGGCCGAATGGTGGATGACGCCGCAGACGGTCAACGCGGTCAACCTGCCGGTGCAGAATGCGCTGAACTTCCCCGCCGCGATCCTGCAGCCGCCCTTCTTCAACGCGGCTGCCGATCCCGCCTATAATTACGGGGCGATCGGTGCCGTGATCGGGCACGAGATCAGCCACAGCTTCGACAACAACGGCGCGGCGTTCGATTCGACCGGCGCGCTGCGCAATTGGTGGACGGCCGCCGACCTCAGGAAGTTCGAGGAAGCGGGCGCGGCGCTCGCGGCGCAGTTCGACACCTACAAGCCATTTCCCGACCTCGCGGTGAACGGCAAGCTGACGCTGGGGGAGAATATCGCGGACGTCGCGGGGCTCCAGGCCGCCTATGACGCCTATCATGCGTCGCTGAACGGCAAGGACGCGCCGGTGATCGACGGCTTCACCGGCGACCAGCGCTTCTTCATCGCCTATGCGCAGACCTGGGCGACCAAGATGCGCGACGAGGCGCTGCGCCAGCGCGTCGCCACCGACGGCCACGCGCCGGGCATGTATCGCGCGCTGACCGTCCGCAACCTCGACGCATGGTACAAGGCGTTCGACGTCAAGGAGGGCGATGCCCTCTACCTCGCGCCCGACAAGCGCGTGCGCGTGTGGGGGTGATTCAGCTCCGTCATTGCGGGGAGCGAAGCGACGCGGCAACCCAGAGCGGGGTGCGTTAAATCTGAGACACTCCATCGTCCGTTCGTGCTGAGCTTGTCGAAGCACCGCCCTTCTTTTGCGGCGCCAAAGAAAAGAGCGGCCCTTCGACAAGCTCAGGGCAAGCGGTGTAGATTTAAGGCTCGGTGTAGAGCGTGCGGTAATCGCCTTGGATTGCGTCGCTCCGCTCCTCGCAATGACGTCAATCATTTGAGGCATGTTTGCCAACCGGCTTCCTGCGGATCAGGTGACGATAGACGCCGACGCAGTTGATACAGAGCAGCGCGACATTCTGCCATCCGATGCCTTCGCTGTCGGATTGCAGGAAGCCCCACGCGATCAGCGCGAGGCTGCTGGTCACGAAGATGACGAACGCCCAGCCGTTCCACCGCTCGCCGAGGTTGAGCGAGACGAGCAGCGCCGCGATCGTCGCCGCGGCGGCGCCATAATATTGTAGCGCGTCGAGCATCGTCTCGCTCATGCCGCCCCCAGCAGCGCGAGCGCGCCCGATGCGGTGAGGAAAGGCCAGCCGATGTGCCGCCCGCGCGTATAGATGGCATCGAACAGCCCGGTCGCGGTCCACGCCGCGCCGATCAGCAGGATCAGCCCGCGCGGCGTTCCCGGCCAGATCACCGCCGCCGCTGATACCAACATCAGCAGCGACAGCGCATGCCAGGCGAGGCGAAAGACGCGGCGCGCCAGATCGACGCCCATCACGCCCTGATCGAGCGTCATCAGCGGCCCGATCAGCCGCCGCTCGCCGAGGACGCCGTGGACGAAGGCCGTGGCCGCCATCAGCGCTGCCGACAGCCAGAGCAGGCTCACGCCCCGGCGCCGATCAGTTCGCGGCCGATCAGCATGCGCCGTATCTCGTTGGTGCCCGCGCCGATGTCGAGCAGCTTGGCGTCGCGCCAATAGCGCTCGACCGGCCAGTCCTTGGTGTAGCCCGCACCGCCGAGCGCCTGGATCGCCTCGCCCGCGACCTTCACCGCGCTCTCGCTCGCGAGCAGGATCGCGCCCGCCGCGTCGAAGCGCGTCGTCTGCCCGGCATCGCAGGCCTTGGCGACGTTGTAGACATAGGAGCGCGCCGACTGGAGCGCGACATACATGTCGGCGACCTTCGCCTGCATCAGCTGGAACGAACCGATCGGCTTGCCGAACTGCCGGCGCTCGCGGACATAGGGGATGACCGTGTCGAGGCACGCCTGCATGATGCCGAGCTGGAGCCCGGCGAGCACGACGCGTTCGTAGTCGAGCCCCGACATCAGCACGCCGACGCCGCCATTCTCCGGCCCCATGACCTGTTCCTCGCTCACCTCGCAATCGGTGAAGACGAGTTCGGCGGTGGGGGAGCCGCGCATGCCGACCTTGTCGATCTTCTGCCCGATGGCGAAGCCCGGCATGTCCTTTTCGATCAGGAAGGCCGTGATGCCGCGCGATCCCGCCTCGGGGCTGGTCTTCGCGTAAACGACCAACGTGTCGGCATGGGTCGCGTTGGTGATCCAGTATTTCGTGCCATTGAGAATGAAGCGGTCGCCTTTCTTCTCGGCCTTCAGCTTCATCGACACGACGTCGCTGCCCGCGCCGGCTTCCGACATGGCGAGGCTGCCGACATGCTCGCCCGAAATCAGCTTCGGCAGATATTTGCGCTTCTGCGCTTCATTGCCCCAGCGGCGGATCTGGTTGACGCACAGGTTCGAGTGCGCGCCATAGGACAGGCCGATGGCGCCCGACGCCCGCGACACTTCCTCGACCGCGATCACATGCTCCAGATAGCCGAGCCCGAGCCCGCCCCATTCCTCTTCGACGGTGATGCCGTGCAGGCCGAGATCGCCCATCGCGGGCCACAGTTCAGCGCGCGGGAACCAGTCCTCGCGGTCGGCGCGGTCGGCCAGCGGCGCGATCACCTCGTCGGCGAAGCGGGCGGTGGTGCCCTGGATCATGTCGGCGGTCTCGCCGAGCGCGAAATCGAAATCGGGGGTGGCGCGCATCAGGGTTCCTTCGATCGGGAGCGGGACAATGCCCCCGCCCGCGCGAACTGCCCGCACGAACGTGGTCGCTGCGAAGTCTGCCGCAAAGCCGCAGCATATGAAAATTGAAACTTCATGCGTTTCAGCATAAGAAAGATTTATGATAAAGCGCGCGCATATCCGCCAGTTCCTCGCCGTCGTCGATGCGGGCAGCTTCACGCGCGCCGCGCAGCATATCCGCGTGACCCAGCCCGCGCTGTCGACCGGCATCGCCGACCTCGAACGGCTCGTCGGCGCGCCTTTGTTCATCCGCAACCGCCGCCAGATCCGCCTGACCGAGGCGGGCGGCCGGTTCCTGCCGATCGCGCGCGACCTCGAACGCGGCTTTCGCACCGCCGACACCTTTGGCCGCGCCGAGGAAAGCGACCGGCCGGCGTTGAAACTCGGCACGATCCGGTCGGTGCCCGGCGAGTTTCTGCAGGCCGTCGCGGCGCTGCTCGCACGCGACTTCGCGATCGAGATCGTCGAGAATGGCGAGTCGGACCTGCGCGCCGGCGTCCACGGCGGGCGGTTGCATATCGCGCTCGTCCCGCTGCGCCCCGGCGAGCGCGGGCCGCATGTCGTCCCGCTCTATGACGAACCGCTGGTGATGTTCGTCGCCGCCGACCATGTGCTGGCCGGGCGCGGGGAGGTCGGGCCCGAGGAACTGGCGCCCGAGACGATGATCGCGCGCCGCGCCTGCGAATTGCTTGACGCGACCAGTCGCTTCTTCACGCGCCACCGTGTTCGCCCGCGCTTCGCGCTGCGCAGCGACAGCGACGAGCGCTGCCTGCGCATGGTCGCGGCGGGGGTGGGCATCACCACCGCGCCGGTATCGCTGGCGATCGAGGGCATCGTGCCGTTGCGGGTCGGCGGCTATGACCTGCGCCGCGAGCTTGGCCTGCTGATCCATCCGGCGTGGCGCGCGCAGGCCGATGTCGCGCCGCGGCTCGCGCACGCGCTGCCCGCGATCGAGCGCGCGGCGACCGACTGGCGCGCGGCGAAAGTCGATGGTTAGGGTCAGGACCAAGCCGCACAAGTCTGGCTTGCACCGGGAAAAGGGCATACAGCTTGCCCGGCGCGATACGGGACGGCAAGGGCGGGGGATGATCGATACGCTGACCCATCTGGACCGGCTGGAGGCCGAGAGCATCCATATCCTGCGCGAGGTAATGGCGGACGCCGCCAGGCCGGTGATGCTCTATTCGGTGGGCAAGGACAGCGCGGTGATGCTGCATCTGGCGCGCAAGGCCTTTTATCCCTCGCCGCCGCCTTTCCCGCTGATGCATGTCGACACGACGTGGAAGTTCCGCGCGATGTACGAGCTGCGCGACCGCATGGCGGCCGAGAGTGGGATGGAACTGATCGTCTATCAGAACCCGGAGGCGAAGGCGCGCGGGATCAACCCGTTCGACCATGGCCCCCTCCACACCGATATGTGGAAGACCGAGGGACTGAAGCAGGCGCTCGACCTCCACGGCTTCGACGTCGCGTTCGGCGGCGCGCGGCGCGACGAGGAAAAGAGCCGGGCGAAGGAGCGCATCTTCTCTTTCCGCACCGCAAGCCATGGCTGGGACCCGAAGCAGCAGCGACCCGAGCTGTGGAACCTCTACAACGCCCGCAAGGCGAAAGGCGAAAGCATCCGCGTCTTCCCGATCTCGAACTGGACCGAGCTCGACATCTGGCAATATATCGCGCGTGAGAATATCCCGATCGTGCCGCTCTATTTCGCCGCGCCGCGCCCGACGGTCGAGCGCGACGGCCTGTTGCTGATGGTCGACGACGACCGCTTCCCGCTGCGCGACGGCGAGGTGCCGGTGGAACGCTCGGTGCGCTTCCGCACCCTCGGCTGCTATCCGCTGACCGGCGCGGTCGAAAGCGAGGCGGCGACGCTGTCCGCGGTGATCCAGGAAATGCTGCTGACCACCACCAGCGAACGGCAGGGCCGCATCATCGACAAGGACGGCGGCGACGCGTCGATGGAGAAGAAGAAGCAGGAGGGGTATTTCTGATGCTGCCCTTTCATTATTTCCCTCCGTCCGTTCGGGCTGAGCTTGTCGAAGCCCCGTCCTTTCTTTCGACGACAACAGAAAAGAACGGCCCTTCGACAAGCTCAGGGCAAACGGACTATTGTGTTCGGGGATTCGCGCAATGACCGACCCCATCTACGTCACTGACGCCCTCATCGCCGAGGATATCGACGCCTATCTCGCGCAGCACGAGCGCAAGTCGCTGCTGCGCTTCATCACCTGCGGATCGGTCGACGACGGCAAGTCGACGCTGATCGGGCGGCTGCTCTACGACAGCAAGATGATCTTCGAGGATCAGCTTGCCGCGCTGGAAGCCGACAGCAGGCGCGTCGGCACGCAGGGGCAGGAGATCGACTTCGCGCTGCTCGTCGACGGCCTCGCCGCCGAGCGCGAGCAGGGGATCACGATCGACGTCGCCTATCGCTTCTTCACCACCGAAAAGCGCAAGTTCATCGTCGCCGACACGCCGGGGCACGAACAATATACGCGCAACATGGTGACGGGCGCCTCGACCGCCGACCTCGCCGTCATCCTGATCGACGCGCGCAAGGGGGTGCTCACCCAGACGCGGCGGCACAGCTTCCTCGCGCACCTGCTCGGCATCCGGCACATCGTGCTCGCGGTGAACAAGATGGACCTCGTCGGCTACGACAAGGCGGTGTTCGACCGCATCGCGCTCGCCTATCGCGCCTTCGCGAGCGAGATCGGGATCACGAATTTCACCGCCATTCCGATCTCGGGGTTCAAGGGCGACAATATCACCGCGCTGTCGCCGAATACGCCGTGGTTCAAAGGGCCGGCGCTGATCGAGCATCTGGAGAGCGTCGATGTCGGCGGCGCCGCCGACGAGGCGAAGCCGTTTCGCATGCCGGTGCAATGGGTGAACCGCCCCAATCTCGATTTCCGCGGCTTTTCGGGACAGGTCGCCAGCGGCCGCGTCGCGCCGGACGACGCGATCCGCATCCTGCCAGGCGGCAAGACCACGACGGTCAGTCGCATCGTCACGATGGACGGCGACCTTTCCGAAGCCGTCGCGGGCCAGTCGGTCACGCTGACGCTCGCCGACGAGATCGACTGTTCGCGCGGCGACGTGATCGCTGCCGCCGACGCGCCGCCTGAAGCCGCCGACCAGTTCGAGGCGACGCTCGTCTGGATGGCTGACGAGGCGATGATTCCCGGCCGCGCCTATTGGCTCAAGCTCGCGACGCAGAGCGTGTCGGCGACCGTGCAGGCGCCGAAGTACGAGATCAACGTCAACACGCTCGACCGCCTCGCGGCCAAGACGCTGGAGTTGAACGGCATCGGCGTCGTCGAAGTGTCGACCGACAGGCCGATCGTGTTCGAGGCCTATGCCGACAATCCCGCGCTCGGCGGCTTCATCCTGATCGACAAGCTGACCAATGCGACGGTCGCGGCGGGGATGCTGCATTTCAGCCTGCGCCGCGCGCAGAACGTCCACTGGCAGGCGACCGACATCGATCGCGAGATGCGCGCCGACCTCAAGAATCAGCGGCCCGCGCTGCTGTGGTTCACCGGCCTGTCGGGGTCGGGCAAGTCGACGATCGCCAATCTGGTCGAAAAGAAGCTGCACCGGATGAACCGCCACAGCTTCCTGCTCGACGGCGACAATGTCCGTCACGGGCTAAACAAGGACCTCGGCTTCACCGAGGCCGACCGGATCGAGAATATCCGCCGCGTCGGCGAGGTCGCGAAGCTGATGACCGATGCCGGGCTGATCGTCATCACCGCCTTCATCTCGCCCTTCCGCGCCGAGCGCGAGATGGTGCGCGCGATGCTGCCCGAGGGCGAGTTCATCGAGATCTTCATCGACACCCCGCTCGCCGAGGCCGAGAGGCGCGACGTCAAGGGCCTCTACAAGAAGGCGCGCGCCGGGCAGCTCAAGAATTTCACCGGCATCGACAGCCCCTATGAGGTTCCGGAGAACCCCGAAATCCGCATCGATACCACCGATATGACGCCCGAGCAGGCCGCCGAACTGATCGTCGAGCGGCTGCTGGGATGAGCGCGCCCGAAAGCGACGAGCAGCTGGCCGAACGGCTCGCGACGGCGGCGGGGCGCCTGCTCGACGAACTGCGCGCCGATAGTGGCCTCGAAGGCAAGGCGCTCGGCACGGAGGGCGATGCGCGCGCCAATGCGCTGCTGTGCCGCGAACTGCGGGCCGCGCGCCCCGACGATGCACTGCTGTCCGAAGAAGAGAAGGACGACGCCGCGCGCCTCGCGCACCGCCGCGTCTGGATCGTCGATCCGCTCGACGGCACGCGCGAATATGGCGAGGGGCGCCGCGATTGGGCAGTGCATGTCGCGCTCGCGATCGACGGCGTGGCGAGCGTCGGCGCGGTCGCCTTGCCGGGGCAGGGGGTGACGCTGACGTCGGGCACTCCCATCGCCCCGATCCCCGCCAACACGCCGCCGCGGATGCTCGTCAGCCGCACGCGGCCCGCCGCCGAAGCGGTGTTCGTCGCCGAGCGGCTCGGCGCCG
>NZ_BCUA01000046.1 GCF_001591045.1 Sphingopyxis granuli NBRC 100800 | reverse complement strand
CATCATCGACTATCTCGAGCGCGCCTTCCCGACGCGGCAGATGCAGATCTTCAAGGATGACACCGGCACGCCGCGGTCGCTGCCGATGACCGACGAGAACGGCGACCCGGTCTACAATCCGGAAGCCGAGGCGGCGCGGGCCGAACTGATCGAAAGGCTCTGCGCGATGCCGCCCATCATGTCGGCGCTCGATGCCCTGCTCGAACATTTCGGGCACGACACCGTCGCCGAGGTCACCGGCCGAACCAAGCGCCTGATCACGGCGAGCGACGGCCGGCAGAAACTGGAAAGCCGGTCCGCGCGCACGAGCCAGGCCGAAGCCGCCGCTTTCCAGGCAGGGCGCAAGCGGATCCTCGTCTTCTCCGATGCCGGCGGCACAGGACGCAGCTATCACGCCTCGCTCGACGCGGCGAACCAGGAGCAGCGCGTCCATCTCCTCCTCGAACCCGGCTGGCGCGCGGACCGCGCGATCCAGGGCCTCGGCCGCACCCACCGCACGCACCAGGCGACCACGCCGCTGTTCCGCCCGGTGACCACGGACTGCAAGGGCGAGCTGCGCTTCACCAGCACGATCGCAAGGCGTTTGGACAGTCTGGGGGCGCTCACGCGCGGCCAGCGCCAGACCGGCGGGCAGGGGCTGTTCGACCCCGCCGACAATCTCGAGAGCGAATATGCCTGCGCTGCCCTCCTGAGCTGGTTCGACCTGCTGGCCGCGGGCAAGCTCGCCAGCACCACGCTCGACGAGTTCCAGCATCGCACCGGCCTTGAACTGGTCGACAAGGATGGCGTCCTCAAGGACGAGATGCCGCCCATCCAACGCTGGCTCAACCGCATCTTGGCGCTTCCGATCGCTCTCCAGAACAGCATCTTCGACGAGTTCCTCGCCTTGATCGAGACGCGAGTCTCGGCGGCGCGTGATGCGGGGCGCCTTGATGTCGGGGTCGAAACGATCCTGGTCGATCGGGCAACACTCATCGACGACGTCGTGCTGCGCACCGATCTGCTCACCGGGGCGACGTCGCACCTGCTCACCATCGAGATCGAGCGCCGCCGCAACCCGGTCTCGCTGGAGCGCATCCTGCGGATCGCCGATGGCGACGCCAGCGCCGCCTTCATGATCAACCGCAAGTCGGGCAAGTCCGCGCTTCGCACAAGGGCACGGGCCCTGATGGAGGAGAAGGAAGGCACGCCTATTCCGCGCGTCGAGATGATGCGGCCGACGCGCAACGAATATATGCGAGAGGACGACCTCTACGAATCCTCCTGGGAAGAGGTGACACGCGAGACCTTCAGCGCGACCTGGTCGGAGGAAGTGGCGGCGGCTCGCCAGACCGTCGACAGCGAGACGATCCGGCTGGCCACGGGCTTGCTCCTGCCCATCTGGTCGGCGCTGCCCAGCGACCACCTTGCGGTCAACCGCATCGTCGACGGGGAAGGGCGCTCATGGCTGGGCCGTCTTGTCTTCGACGATCACGTTCCCCAGCTCTTCACCAGGCTCGGCATCGACCGCACGGAAACCGTATCGCCAGATGCGGTGGTCAAGGCGGTCTCGGCGGGGCGGAGCATCGATGTCTCGCAACCGTTCCCGCTCACGATCAAGCGCTCGATCGTCAACGGTTCGCAGCGCATCGAACTGGTCGGTTGTCCGCATGATCGCCTGCCCTGGCTGAAATCTCTGGGCTGCTTCACCGAAGTGATCCAGTATCGCACGCGGATTTTCGTGCCGCTGCCATCATCCGAGATCATTTTGTCTCGCCTCTTCGAGAACCCAAGTTGATGGCTCTCCGACAGTCCAGGCACAAGGCAACAGCGCTGACAAGCCGGTGAAGGCGACATCGCCTGCAAGTCCATCCCAAGCAGTTCGTATTGGGCTACGATGATCCAGTGTATTTTTGCGTTGCAGATGTGAGTGAATCGGTGAAACTTCTCGGGGTCGGAGAAGTTGAGAAGAAGTGGGCACAATTAAAACCTTAAGGGCGTAATATGCAACGCTTCATCCTGCGCGAAAACTTGAAGAAATTCAGGGTTCGCCTGGATGCAGGCGTTGCTGACGCCGAGCGCGCCTATCTGCTGCGGCAGATCCGTTCCATTCAACGCGAGCTTGCATTGCTCAATGCCGCTGCGCTTGGCGTACAGAGATATCCTATTGAATTCGGTTCCTTATCATCACGGGATCGGAGCCTTTTTCACCGCCTGACGGAGACCGCCGTCGAGCCTACGATGATCATCGACCCGAGGGCTGGTATGCGAATCCTCGACGTCAACGACGCGCATACTGCCATCACCTATACCGAGCGCCACAAAGTGGCCGGAGAAAGGCTCTTTGACGTCTTTCCGGACAATCCGGATCTCGAGGATGCGACCGGCGTCGCGGGTTTGTTCGATTCCATCCGAATCGCGGCGCAGGCACGGCGCCAGCATGTCATGAAAGCACAGCGCTATGACCTGCAGGGTCCCGATAGCCGGTTTCTCGAGCGCTATTGGCATACGGTGTCCGTTCCGATCCTGAATGACGAAGCGCAGCTGGTTTGCATTCTGCACCAGGCACGAGATGTCACCGAAACGGTCGGCGCCGCAGGTTTCACTGGTCATTGACGGCATCTGTTCGCGTATGGTCGGCGGGCGGCGCCGCTCTCACAGGACAAGTTTGTTACATTCAGATTGAAGCATGGCTAGAGCATCGTGCGGAAAAGTGGGAACCGGTTTTCCGCTTAAAACGATGCGACAACAAAAGCTTAGAGCGCGCGACCTGCATCCGATTTAACGCAGCGCGCTCTAGCGGCGGGTGTCACCTCGAACTCGCGAGAGCGTCGCCGCGCCGTGCCGGGCAGCCTGTCCAACGCGCCGAGGATGGTTTCACGGGTGGTGCGCAATCGATATCCCGAAACGCGGGGGCGGTTTCAGCCCACAGCGAGTTTCATGATTTCATGATGGGTAACTCGGCGAGGCTGTTTTTCAGGCGCAGCATGTCCCAAGGCAGATGCTCGGCAATGGTAAGGCCGACCATATCCACCGCCGCGTCGACATCCTTCAGCAGGCGCACCACCTGTTCCAACTGCATCCGGCCTTGCTCGATGCCATCGAAGGCCCCCTCCGACATCCCCGGCCTGTTGAACAGCAGTGACGAAAAATGTGCCGGATCGAGGACATCGAGATCGAAATGCACCGCGAGATGCGTGAGCCCCTCGGCCGCGATCCAGTCGAGGACCGGCCGGCTGCTGTCAGCAATGGCGGCGGGCGGGATATGCCGGACGCCCAGATCCTTCAGGATCGGGTCTTCATCCGGGCTCCACCCTTGCATGCCGGCGATCATCACCTGCCGGGCGTCCAGCTTGCGGGGCACTTCGGCCGTGAAAGCCTCGTCGCCCCGGCCAAGCAGCAAGCCAAGCACATGGGCATGGGCGTGCGAAAATTCGGCGGCGCTCATCACGTCGGGATGGGCATCGAGCCAGAGCACCCCCAGCTTCTCACCATATCTACGGCTCAGGTAAGCCATCGGCGCAAGATCGACCAGGCAGTCGCCGCCAAGCGTCACAATCCGGTCGGGCGCATGCCGCTCGATAGCTTCGCGCGCTGCCCTTGCCTGTGACAGCAGTGCGTCGCGCCACTTGATGCCATGGTCCACCGGTGGGGGATTTCCGTCGGCTTCGGGAACCTCCACGCTTTCCTCTGGGCCGTCATGTGGCGGGGCAAGCCAACGCAGCAACTCAGAACCGAAGCGATAGGCGGGTTCATCGCCACCCTGCCATTGCGGCATGTTCAATCGGAGCGTCGTGAAGGTCAACGCAAATCTTACTCTCTCGAGGCTGGAAGAGAAGGCAATGAACTTAGGTTGTGCGGCGGATAAAAGCCACGCCCATGTATTCGTGCTGTCCGCAGCAGCAGCCTTCCACCGCCGTCATGAGTCGCATCAAGGAGAAGCCAACGCCTATGGCTGCCTGACAGAACACTCGGTTGGGACGCCCCTCGGTTCAATTACAATTTGATGGACTCCATTGCATTGCGCCCGCGCGGCGCCCCAAGGTTCGAGAGGGAAGGGGGAGTGGTGCTGGTGTCCGGGCTGATCCGGATGCCAAAAGGAGTTCCTCCGATGACCACGACCGTGAAGCTCTCGAAGCTTACGCTTTCTCCCATCAATGTCCGCAGGCGGCCCGACGACCTGCTGGAGATTCCACAGATGGCCGCCGATCTCGAAGCCCGCGGCGTCCTGCAGAATCTGCTGGTCACGCCGGTGAAGAAGCCCCGCGGCACCTTCGAGGTGTTTGATGGTGGCCGCCGCTTGCGGGGCCTCTTGCTGCTCGCCGAGCGGGGCGTCATCGACGCCGAGAACTATGACGTTCCCGTCAAGGTGCTGGTGGGCGACGAGGCGACGCTGTCCGAGACCTCGACGGCCGCCAACTTCCATCAGCTCAAGATGACGCCGGCCGAGGAATGCCGCGCCTTCCAGTATTTCATCGGCCTCAACAACGATATCGACGGCGTGGCGAAGCGCTTTGGCCTGACCCGCCGGTTCGTCGAAGGTCGCCTGCGTCTCGCCACGCTGGCCGAGCCGATCTTTGAAGCCCTGAGCGAAGGCACCATCACCCTTGACGTCGCCAAGGCCTATGCCTCGACCGAAAACCAGGAGAAGCAGCTCCTCGTCTGGAACAGCTACGGCACCGGTTATGCCAATGCCGACACCATCCGCCGCGTCATCGCCAATGAGACGATGAAATCGACCGATCCGGTCGCGATCCTGGTCGGCGAGGACCGCTATGCCGAGGCTGGCGGCAAGATCGACCGCGACCTTTTCAGCTACAGCGGCGACAAGTGGGTGAACCCCGAGATCGCGCAGCGCCTTGCGGCCGACATCATGGAAGCGGAGGCCAAGCGTGTCGGTGAAGAGCTCGGTCTTGCCTGGATCCGGCCTATCGCCTCGAACTATACGCATAGCGCGGCGGCGGGCCTCTACCGGGTGATCCTGCCGCAGCCTGACTTGACCGAGGAGCAGCTGGCTCGGCTCGAAGCGATTGCGCAGCGCCAGGAAGTCATCGCCGAGGAGATGGACGACGAGTCTATTGATGAGGACGCCTACAAGGCGCTCGACCAGGAATATGATGTCCTGGCCGAGGAAGAGCACACGCTCCACAACATCCCGCCGGTGCTGCCCGACGAGATCAAGCCGCTCGTCGGCGCGTTCCTCAAGCTGACGCCCAGGGGCGAGATGGTCCTCGACACCGAATATTATAGCGAGGAGCCGGTCCGCGTCGGCGGTTCGGGAGACGACGGCGAGGACGACCACGGTGATGACGCCAGCGGTGACGGGTCGGCCGGCTCGGGCAGCAGCCACACGCCGCCAGCGCCGCCGCCCGAGGCGATCGCCCCGGGTGGCAAGCCGCTCAGCGCCCGGCTGTATGACGAGCTGGCGATGCAGCGGCGCGACGTGCTCGCAGCGACTCTGCTCAGCCATCCGGCCCTGGCGCTCGACTATGCGCTCTTCGTCATGATCGACGATCGCGCCAGCACGTTCAGCGCTTATGGCTCGACCCTTCGTGCCCGCTCGCCGCAGGATCCGGTGAGCGGCGAGCAGCCGGCGACACGCGCGCGGGGCTATCTCGCCGAGACCCATGACGGGCTCGATGCGAGCTGGCTGGAGCACAAGTCCGAGGTCGATCGGTTCGAGGCGTTCCGGGCGCTCGACGACGACAGCAAGGCTGCCTGGCTCGCCTACATCGTCGCGATGTCGCTGGAAGCGAAGGCGACCTATCGCGCCGAGCAATGCCCGCTCCACAACCGGCTGGCGACGATCATGGACGTCGATGTCGCAAGCTGGTGGCGGCCGACCTCGGAGAACTTCTTCGATCGGATCAGCAAGGGCTCGATCCTGACCTTGCTGGCCGATGTCGGCGGCGCGGCGCTCACCGCGCGTCACGCGACGATGAAGAAATCGGAGATCTCGGAATCGTGCGCGAAGCTGTTCGCAGGCGAAGCGATCGTCGAGCCCGAGGTGCGGGATGCGGCGCTCGCCTGGGTCCCGGACGCCATGCGCTTCCTCGACAAGGCCGAGGCGGACGACCTCGAACCCGTCGAGGGCGATCCTGAAGATCAGGCGACCACTGATATCGAGGATGCGGAAGGGGCGGACGCGGCTGACGCCGGCGAGATTGAGGCCGACGCGGGAACTCCGGATCAGGACGTCCTCGCGGCGTGACGTCACCCCCTCCTGGATGCCTTGCCGCCGGCGCGCGTGTGCGTCGGCGGCATTTTCTTATTCCGCCTGGAGACCTGCCATGTCCGCTCCAAAACGCACAAGCCGCGACGTCGCCGCGGAAATCACTGACCTCATCATCCGCAAGCTCGAAGAGGGAGTCCCGCCATGGTCGAGGCCCTGGCGGTCGAACGGGGCAGGGGGGCGGCCTGTGCGTCATTGCGGAACGCCGTATCAGGGCATCAATACACTCTATCTGTGGGCGCTCGGCGATGCCCAGGGCTATCGTTCGCGCTACTGGATGACCTGGCGCCAGGCGGCAACGCTGGGCGGGCACGTCCGCAAGGGCGAGACCGGCGCGCTCTCGGTCTATTATTCCTCGTTCAAGAAGTGCGAGGAGCATCCTGAAACCGGCCGGCAAGTGGAGCGGAGCATCAGGTTCCTGCGCCATTATATCGTGTTCAACGCCGATCAGATCGACGGCCTTCCACCTTATTTCTATCCCTCTGACGAAACGGAGCAGCCTCTGGTGCCGTCCGAGCGGCAGGCGGCGATCGACGCCTTCTTCGCGGCCATCCCTGCGGACGTTCGCCATGGCGGAAACCAAGCCTACTTTACCCCGACCTTCGATCATATCCAGCTGCCGAACCGAACGGCCTTTCGCAGCATGGACCATTACGCGTCCACACGCTGCCATGAAGTAGTCCATTGGTCGGGCCATGCCAGCCGGCTCGCACGGACCTTCGGTAAGCGCTTCGGTGACAAGGCTTATGCGTTCGAAGAACTAGTTGCGGAGATCGGCGCGGGGCTGTGCTGCGCGGACCTCGGTCTGCCGAATGTCCTCCATGACAGTCATGCGAGCTATGTCGGGCATTGGCTTGGTATCCTGCGCGGTGACAAATCCGCCATCATCCATGCCGCCGCCAAGGCCGAGCAGGCTTTCGCCTATCTCAAGAGCTTCGGCGGTGTCGCAGCCGATGCCGCTCGCGACGAAGCGGCCGTGCCTGCACCGGCGCTTGCTGCCTGACGATCCTGCTGCCGCGGATCAGGCGGCGGCCAAATTCTCAACACAAGAAAGGACCACATCATGGGATGGCTGTTCATGCCGTTTACGTCGATGGGCGGCCACAAAACCGCCAAATCCTATCTCGACGCTCAACTGACGTACGAAAAGACTCTTGAGGACGGCACCAAGCGCGGCCTCAGGGTGCTCGCCTCCTCCTGTCCGGGAAATCGGACCTATTACGCCGCGGCGCAGGAAATCATGGACGGCATTCCCGGCATCGTCTTCGCCGTGGTGTGCCTGGTGCGCTGGAACCCGCGTTCGCGCGACGGCCATCAGTTCGGGTACAAGGATATGAGCGAAAATATGGGCCCATGCGAGGCCGACTGCCCCGCCGCGATCCTTGAACTGCTCAGCCCGACAGACCACGAGTACGCGCTCGACTGGCGCGCCCGCTGCCGAGCGAACCTTGTGCTTCGCGCACGCAAACTTTCGGACGGGGATCGCATTCGGCTTCCCGAGCCGCTGACGTTTACTGACGGCAATGTTGCGCAGGAATTCGTCGTCTGCAAGCGCGGCCGGAGGTGGGTGCTTCGGGATCCGCAAAATGGCTGCTTCTACCGCATCAACCGCCTTATGCATCGCGCCTGGACGATCGTGCCGGTCACCAAAGTCCACACGACGCTGTTCGCCTGAACGCCAGTCCAAATATCCTCGTGAAGAAGGGGATCATGCCATGACCATTGCCATCGACAGGAACTGCCTGTCTCCCAAGCGCGGGCTGCTCTGCAGTCGCGAGAACGCCCTGCGGGTCGCCGGCCGGATTTTCGATCATTCACAGACCAAGGTGAGCATCCTGCGCACCAGCGACCCGCTGCAGCCTTTCCGCGTCTCTACCGACCCTGCGTCGGCGGGCCTGATCGTTCTTGAGATGGTCGCCTGAAGGCACGCGCGGCCCGCCTGTGATCCCGACGATCACGATCCATCGCAAGAGGGGAGGGGGCGGAAAGGCGTGTATTCTTGCAAGCTGGAAGGATCCGCCATGGGCACCGACTTTTACATCACTGCGCGGTCTTCGAAATTCCCCCTCGACCACGCACACAGCAGGGAGGAAGCTGCCGCGCTTCTGGTGCGCCACCGCGATCGCCATCCTGACGCCATCGTCGAGCCCACCGACACCTATTTCGAACGCTCGTTGGCCGAAATATTGGCGTCATTCCCACTCAACCGGATCACGCGCCGTTTTTATGACGCGATGATAGGCGTCCTTCCGCCGCAATATATCAGGGGCGCTGCGGGCTTCTTCCTCTCCGAAGCGGCAACCCAGTCCATCCACGCCCAGTTTATCAAGCATGGCGGCCGCACCTATGGCGGCTACGCGGACCTTGCCCGCGGATCCCGAAAGATCTGGACCATCGCCGACATCGCCGAGTTCGAAAGCCGCGCTGACGCGCGCACCCCGACGCTCGGCTGGTTTCCGGCCGACTGATCTTTGCGATCGACGCAATGGTAAAGATCCGCACCCTTTGTCATAGATATCGGATGTACCGCTTTCTGTGTTTCATCCTCCTTGTCTCTACCTGCGACGTCCAGGGCGCCTCCTTCAGCGAGCCGGGTTTCACCGCGTCGGCCCGGGCGCTCGATGGCGACACGATTGCAGCCGATTTCCGTCTTCTCGGTGTCGACGCGTTCGAGCGCCGTCAGCTTTGCGAACGGGCGCAGTCGTGCTGGGAATGTGGCAAGGCGGCGCAGGATCATGCCGCGCGGGTCCTAGGCGAAGCCGACGCCCAGATCCGGCTCACTCGCCGCTTCAGTTATGGCCGGCCGGTGGCGACTGTCACCGTGAAAGGCCGCGATCTTGGAGAGACACTGATCCGCGCGGGCCTTGCCATTCCCCAACCTGAATTCCTGAAAACCGATCCGGCGCGCGCGAAGCAATATACCGAAGCCTTTGCCGCCGCGCAGAGAAGCAAGGCTGGAGCCTTCGCGGGCCAGTGGATCGAGCCGGTTCGGTGGCGCCGCGGCGACCGCCTCGCCTGTGAGCGGTGACCATCAAGCCTGGCGGCTTGCCGCGAAGACCGGGGAAGCCCCGTCAGGCGGTGAGGCCGGGATCAGCCCACCAGGAACGGCCTTGCCTGAAGTTCTCGGTTGAGGCGACGACCGGGCCATCCGGTTCGTCGGCCACATAAGGCGAGACCAGCGGACGTGCCCTGATCTTCCGGCGGTGGATGTCGCCAGCGACGCGGCCGCGCGCTTCGAGCAGTTCTTCCAGCCACATCAGATCGTCGATCATCTCGACGACGCCGCGTCCGGCCAGGCAGAAATAGATGCAGCGCTGGAAGTCGTCCCCTGCCGGATTGCTGAGGATCGAGGCGAGCTTGCGTTTGCCCCCCGTCTCCCCCTCATGGATCCAGGACACCGCCTCGCGCAGTTCGCGCACCGAATAATAGGCATCCTCGACATGCATGCCGATCGCCGCGTTGGCGAGCATGCGGCGGGTCGGGCGGTTCTGATCGTCGAGCGCGGCATCGCGCAGCGTCACATCGAGATCGAACGGTTCAAAATAGCGGACGGCCTGGTCGGTCATTGAGAATCTCCCTTGAATGGAACGTATCATGAACAAATGTTCGATCAAGCCGCATTCAATCGATGTCATGGTGGGTCTGCCGCATCTTGCCGTTGGAGCGCTCTTGCGCCGCGCCCGGGAGCTTCAGCAGCCCGTCCTGGTTTCCGCGAACGCCCTTTCGCGATGGTCCAGGAGAAGGGGCTGGCGCGAATGGGCTGGCTGGACCACGCGGCCACTGGCGAACGCGCGAAGTCTACACAGCCTCAGTCTCGACAGCGCAGGGTTCAGCGCAATGGTGACCTATGGGAGCTATCCCTGGACGGTCGATGACTATGTCCGCCTGGCCGCGGCCTTCCCGTTCCGCTGGTGGGCCAGCCTCGACTATTGCGTCGAGCAGGAAGTGGCCGGCGATCGCGACGAGGTGCTCGACCGCATGTCCCGCACCATCCGCGCCAACATCGAATGCCGGCTGCGTGCCGAAGATGCCGGGATCGATGCTACCTTCATGCCGGTCATTCAGGGACGTCATCCCGGTGATTATGAGCGTTGCGCCGAGGCGCTCGCGCACATGATTGAGCGTACCGGGCTCGTTGGTGTCGGCAGTATGTGCCGGCGTCCCGTCCATGGCGCGGATGGACTGATCGCCGTCGTCGATCGTCTCGACCAGATCCTGCCAAGGCGGACCCGTCTGCATCTCTTCGGCGTCAAGGGCGACGCCATCCCCTATCTCACCGCCTTCGCCCATCGCGTCGCCTCGATCGACAGTCAGGCCTATGGTGTCAGTGCGCGCAACGCCGCGCGACGTTGTGGTCAGCCCAAGACCGACCGCATGGTGGCGGACCATATGGCGCTGTGGTTATGCAGACAGCACGCTCGCCTTGACCGGCCCTCGCGGCGGTTGCCGATGCAACCAGAGATGCCGCCGCAGCCCGAACCGGCAGACCCCTGGGAGCGGGCGATCGCACAGGCGCGCCGCGAGATACGCGACCTCATCGAAACCGGCGACCTCGACCATGACGAAATGACTGCCCGGTGGGTCGAGCAGTGGGCGGCCGACATCTTCAGCGAAACGCCAGCGGACTGAAGGCGAGGGGGAGGGGGACCGGGGGTGCGAGCGGGAGAGCCGCTCGAGGCCCGGAGGATCCCATGAGCTATGATCTCGCTTTCCGCTACAGCCAAGCGCTCGATCCCAGCGCGCTGGTCATGATCGGCACGACGCTGCACGCAATCCACGCCGCCATCACCGATTGCCGCAACGCCGGCCTCGATCTCGAAAGCGATCCAGCGATTATCCTCCTCGCGCGCCACCTGGGAACCGTTTGCGCAGGTCAACCGTCACAAGCGGCCCGGCCGTTGCCGACGCGCTATGCCGGCACGGCGATTTCGCTCAATGGCGAGCCGATCCAGAATCGCGTCAGCGATCCCACTTCCCGCATCACGATCGCCGGCAACGAGGTTCGGATCGACACCGGATGCGGCGTGGTGAGCGCTGTAATCCGGCGCGAACGCGAAGGCCTGTCGCTGATCTCCAACGCGAGCAGCAGCGACGGTAGCGCCTGCACGGGCGCGCGGCTCACTGTGCACAATCAGGTGATGCGGCTGGTAAACGGTCCCGCCGCGGGCATCGTCGACGTCAATGGCGATTTGCTTCTTGCGGGCGAAGGGGTCTGGCTGACGGCGCGCTCGAACTGATCGTGGTGCAGCTCGTGCCGATTGATGTGTGCGAAGCTGTTGAAATCCCACCGGGAGCGTTCCTATTCTATCAGGTGCGCCCGCCTGGGCGCGAACATCCTCAACTTTGGCATGGAGATGGCGATGTCCAACAATCACCTGAACTATCTTCGGCGCGAGCATGCCCGTCTCGACGCCGAGATTCAGCGCGAAGAGCGCCAGGTTCGACCCGATGAAGTGCTGATCGCGCGGCTCAAGAAGCTGAAGCTCGCGGTCAAGGACCAGATGGCGGCCGAGTGCGTCGACCTGCCCGATAGCCGGTTCGGCTGAGGCATAGGCGGCGGAGCCGAGGGATCGGCTCCGCCATTGCGCCAGGAGACGCGACCCGCATCGCGGTGTTTCGAGACCAAAGCTGAGACTGCGATCACAGGTCCGCCTCGACCAGCAAAAAAACCTCTTGAAACCCGAATTGGCCTTACTAGCTAAATCATACCGGGCGCCGCTGTTCGGGTCCGGCTGGACATAGAGGGCGCCGGCTCTTTCTGTTCCGGCGCAGTTCATGCCCAGATCGCTTCATTAGGAGGATTTGGAAATGAGAACCGCATTTGACTTCACACCCTATCGGCGTTCGACGGTCGGTTTCGATCGCCTGTTCAACCTGCTCGAGGCAGGGGCTCGCGAGGATGACGGCTATCCGCCCTTCGACATCCTGAAGGATGGCGAGGACAGCTACCGCATCACGCTCGCGGTCGCGGGCTTCCGACCCGAAGATATCGAGGTCGTCGCCCAGCAGAACCTGCTCACCGTCACCGGCACGCGTGCCGAGGACGACGGCCAGGGGGAATATCTGCACCGCGGCATCGCGGCGCGTGCATTCGAGCGGCGCTTCCAGCTTGCGGACTTCATCGAGGCCGGCGATGCCCGCTTCGAGAACGGTCTGCTCTCGATCGCGCTCAGGCGCGTCGTCCCCGAGGCCATGAAGCCCCGCAAGATCGCGATCGCCGGCAGCACGACTGCCAACGACCGCATCGAGGCGCCCAAGGACAAGGCCCGCGAAGCGGCCTGATCCTTGACCCACGGTTTGCCGGTCCCGCCTTTTTGGCGGGCCGGCAGGCCACGATCCATTCCAGCCAGAAAGGAGATGACCATCATGGCCATTCGTGATCTCATACCCTGGAGCCGGCAGGAAAACCGGCTTCCCGTTCCGGTCAGCGCCAAGCGCGACCAGGAGCCCGACCATCACCCGCTGCTGTCGCTGCACCGCGAGGTGAACCGCCTGTTCGACGATGTCTTCCGCGGCTTCGGCATACCCGGCTTCGGCGGTGTCGGCCGTGACCTTGCCTGGCCGCATGTCGAGCTTGGCGAGACCGACACGGAGATCCGCGTTACCGCCGAACTTCCCGGTCTCGACGAGAAGGACGTCGATATCACCGTCGAGGACGGCGTCCTGACGCTGCGCGGCGAGAAGCGCGCGCAGGTCGAGGACAAGGAGCGCGGCTATTCGGAGCGGAGCTATGGTCGCTTCGAACGTCGCATCGGCCTGCCGCAGGGCATCGACCGCGACAAGGCGGCGGCGACCTTCAAGAACGGCGTGCTGACCGTCACGCTACCCAGGTCGGAGGCGGCGAACGAGAATGTTCGCCGGATTCCGGTCAATGGCAAGGCGGCTTGACGACATGGCCCGGGACCTGCGTCCTGGGCCGCTCGCCAATGACTATCAGCGCCTTTCGTCTTGGGGGAGCGCATTTCCCGCAGACGCCGAGGCGATTGTCGAACCGCTCCCGGTGGCCGCCAACCAGGGTGGCCGCCGGAATCGCGGATGGCGGGTCCGCTTCAAGGCGCGCTGGGCACCCACGATCGATCCGCTGACGGGCTGGACAGGCGGCGGTGATCCGCTGGAAACGATCGAGCTGCGGTTTCCCGATCGCGAGTCGGCCGAGAATTATTGTGCACGCGAGGGCCTGGCTTTCCGCTGCGTTCGCCATTCTTCCCGTCTGCCCAATGGGCCGCGTCTCCCCGCCGACCCGGCGCCGATGCTGTGCTGCTGGCCGTCCGGCCCGCATGCGCTTTGCTGCGGCGCTTATCCGATCGCGGCGTAGCGCCGCAACTGTGCGTCACTTCGCGTCGATAGCTCCATCGAGCGCGGCGAGCACCCGGTTGATCATGGCCGCGTTGCTCGCCGCCTTCGGCAATTCTCGCCGCGCGAAAATCTGCAATCGCATCACGTCACGCTGCGGTAGGCGCAAGGTGACGGTCGCCTCGTCAATCTCGTCCAACGGCTTTCCCTGAACCGCTTTCCCCGATCGCACGAAGTGATCGAGCAGGCGCTTGCGATCGGCGAAGGTCCAGCCCAGCGCCTCCAGCTCGGCCGGTGATAGCGACAGCAGCGCCAGCGCGAATTCCATGATGTCGGCAAAGGGCAGACGGATCTGGATGGTCCGGCCGTCGCGCTCGCGCCAGCTGCCTGATGCCTTGGCTCACTGCGTGGCCTGGCCGCCCGAGCGCCCCTTTTGGTCAAGTGTGCGCATGGCCGCGAGCACATCATCGAGGCGGACGGGTTTGTCGAAGCCGGGCGGCTTCCTCAGCGATGGCTGGTTCTCGACCGCCACGCGGTCGGACGCCCAGGATGCGAGGATGGCGCGCTTCACCTCCGGCTCGAGGCTGGGATGCTTGGCGATATCAAAAGGGTGAAGAAATCGGGAAACAGGCTGCGACATGATGGGCCTCCTTTCGTTTCAGGTCGCTGCATTGATCCAGGGCCGACGGGGTCGGCCTAACAAGATTTGGAATTGATCAGCGCTCTATCAAGAGGCGTTGGGAAGGTTGTCGAACCATTCAGCGTAAGGCGCGGTCCGCGCCATATGTCGATTGAAATCCGGGGCGCCGTCACTCCACCAGACCGGCCCGCGTTCACCTAGCGCGCGCTTTGCTTCATCGACTGACGCATGGGCATCAGCCTCGGCCTCAGCGTCACCCACGCTTGGCGACGCCTACAGCTCGCCGCGCCGTCATCAGCTCCTTGACCAGCCGGTGGCGCGTATCGGGGTGGAGCGACGGGTTCGACATTCGCCACAGCCGTCCGCGCACAACGAAATAGCGTCCGTCCGGCGTAACGGGATAATCCATGATTGCGCGAAGGCGCTCAGCCTTTCTTGGCCGGCAGTCCCTTGCGCTTGGTGCTCGCAAACTCCTCGAGCTGATTCTCCGTCATGGATTCCTCCATCTGCTTGGACGCCCCCTTGAGCTTGGATTTCGGCTGTTCGCCGCGCTTTGCAGCGAGCGCGGCGCCGGCGGCTTTCTGCTGGGCCTTTGACGTGGCGGGCATGGGCAGTCTCCTTCGCGTGATTCAACGCGCGAACGGTCAACGCGTTGCCCCGGTAGCGAGGAGGCGACCGTCATCGTCATTTCCGGTTCAGGCTTTCATCCTCTTGCTGGAGCCGGGGCGGCTGCTCCTTTCGCGGGACCTGACGCGCTGGCGCGGCTCCAGATCGAGCCTGTGTGCGAGGCCGCTGCGGACTTGTGGCCCGAAATCGGGCGCGAATTTATCGACTGCCCAACCCATGAGGGTCTGTCAGACCTTTAGGGAGCAACAACACTGAGCCTGTCGCCACATGATCATTTGCATCCCACAAGGGAGATCAGCATGTCCGCTCCAACCCATTTCGTTCACGTCTATGCCACCGTCCGCGTCAAAACTGGGCGTTACCGCCCATGGTCAGAATGAAGCGATGAAGGAGGCTGATCGCCTTCTCTTTGCCAACGGTTTTGGCGTTCGCCTAATCCCAGGTGCTGCAGGCGTGCTTGAGGCGGACTATGCCGAAGAGGTGTCCGGCTATCTTGTCGACGAGGCGGGCGACCACGAATATCACCGGAGCCGGGTCTATGCTGCCGATGGTGAGCCCGTTTCCTGAAATATAACCCGCGGGGCGGTCTTGAATATGACCAAAGACTAGTCATATAACTAGTCTGTTAGGAGAATTGAGATGAAGTCGTGGCCTGTACAGGATGCCAAAGCACGCTTCAGCGAATTGCTGGCGGCTTGTGCCGCACAGGGCCCGCAAATGGTCACCAAGCGAGGTGTCGAAACGGCGGTGCTCGTGCCTGCGGCCGAATGGCATCGAATTCAACAACGCTCGCGCCCCACGCTTAAGCAATTGCTCCTTTCGGATCGTGAACGCGGCGACCTTGCGATTCCTGCCCGGGGTGCCCGTAAGCGCCGCGTTGCCAAAGCATTGTAGATGTTCCTTCTCGACACCAACATCGTCTCGGAGCTTCGTCGTGCTCGTCCCCACGGCGCCGTGCTTGCCTGGCTGGAAGCCCAGGAGGATGCCGACCTTTACCTTTCGGCGGTCACCTTGGGAGAGATTCAGGCCGGCATCGAGATTACGCGGACGCAGGATCCACTTCGGGCGGCGCAGATCGAAGCCTGGGCTGATGAACTGGCGTCGGTATGGAACATCTTGTCTGCCGACGTGGCGATCTTCAGGCTCTGGGCGAAGCTCATGCATCGCCAACCAGACCATCTTTATGAGGACGCGCTGATCGCAGCGACCGCGCAGATCCACAACCTCACTGTCGTCACGCGCAACACAACTGATTTCACGGCCTTTGGAGTGCCGCTATTCAATCCGTTCGGATCGTGACCTGCAAGCCTTGATCCTGTCGCATACGCAGCGCCTGGCCAGCCTCCATAGAACACGTTGTCGCCCAGATCCTTCATCTCGAGAATCTCTAGATCGGGTCTCCCTTCGGGTTGCTTGTGGACGTGCACCTGGGTGACTTCGCCATTCCCGAACAAAAGAGAGAACCTGACTGGAGGCTATCCATTACCCGCTCAGATCAGTTGTCAAGAAACAGGCGCCGTACCATCGACCGATGAAGCATTGCCTGCCGCTCCAAAATCGAAGGGTCGGCCAAGGCCCGCTGCATGATGATGCTGCCATCGGCGATGACGGTCATCTGGTCGGCGAGGTCGGAGATGTCTACTGCGACGCGCGGCGGATGCACCGGGACGATCTCTTCCAGCCAGCGCAGGAACCGTGCGCGCCATGCCAGCATTCCCTCCCGATTGAGGCGCACCACGGTCTCGTCGAACAGCCGGTCCTGGTAGGTCAGCGTGGAGACGATGCAGCCCGGATGCTGCGCGATCATGTCGCGGACCATTTCCGAATATAGTTTCAGGAAGATCAGGAAGGCGTGCAGGGGATCGTCATGAAGTTCCCTCGCCCGAACCTCGAGCTGGTCCAGCACGATCTCGCTCTCCGCCAGATAGCGTTCGAGCAACTGACGCGCGAGATCATTCTTGTCCTTGAAATGATAAAAGAATCCGCTCTTGGTAATCCCGGCCGCCTCGACCAGTTCCTCGATCGACGTCGCGGCGAAGCCCTTCTGGATGATCGCGTCATAGGCAAAGTCGAGCAGCCGCTCGTGCGTTTGCGACCGTTTGCGGGTCGACAACTGTACCGAAGGTAGAGTTTGCCGGGGCGCGGCAGGGCACATGGCAGTCACTCGGGTGATGTCGCGGATGCACTTTGTTAGCATATACCGGGCCTTACCGCCATTCGACCATAGCTGACCCTGTGCCCGGTAGATTGGCCGGATTGCCGCGCGTAAAATTGGGCGCATAACAGGATAATGGAGTGGATCATGCGCCCTCATACCCTTTCACCGCTTCCGCCATTCGACCGGCTGTTCCTCACCGATGCGGGCCTCGAAACGGATCTCATCTATAATCACGGCATCGACCTGCCGTTTTTCGCGTCGATCTCGCTTCTGCGGACCGAAAGCGGCCGGCAGGCGTTGAAGGACTATTACCGGCCTTATCTGGAACTGGCGGCGCGGCATGGCGCGGGCTTCGTGCTGGAGAGCGTGAGCTGGCGTGCAAGCCCCGACTGGGCAGTGCCATTGGGCCTGACGCCAGCGGAACTCGATGCCCTGAATGTCGCCTCGGTCGATCTGCTGCATGAATTGCGTGACGCGTTTGAACCCCATGGCTTCCCCATATTGGTGAGCGGATGCATGGGGCCTCGGGGAGACGGTTATGATCCGGGCCGGATCATGAGCCGCATCGAGGCAGAGGACTATCATAGCCATCAGGCCGCGATCCTGTCTTCCGCCCGGCCGGACATGCTGTCGGCGTTCACGATGAACAATGTGAACGAGGCGATCGGCATCACCCGCGCAGCGGCGGCTACTGCCCGGCCGTTCGTCCTGTCCTTCACGGTCGAAACCGATGGGCGCCTGCCGACAGGCGATCCGCTCGGCGCCGCCATTGAGGTGGTTGACGCGGCGACCGAGGACTATCCCGCCTATTACATGATCAACTGCGCACATCCGGAGCATTTCGCGACGACGTTGGATGAGGACGCGGATTGGGTGGCGCGCATCCGGGGCATCCGGGCGAATGCATCGCGCTGCAGCCATGCCGAACTCGACGCGATGACCGCGCTGGATGCCGGCGACCCCCGCGACCTCGCGCTGCGCTATCGGGCGTTGCGTGCTCGCCACCCCCAGATACAGGTCCTTGGCGGCTGTTGCGGGACCGATCACCGGCACGTCGAGGCTATCGCCAGCGAGTGCCTGCTGGCCACGAACTGAACCGCCGCCTTCGAAAATGAGAGGTTCTGACCATGACAGATACGATCATCAATCCGAACAGGGCATTGTGGGAGAAGGGTGATTTCACCCGCCTCGCCGCAACCATGCGGGACAGCGGAGACGCGCTCATCGCCACATTGGATGTTGGCCCCGGGATGGACGTCCTCGATCTTGGTTGCGGCGACGGGACAACCGCCCTGCCATCCGCGCGGCGAGGCGCCAGGGTTCTTGGCGTCGACATCGCCTCGAACCTGGTTGCGGCAGGCATTCGTCGCGCCCGTGAAGCGGGACTGGACAATCTTCATTTCCAGCAGGGCGACGCTTCGTCGCTCGATGATCTCTCCGACGGGCGTTTCGATCTGGTGGTCAGCATGTTTGGCGCGATGTTCGCCCCCAGGCCGTTCGACACTGCGCGCGAGATGGTGCGCGTGACCCGCTCGGGCGGACGCATCGTCATGGGCAACTGGATACCCGGGGACCCGACGCTCGTCGCCCGTATCCTGCAGATCTGCGCCGCCTACACCCCGCCACCGCCGGAAGGCTTCGTCAGCCCGATCAGCTGGGGGCTGGAAGATCAGGTCAACGAGCGCTTCGGCGCGGCGGGCATCGGTCGGGAAAACATCGCCTGCGAGCGTGCGACTTACACGTTCCGCTATGCAGGGCCGTCATCGGCGTTCCTGTCCGTGTTTCGCGATTATTACGGCCCGACCATGAACGCGTTCGACGCGGCCGATAAGGATGGCCGGCGCGACGATCTGCAGGCGGAACTGGAAAAGCTTTTCGCCAGCGAAAATCGCGGCGGCGCAGACTCAACGGAAATCCCCGCGACCTACCTCAAGGTGACAGTCCGAGTCTGAAATGACGAGTTGTGGCCGACCCAGGGCCTGCTCAGGCGAAAGCCTGATCCGCTGCCCCTCCGCATGAGGTGCGGGCATTGCCTTTGGCGCGTTCGGGAGACGCAAGGAAGATGGGCGCGTGACAAGCCGATGGACTAAAGTGGCCGATGTCCCTGCCAAGCACGCGCCGTATCAGGATCCGTGTCGAACGCAGCGCAACATGCAGTGGCCCCGCAAGGCCGGGATTGGCGGCTTTTTCTCTTGCGGGCAGGGCATTTGTCTCGAGCAGCGTGAACAGGCGCCTTTCGTCTTCAGTGAGATCGGCTCTGGCCGGCTCACCGGCACGAAAACGCTGACCCAACCAGGCCTCATGAACGGCGAGCAAGGCGGCAATGGCGGGGGCGAGAAATCCGGCATGATGGGTTTCGAGTCGGGCAAACAAGGTCGGGAGGACCGGCCGCTGGCGGTCAATCGCCTCACGCCAACAACGCACCGCATCGACGACGAGCGATTCGGGAGCCCAAGGGGCTGCGGCGATCATGGGACTCGCGTGGAACAAGGCGACCTCCTATCGTAAGATCCCCTGTTTCTGATTGCTCCGGTCAATAAGCTAGGACGGTCATGTTGCAGCGGCAAGACAATGTGTCATTGCGCTGCGGCGGGCTGGTGGTCAGGCTCGCCGTGATGTCCCGACTGCCTGGCTGTCGTCACGTTTTCATTCCCTGCGAGGATGTCGGGACGTCGCACATTATTCCTTGATCAGCGGTGCACGTCGGTCGTGTACTGTTCGACGTGTCTTTACCGTCCGAGGGCAAATATCATGCGACTTCACAGCTTTGTTTTCGGATTGGTCGTCGTTGCCGTGTCGGCGGCGTTTCTGTGGGTGATCAGCCCTTATGCGGGCGCTGTCCTGTGGGGCGTTATCTTCGCGATCATGTTCATCGGCATGAAGGAGCGCCTGTCGGCCCGTTTTGGCGGTCGGGATGGCCTGGCGTCGCTCTTGACGCTGCTCGTCATCATCGCGCTGGTGATCGTTCCGTCGATCCTGCTGGCCTCGCTCGTCCTCAACGAAGCAGTTCATGCGTATCAGAATGTCTCCGCCAGCGGGTTTAACCCCAACGGCTTCGTTGAGAAGGTTCTTGCGGCCGCACCGGACTGGGCCCAACCGATGTTGCAGTCGGCCTTGGGCGGGGCGTCTGACGCGGCCGGGACGATATCCCGGGTTCTGACCGGCGCCTTGTCGTCACTGTCGTCCGCGGCCTTGAGCCTCGGTCAATCGGCGGCCGCTCTGGTCATTGCCTTCGGCGTCACGCTCTACCTCACCTTTTTTCTGCTCAGGGATGGGCGAAGCCTCGCCGAAAAGATCGCGACGACCGTACCGCTCGATCGCGAGTTCTATGATGCCCTGAGCGAGCGTTTCGTCCAGGTCATCAGGGCGATGATCAAGGGATCGCTTGTCGTCGCCGTGGCCCAGGGCATGATCGGGGGCGTGGTTTTTGCTCTGTTGGGTATTCCCGGAGCGGCCTTGTGGGGCACGCTGATGGGCGCGATGTCGTTGATCCCCGCAGTGGGGACGGGAATAGTCTGGGTTCCGGTTGCGCTGTACCTGCTTTTCACCGGATCGATAACGGAAGGGCTGATCCTGATTGCCTGCGGCGCCCTCATCATCAGCACGGTCGACAATGTGCTGCGTCCGATCCTCGTCGGCCGGGAAACCAAAATGCCCGATCCGCTGATCCTGATTTCGACGCTCGGCGGTATCGCGGTCGCCGGCTTCAACGGGCTCATTATCGGTCCCGTCATCGCCGCCATGTTCATCACCGTCTGGAGCATGGCCGGCAAGGCGGCGGATCATGTCCGGCGCAACGAGTCCCCCTGATCGACATAGTCGTCAGCTCCCTCATCGATCAGACGGCCTAAGCTCTGCACGGTGGTGTATTTTCGCGCTTATGCCGAGGAAGGAGCCAAGGGTACACCTTCGCCTCATTGGCTGATCTTTGGCGATGGACTCGAGAGCTGATCCCGATCTCAAAGAGGAAGATCGCCCCCTGAAGGCATGAGGTCGGAAAGCGTCATCCAGCCTGGGCCTGAATATGCGGCGTTGTCACGCTGAGAGGCCTGACAATATCGAATATCGGGTAATGCTCGTCAGGTTCCCGTCAGATTTGGCGGCGATGTTCGCATGCGCCGAGCAAGACGCCCCTGGCTTCTTGTCCGAAATCAATCCCAAAGCTGGCCCGATCGCTACAGGGTGAAGTGAACAATTGGCACAAAGGCCGGGCAAGGATCAAAATGCGCAACCTGCGACTTACATTCTGGGGCCTGGCCGCCATGGTCACCCTGTTGTGGCTTTTGGCGGACCTTTCCGTATTCCGGTCATCCGGCTTTTTCGCGATCCGCAACGCAGCGGTGCAGTATAGCGGTGTCCTGGCGATCATCTGCATGAGCGTCGCGATGATCCTCGCCATCCGCCCGCGCTGGCCTGAGCATTGGCTGGGCGGGCTGGACAAGATGTATCGGATCCACAAATGGCTCGGCATTGCGGCACTGGTCACGGCAATCGTTCACTGGCTGTGGGCGAAGGGTCCGAAATGGGCCGTGGGATGGGGCTGGCTCGAACGACCGTCGCGTGGCCCGCAACCGCCCGCAAGCAATCCTGTCGAAGCCCTGTTCGCCAATCTCCGCCACACGGCGGAGGGCCTGGGCGAGTGGGCCTTTTATGCCGTGGTTGCGCTGATCGCGGTCGCGCTCATCCAGCGTATTCCCTACAGCTTCTTCTACCGGACGCATCGGTTTCTGGCGCTGGTCTATCTCGTTCTGGTCTTCCACGCCGTGGTCCTGACGACGTTCGGTTACTGGATGTCTCCGTTCGGCCTCACGCTGGCGGTGCTGCTTTCCTACGGTACATGGGCGGCGATACTCGTTCTGTTGCGCCGCGCAGGCCGGAACCGGCAGGTGTCGGGCAGGATCACCGCCATCCATTATTATCCGGGCGTGCGGGCGCTCGAGACCACGCTCGACGTGGAGCAGGGGTGGCCGGGCCACCGACCCGGCCAGTTCGCCTTTGCCGTGTCGGACCCGGCCGAAGGACCGCACCCCTATACCATCGCGTCCGCCTGGAGCGAGCAGGAGCGGCGGATCACCTTCATTGCCAAGGGACTGGGGGATCATACGCGCCGCCTGCCCGAAAAACTGCATGTCGGCCAGGAGGTCAGGATCGAGGGTCCTTATGGATGCTTCTCATTCGATGACGATTGCGCCCGTCAGATCTGGATCGGCGGCGGTATCGGCATCACGCCGTTCATTGCCCGAATGCAGTATCTGGCCCAGAGCGCCGGTGGAGCGCGCCCGGAAATCGATCTGTTCTACTCCACGGCCGAAGTTGACGAGGAGGCGCTGGACAAGCTGAAAGCGGATGAGGCGGCAGCCCATATTCGCCTGCATGTTCTGATCGATACGCGCGATGGCCGCCTCGATGGCGAACGGATACGCGCTACCGTGCCCGAATGGAGGGAGGCCAGCATCTGGTTTTGCGGCCCCATCGGCTTTGGTGAAATGTTGCGCCGGGACTTCGCAGCGCTGGGCTTCCCCGTGGCGAAGCGTTTCCACCAGGAGCTCTTCGCGATGCGCTAAGCCAAGGCGATATATCCAAAAAATACGACTTGTCATCTCGACATCAGCAGAGCCGATTCCTAGAGAACCCTTCCCGTGACCACGCTTCGTTCCTTCCTTGCCCGGCATCGCTGGCTGGCCGTCTGGCTGGCCGGCGCTGCGCTCATGATGAAGGTGCTGGTGCCGGCCGGGTTCATGCCGACCGTCTCGTCCGGTGCGATATTGGTCCAGCTCTGCTCGGGCCAGGGTCTGCAGACGGCCATGCTGGAGATCCCCGGTCAATCCGGCGATCACGATCCTGCGGATCACAAGCAGGCCGAAATGCCTTGCGCTTTCTCGGGTCTGTCGTCGCCGGCGCTCGCCGCCGCCGATCCGGTCCTGCTGGCGCTCGCCATCGCCTTCATCCTGGCGATGGGCTTTCTTGCCGTATCTTTCGTGCTGCCCTCTGCCTCGCCATTCCTGCGTCCTCCGCCAATAGGACCGCCAACAGCCGCCTGATCCTCTTCGCTGTTCATTTTTCAACGGCGTGCGGACTGCCGCGCGCCCGGATCAGGATATTTCCATGTCTGTCATTTCCAAAGCCGCAAGCGCGGCTGCAATACTCTATGGCCTGTCGGCCGCGAACGTCTTTGCACAGGACACGCAGGTCCTTCCTTCGATCGAGATCGATTCCGATGATCTTCCTACCGGCCCGGTGTCATCCGAGACCCTGTCACGTGACCGGATCGCGCCGCTGCAATCAGGAACGAGCGATACGACGGCGGTGATCAGCCGCCTGCCTGGGGTCAGCAGCTACAGCGCTGGCGGGTTTTCCGGGCTGCCGGTAATCCGGGGCCTCGAAATCCGTCGGTTGACCGTTCTTGTCGATGGCGTGCCGATCGACATCGCCTGCGCCAACGAGATGAATGCGCCGCTATCCTATACCGGTCCGCAGACGATTGATGCGATCAGCGTCATCACCGGGGTGACGCCGGTCAGCATGGGCGGTGATAGCATCGGCGGGGCGATTTCCGTCGAAACGCAGACACCGCGGTTCGCCAAAGCTGGCGAAACATTACTGACGGGAGAGCTCTCTGCCTTCTATCGCAGCAATGGTGACGGTTTCGGTGGCGCGCTTTCGGTCACGGCGGCAAGCGACCGGCTCAGCCTCAGCTATGCCGGTTCCTTCACCCAGTCCGACAATTACAAAGGCGGCGACCATGACGGCATCGTCCGTTCGACCGAATATAAGAAAACGGACCATGCGCTGAGTCTCGCCGCGCAAACCGATATCGGCCTGTTCGAGCTGAAGGGCGGCTATCAGTACGCGCCCTATGAGGGCTTTGCGAACCAGTATATGGACATGACTTCCAATAAGTCCTGGTATCTGAACGGCCACTGGAAGGGCGCTTTCGACTGGGGCGATCTGGACCTGCGCGCCTTCTATCGCGACACCGACCATCGGATGAATTTCCTCGCGGACAAGGGCGGCAGCGCAAACGGCGGCATGCCCATGAACACCGAGACGCACAGCGCCGGCTATACGCTCAAGGGCGACATAGTGCTGTCCAGTCGCGACACGCTGCGTCTCGGCAGCGAGTTCCACCACCAATGGCTCAACGACTATTGGCCGGCAGTCGCGGGCAACATGATGATGGGGCCGAACACCTATATCAATATCAACGGCGCGAAGCGCGACCGGCTCGGCACCTTCGCCGAGTGGGAGGCGAAGTGGACGCCGCAAATCACCACGCTGATCGGCGTGCGCAACGATCAGGTCTGGATGAACACCGGCGAGGTCCAGCCCTATTCCACCTCGATGATGAACATGGCCGACGCGATGGCGGCCACCGCGTTCAACGCGGCGGATCGCAAGCGGCATGACAGCAACTGGAGCGCCACGGCTCTTGTCCGTTATGCGCTGAGCGAGCAGGCGACCCTGGAACTGGGCTATGCGCGCAAGAGCCGTTCGCCCACCGTCTATGAACGCTACAGCTGGGGCCGCGGTTCGATGTCGAGCCGGATGATCGGCTGGTTCGGTGATGGCAATGGCTATGTCGGTGATCCCGGCCTGAAGCCCGAACGAGCCGATACCGTGAGCGCCGCGGTCAGTTTGAAAGGCGCCGCCGCCGATGGCTGGTCGCTCAGGATCGCCCCCTTTTATACGCGCGTCCACAATTATATCGACGTCGTGAAGCTGGCTGATTTCACCAATATGATGGGCATGCCGACGGGATTTGTGCAGCTTCGCTTCGCCAACCGCGACGCTGAGCTTTATGGCGTCGATGTCTCGGGATCGCTTGCGCTGTGGCAGTCGTCCTCGGCCGGAACCGCGAAATTGATAGGAACGGCAAGCTGGCTGCGCGGGCGCAATCTGGACGACGGCGGGTCACTCTACCATCAGATGCCGTTCAACGCGACGTTTGCGCTGGAGCACCGGCTTGGCGGCTGGGAAAGTACGGTCGAACTGGCGGTCGTGGCGGACAAGAACCGGGTCGACGCCACGCGCAACGAATCCCGGACGAACGGCTATGCGCTCGTCAACCTTCGCACGGGCTATGCCTGGGGCAAGTATCGGCTGGGCCTGGACGTTCAGAACCTGTTCGACAAGGGCTATGATCTGCCGCTGGGCGGCATGTCGCTCGGCGATTACAAGGCGACCGGCGACTTGCGGCCAGTGCCGGGCCGTGGCCGCTCCTTCAACATCGGCCTGACCGCGAAGTTCTGAGGCATGGCCGCCAGCGCAAAGTTCCGGCTGGCCCCGGCAAGCGATACGAGGGCTTTCGGGTTCCTCGTGTCGCTTGCCCTGCATGCAGGTGTTCTCGCGGCCTATGGCCTGTGGAGCCAAAGTCTGCGCCTTATCCCCGAAAGGCGGGAGGAGCCCGTCACGGTCACGATCATGGCGCTGCCTTCGCTCGAAACCGAACAGCCGTCTGTCCGCCGACCGAAAGCCGCCCCCAGACCGGCAAATCAGGTGACGCCCCCGAATACAACTCCAGCGTCGCGCGAGCGGCAAGGGCCGCGGACACCGCCCGATCGGCCTGTCTCCGATCAGCCTGTCTTGGCGCTACCGGTCGCAGCTTCGCCTCTGCCTGCAAGGCTGAATGTCGCAATGCCGCTTCCAGCCCCCGCTTTGTCGCCGGCCGCGTCTTCAACGGTCAGCACCGCGCGCGAGACCTATATCCGGCGGCTGTGGGCATGGATTGCCGCCAGACGTCCGGCGGGCCTCCACCTTGAGGGCGAGGCGCTGATTTCCTTTTCCATCGGTCCTCGCGGCGATTTGCGCGGACTCTCGCTCGACCGGTCCAGTGGCAACGCGCAGCTTGACCGGCTCGCCCTTCGCACGGTTCGTCTTGCAGCGCCCTTTCCGCGCCCGCCCGAAAGTCTCGATGCGGAAGAACTCGATTTCGCGCTGCCTTTCCATTTCAATTAGCGCTGGAGTTCGCAGCGCGTCAGGATTTGGTCAGCAAATGCGGTCATGGTCTTGCGCCGTCCCCTGGCTGGAGATCCTATGAGCCGCTTGCACATCCACTCCGAACGTCATGCCGTGTCGCGCATTGGCTGGCTCCGGGCGGCGGTTCTTGGCGCCAATGACGGTATCGTTTCCACAGGAAGCCTGATTGTCGGTGTCGCCGCTTCAGGGACGGACCAATCGGGCATTCTCGTTGCCGGCATCGCCGCGCTTGTCGCCGGCGCCATGTCGATGGCTGCCGGCGAATATGTCTCGGTCAGTTCGCAGGCCGATACCGAACAGGCCGACCTGGCCCGCGAAAAGGCCGAACTTGCCACGCAGCCTGGATTCGAGCGGCAGGAACTGGCGGACATCTATACGTCGCGTGGTCTGGAGCCCGAACTTGCGCTCACGGTTGCCGATCAACTCATGGCGAGCGATGCGCTTGGGACGCATGCGCGCGACGAGCTGGGGATTTCCGACATATCGACGGCGCGGCCCCTGCAGGCCGCGTTTACATCCGCCGCGACGTTCAGCGCCGGCGCGATCATGCCGCTGGCGGTGGTTACTGCCGCTTCAGCGCAGCAGTTGATACCGCTCGTGGTCGCGGTTTCGCTTCTGTGCCTCGTCCTGCTTGGCGCGCTCGGCGCGAAAGCCGGCGGTGCACCGGTCATGCGGTCGATCATCCGCGTCACCTTCTGGGGCGCCCTGGCAATGGCGTTGACGGCAGGGGTGGGCAGCCTGTTCGGAGCGACTGTCTGACCCGGTTGTGATCGCTTCCCCGCATTCGTCAGCGCGCCGTCAGCAATCTCTCCTATGGCGGAGCCCAAGGAGACAGGCGATGCTCATGGCACAAATGCGCCACAGCGATATGAGGGATGACGGCCCCGATTGAAAGGATTCAGGCATGGTGGGAGTACGGGCGTAGATGCGCGTCCTTGTGATCGAAGATAATGCTCGCCTTGCGGATCTCACGGTCTCGGGGCTCGAGCGCCGGGGCTTTTCCTGCGACATCGCCGCGTGCCTGTCTGACGCGGACAGCGCGCTGGGCGGCGCGGTCTATGACGCGATCGTGCTCGATCTCGGCCTGCCGGACGGCGATGGTGTCGCCTGGCTGGCGAACCGCCGCCAGTACCGGCAAATGCCGCCCGCGATCATCCAGACCGCACGTGGGGCGCTCGAGGACCGGGTCACAGGGCTTGACGCCGGCGCCGACGATTATGTCGTCAAGCCGGTGGAGATCGACGAATTGGCCGCGCGTATTCGCGCGCTCCTCCGCCGCCCCGGCCCGCGCGGGCAGCCTGTTTTGGAAGCCGGCAACCTCCAGTTTGACACGGCGGCGCGAACGGCGCGCTGCGGGGAATGCGCTATCGATCTGTCGCGCAGGGAAGCGGACCTGCTGGAACTGCTGCTGCGGCGCGCGGGGACCGTCGTCCGTCGTGAGATGATCGAGGACGCGCTCTACAATTTCAATGAGCCGGTGACGCCCAATGCCGTGGAAGCGGCGGTATCCCGCTTGCGCCGGAAGCTGGACGAGGCCGGCGCCACTGGCGCGCTCCACACCATTCGCGGCGTCGGCTATATGCTGAAGGACGTCGCGGCATGACCTATCGGCGCTCCGTGTCGCGTAAGCTTGCCCGGGGGCTTGCGCTCGTCGGCCTTGTCGGCGCCCTGCTGCTGCTCGCGGCGGTGGTCTTTTTCTACAGCCTGACATTCGACGATCTGACGGCGCAGGACGCGCTGATACATGCCGCGCGCGAGATGCTGAAGCATGTCGCGCTGCCCGTGATCGTGCTGATGGTGCCCGTCGCGTTCGTCGTGCGGCGGGTGATCCGGCAGGCTTTCGGCTCGCTTGAGGAAGCCGCAACCGCGATCGAGGCGGCGCGCGGGCATGAACGCGGCTTTCGGATAGATACCTCTCATATGCCGGCCGAAGCCTTGCCGTTCACGGACGCCGTCAACGATCTGCTCGGCCGTCTTGACGAGGCCGCCATGCGCCAGGAAGATTTTGCCGCCGATGTCGCGCATGAACTGCGCACGCCGCTCGCGGTGCTGTCGCTCGAATTTGACCGGCTCGACCATGACGACTCCGCGCGCCTGAAGCATGACGTCGCCGCGATGCGTCGCCTGATCGACCAGCTCATGCTGCTGGCCCAAATTGACGCCGCATCCGCCGCGCAATTCCCGCTGGAATCCGTGTCCCTTGTCGAGATCGCCCGCGATGTCGTCAGCCTTCTGGCGCCAGGCATCATCGCGGAAGGGAAAGCCATCACGCTCGATGCAGGTAGCGGGCATCCCGTGGCGCGGGGCCGGCGCGAAGCGATCGCCGCCGCCTTGCGGAACCTCATCGAGAATGCTGTCCGGGTGACGCCAACCGGGAGCACGGTGACCATAAGGGTTGGCCCAGATCCGGTGATCGCGGTGGGTGACGGCGGAGAGGGCCTGTCGACCGATCGGCTTCGCGAACTTGTGCGGCGGCATAGCCGGGCGGACCATGCCAGCACCAACGGCGCCGGGCTTGGTCTGGCGATCGTTGACCGGATCATGGCGGCGCACGGTGGAGAGCTGACCACCGATCCTGTCGCGCGGGAATTGTCATTGCACTTCCCCGGCGCCTGATCGCATTTTGGCCTCGTCAGGGTCTCGTCAGTTTCGCGCACTAGGCGAAGCCCATGTCGAAGCGGAACTATCTCCTTGCCGGCGTTGCCGTCATTGTGCTGGTGCTTGGTGTCTGGTGGTTTGCCGGATCCGGCACGGCCCCTGAGCCCAGCCTCCAACCCGCTGAAGCCGGGAAAGCGGCGCCGGGCATATTGCCGGTTGATCGCAAACAGGCCGCGCAGCTCGGTATCCGCCTTGTGCCCGCCATCGCCGCGATTGAAGCGCCCATCGCCGTCATTCCGGCGGTGATCCAGCCGCCCGCCAACGCGCGCGTGGCGGTGGCCGCAACGTTTCCCGGCGTGGTCATGCGGACGCTGGTGGTCGAAGGTGATACGGTCCGGCAGGGCCAGCCGCTTGCGATCATTTCCAGCCGCGATGTGTTGACCATGGGGGCCGACCTCACCCGCGCCAATGCGCGGGCGGGCGTGGCGCGGTCGAACGCGGCCCGGCTCTCGCAGCTTGCCCGCGAAGGCATCATCGCTGGCGCGCGCGCCGATGAAGCCAATGCGCTGGCGGCCGAAGCGGGCGCGGATGTCGCCGAAAAGGCGCGCATCCTCAAAATGGTCAATGGCGTGGGCGCGAGCGGCACTTATACGCTGACCGCGCCGATCGCGGGGCGCGTCACGACCGCCAGCGTCCAGACGGGCAATCCGGTGGACGGAACCACCGCGCCTTACGTGATCGACGCCGCCAACCGCTATGAGGTTGTCGGCCAGTTGCCCGAACGGCTCGTCGGCACGGCCCGCCCGGGCATGACCGTATTGATCGAGCCCGACATCGCCGGCCGGGTCACGGCCGTGGGGTCGACGATAGACCCTGCCACCCGCTCGGTCGTTCTCAAGGCCGAGATTCCTGCCGGGCCGGGCATCATCGCCGGCCGCGCGACCAGCATGTCGCTGTCCGGCCCAGCCCCGGCCGGTGCCGTCAGCGTGCCTTCTGGTGCGATCGCCATGATCGGGGACAAGACTATCGTCTTCGTCGCCACTGGCGGCGGATATGCGATCCGCGACGTAACGCTGGGTGGATCTGGGGGCGGTTCCGTCGAGGGACAAACCGTGCTGCTTTCAGGCGTCAGGCCGGGCGAGCAGGTGGTCATTTCCGGCACGAGCGCACTCAAGGCGCTCGCCTTGTCGCGATAGGTCCGGGCCATGTTGCGTTCGCTAGTCGCCGCCTCGCTGTCCTGGCGTCTGCTCGTTCTCGCGCTCGCCCTCGCGGTTGCAGGGCTTGGCGCCTGGGCCTTCGTGACGCTGCCGGTCGATGCCTATCCGAACATCGCCCAGACGCAGGTGAAAGTCATCCTGAAGGCGCCGGGCATGACCCCCGAGGAGGTGGAGAGCCGCGTCATCACGCCGATCGAGATGGAAATGCTCGGTATTCCCGATCAGGCCATCCTGCGATCCACCGCCAAATATGCCATTGCCGACATCACCATA
>NZ_BCUA01000045.1 GCF_001591045.1 Sphingopyxis granuli NBRC 100800 | reverse complement strand
AAGTCGCCCCGGCCCTCTGAAAAACACCAACGGAAGTGGGGTGCGTCCCCCTCTCCCAACCCTCTCCCCTGAAGGGGAGAGAGCTATTTTCACGCCCCCGGCAGATCCAGGATGCGCTTGGCGATGACGTTGAGCATGACCTCGCTCGTCCCGCCCTCGATCGAATTGGCCTTGGTGCGCAGCCAGGTGCGCGCGCGCGCGCCGCCCTTGCTGTCCTCGCTATCCCATTCGAGCGCCTCGCTGCCGCCGCCCGCCATCACCAGTTCGTGGCGGCGCTTGTTGAGCTCGGTCCCGACATATTTCATCATGTTCGACGACGCGGGATGTGCGCGGCCGGTCTTCCACATGTCCATGAACCGCTCGCCCATCGCGCGATAGGCAAAGACGTCGACGTCGAACGCCGCCATTTCGGCGCGCAGGATCGGGTCGTCGAGCTCGCCCTGCTCGTTCCGGCCGATCGCCTTCGCGAAGGCGCCGCCGATGCTGACCATGTCGCCGCCCGCGCCGCCGCCCGAGATCATCTCGCGTTCGTGGCCGAGCAGATATTTGGCGACGTCCCAGCCGCGGCCCACCTCACCGACGAACTGCGTCTTCGGCACCTTCACATCGTCGAAGAAGGTTTCGCAGAAGGGGCTGTTGCCGCTGATCAGCAGGATGGGCTTGGTCGTGACGCCGGGGCTCTCCATGTCGAAGAGCATGAAGGTGATGCCCTGATATTTGTTCGCCTTGTCGGTGCGGACGAGGCAGAAGATCCAGTCGGCCTTGTCGGCGTAGCTGGTCCAGATCTTGCTGCCGTTGACGACCCAGTGATCGCCCTTGTCTTCGCCGAAGGTTTGCAGGGACACGAGGTCGCTGCCCGAACCCGGTTCCGAATAGCCCTGACACCAGCGGATTTCGCCGCGCGCGATCTGGTTCAGATAATGGACCTTCTGCTCCTCGGTCCCGAACTTGAGCAGCGCCGGGCCGAGCATCCAGATGCCAAAGCTGTCGAGCGGCGAGCGCGCGTGGATGCGCTTCATTTCCTGACGCAGGATCTTCGTTTCTTCGGGGCTGAGGCCGGCGCCGCCATATTCCTTCGGCCAGTCGGGAACGGTATAGCCCCTCGCGACGCACGCTTCGAGCCACTGTTTCTGCGCCGCGTTCTTGAACACGAACTTGCGTCCGCCCCAGCAGACGTCGTCCTCGTCGCGCACGGGCTCGCGCATTTCGGGGGGGCAATTGGCTTCCAGCCAGGCACGCACCTCGGCGCGGAAAGCGTCCGGATCGCTCATCTTCACAGGCTCCTCTTCTGCCGCGCAAACTAGTAGGACTCGGCAAGTTTACGCAAGCGTCAACTTGGATGCGCCAAGCTGCCGCTACGGCGCCGTAGCGTCGGTTTGCGAGCCGTTGACGCGCCTTCCCGTGCGCCTAAGCTGGGTGGCAAAAGAAAACGGGAGAGCAGACAATCATGCGATTCGCAGGTAAGGTCGCCGTCGTCACCGGCGCGGCATCGGGCATCGGCAAGGCCGCCGTTCTGAAACTGGCGAGCGAAGGGGCCCACGTCTTCGCCGCCGACATCGACGAAGCCGGCGGGCAGGCGCTCGCCGCCGCCTCGAACGGCCGGATCGATTTCATCCGCTGCGACGTGACGCAGCCGGCCGACATCGAGGCGCTGATGAACGCCGCGGCCGCGAAGGGCGGCGGCATCGACATCGTCTTCAACAACGCCGGCGCGGGCGGCGACCGCGCCCCGATCGACGAGATCACGCCCGAAGGCTGGGACCGCACGATGGACCTTCTGCTGAAATCGGTCGCGATGGGCATCCGCTACGCCAGCCCGCATATGAAGGGGCGGAAAGGCGCGAGCATCGTCAACACCGCGAGCGTCGCGGCGCTGGGCGCCGGCTATTCGCCGACCGCCTATGCCGTGGCGAAGGCGGGGGTGCTGCACCTGACCAAGGTCGCGGCGACCGACCTCGCGCAATATGGCATCCGCGTCAACGCGATCTGCCCCGGCTTCATCAACACCAACATCTTCACCGAATCGCTCGAAGTGCCCGAAGCGAGCAAGGACGCCGCGAAGGCGATCATCGCCGACATGAGCGCGCACGCGCAGCCCGTCGCGCGCGGCGGCCAGCCCGAGGACATCGCCAATGCGGTCGCCTATCTGGCGAGCGAAGACGCGGGCTTCATGACCGGCACCCACATGCTGGTCGACGGCGGGCTGACGATCGGCCAGCGCCATGCCTGGGACCCCAATGAACCGGGGATGTTCGACGCGCTGACGGCGATGGAGGAAGCGGCGAAGGCCGGGGCGGCCGCGTGACCGCCGCCGCGGCGGAGGCGCGGCTGCCGCTGCGCCTCAAACTCTATCACGGCCTCGGCAGCATCGCCTATGGCGTGAAGGACAACGGTTTCTCGACCTTCCTGCTGCTTTTCTACAATCAGGTGCTGGGGATGGACGCGAAGCTGGTCAGCCTCGCGCTGATGCTCGCGCTCGTGCTCGACGCCTTCGTCGATCCGGTGATCGGCTATTTGTCCGACCAGACGCACACGCGCTGGGGCCGGCGGCTGCCGTGGCTCTATCTGGCGCCGATCCCGCTCGCCTTCGTCTGGTTCGCGCTGTGGACGCCGGACGCCGACGCCGCGCCCGGCTTCTGGCACCTCGTCATCGTCGCGATGATCGTGCGCAGCCTGGTGTCGTGCTGCGAGGTGCCGTCGGTCGCGCTGCTTCCCGAACTGACGCGCGATTACGACGAGCGGACGACGCTGATGCGCTATCGCTTCCTGTTCGGCTGGGCGGGCGGGCTGCTGATGCTCTTCCTCGCCTATGACGTCTTTCTCGCCAAGTCGCTGCTGCAGGTCGAGGGCTATTATCAATATGGGCTGTTCGGCGGGCTGCTGATGGCGGCGACGGTGCTGGTCTCCGCCGCCGGGCAGCATCGCTGGGCGGCGCGCTGGCCCGAACGCAAGCCGTCGGCGCTGCGCATCGGCACCGCCTTTCGCGAGATTCGCGAGGCGCTGAGCCATCCGGCCTTCCTCGTTCTGCTCGCGGCGGGGGCGATCGCCTATACGAGCCAGGGGGTGACCTTCTCCATCTCCAACTATCTCTATATCTTCATCTGGCGCTTCTCGCCCGGCGCCTTCATGCTCTATCCGTGGGTGCTGTTCGCGAGCGTCGTCGGCACCTTCCTGCTCGTCGGCCCGGCGCACCGTCGCTTCGGCAAGCGCGCGACCGCGATCGCCGGCGGGCTGATCGGCATGGCCTTCTGGGTCACGCCGTTCCTGCTGCGCCATTTCGGCGCCTGGCCGGTCGAGGGCAGCACCGCCTCGACCGCCGGCCTGTTCGTCTTCTTCTTCCTCGCCAACCTGTTCAGCGTCGCGGTGATGATCTCCGGCGGGTCGATGATCGCCGACATCGTCGAGGCGTCGGAGGTCGAGACCGGGCGGCGCAGCGAGGGCACCTTCTTCGCCGGCAATTTCTTCATGCAGAAATGCGCGACCGGGCTCGGCATCTTCGTCACCGGGCTGCTCGTCGATATCGCGGGCATCCCCGAAAAGGCCGACCCGGCCAAGGTTCCCGAGGCGGTGATCGACGATTTCTCGCTCTATTACTGCGTGCTGGTGATCCTGTTCGCGGTCGTCTCCTCGCTGATCTTCCGCTATTATCCGATCGACCGCGCCGACCATGAGGCGCGCGTCGCGGCGCTGGCGGGCGCGCAGGCGGCGGCAGAGGAGCAGCGATGACCGCCGCGCCGCCCGCGGGCCTGCTGCCGACGCGGATCAAGCTCGCGCACGGGCTGGGCAGCGTCGCGCTGGGGGTGAAGGAGGCGGGTCTCACCACCTTCTTCATGATCTATTACAACCAGGTGCTCGGCTTCGACCCGCGCATCGTGTCGATGGTGCTGATCGGCGCGATGTTCGTCGACGGGCTCGCCGACCCGCTGATAGGCCGCCTGACCGACGCGACGCGCACGCGGCTGGGGCGGCGGCTGCCGTGGCTCTATGGCGCCGCGGTGCCGATGGCGATCGCCTGGACGCTGCTGTGGCTGTCGCCCGACATCGCGACCCACTCGACGCTGGGCCTCGCGCTCAACCTGATCGCGGTGCGCATCCTGGTGTCGGCGTGCGAGATTCCGTCGATCTCGCTGGTCGCCGAGCTGACCCACGACTATGACGAGCGCACCGCGCTGATGCGCTATCGCTTCCTGTTCGGCTGGCTCGGCGGACTGCTCGCGACCGCGCTCGCCTATGGCTATTTCCTGAAATCGGACGATCCGGGCCAGAACGGCCTGCTCGATCCGTCGGGCTACGCCGCCTTCGGGCTGTTCGGCGCGGTGCTGATCCTCGTCTCGACGCTGGGTTCGGCGGCCGGGCAGCATCGGCGGATCATGACGCTGCCGCCGCGTCCGCCGGTGCAGCGCCACGGGCTCGCGATGCTCGCCGACATCGCGCTCGCCTTCCGCAATCCCGCCTTCCTGGCGCTGACGAGCGGGGCGCTGTTCCTCGTCACCGGCTATGCGACGATGATCGCGTCGGTCAATTACATGATGCTTTATGTCTGGCAGCTCAGCGACGCGCAGCTCGCCTGGTATCCGGCCGGGCTCGCCATCGCGGTGTTCGGCGCCTTCTTCGCGGTCGGCCGCGCGCACCGCCGCTTCGGCAAGCGCGACACCGCGGTCGGCGCGATCCTGTTCAGCGGCGCGGTTGGATTCCTGCCCTATGCCGCGCGCAACCTCGGCTGGTGGGCCGAACTGGGCGGCTGGCCGTCGATGATCCTGCTGCTGGTCTTCATGACCGTGTCGCTGCTCGGTTTCGTCGTCGCGACGATCTCCGCCTCGTCGATGGTCGCCGAGATCGTCGAGGCGCACGAGGTCGAGCACGGGACGCGGATCGAGGGGGTCTTCTTCGCCGGCTATCTGATGACCCAGAAATTCGGCCAGGCGCTCGGCATCTTCCTGGTCGGCGAACTCGTCGTCTTCGCCGGGCTCGGCGACCGCGTCCGGCCCGAGGATCTGGCGCCCGGCACCGCCACCGCGCTGGCGTGGGCCTTCACGGGCGCGATGGTTTTGATCTCCATCATCGCCGCGCTGCTGCTGCGCCGCTATACGATCGACCGGGCCGGCCACGAGGCCCGCCTCGCCGCCCTCGCCTCGACCAGACGCGAGGGGCCGACACCGTAGCGGAAGATTGCGCGCGCTTTGCGCTTCGGGCAATTTTCTGCGCCGCGGGACTTGGCAAAGGGGGGCGAATCGGCCCATAGGCTTACGTGAACGTAAAGGGAAAGGAAGCTGCGATGGATTTCGACCTCACCGATCGGCAGAAGCACTGGCAGGGCCGGGTGCGCGAATTCATCGAACGCAAGGTGCGGCCCGCGGTCCCGACCTACAAGGAGCAGGATGCGGCGGGCGATCGCTGGAAGGTGATCCAGATCGTCGAGGACCTGAAGGCCGAGGCGAAGGCTGCAGGCATCTGGAACCTGTTCATGCCGCCGCGCAGCGACGCGCATCATCATGTCGACGAGACGTTCGAGTTCGAGGGTCCCGGCCTCACCAACCTCGAATATGCGCTGTGCGCCGAGGAGATGGGCCGCGTCGGCTTCGCGAGCGAGGTGTTCAACTGTTCGGCGCCCGACACCGGCAACATGGAGGTGTTCCATCGCTACGGCACCGCCGCTCAGAAGGAAAAATGGCTGAAGCCGCTGATGAACGGCGAAATCCGTTCGGCCTTTTTGATGACCGAGCCGCAGGTCGCCTCGTCCGATGCGACCAATATCGAGACGCGGATCGAGCGCGACGGCGACGATTATGTGATCAACGGCACCAAATGGTGGTCGTCGGGCGCGGGCGATCCGCGCTGTAAGGTCGCGATCGTGATGGGCAAGACCGACTTCGGCGCCAAGCGCCACCAGCAGCAGTCGATGCTGGCGGTGCCGATGGACGCGCCGGGCATCAACATCATCCGCCACCTGCCCGTCTTCGGCTATGACGACGCCCCGCACGGCCATATGGAAATCGAACTGAAGGACGTGCGCGTCAACGCCGAGGATGCGATGCTGCTGGGCGAGGGCCGTGGGTTCGAGATCGCGCAGGGCCGGCTCGGGCCGGGGCGCATCCATCACTGCATGCGCACGATCGGCGTCGCCGAGGAAGCGCTGGAGAAGATGTGCCGGCGGCTCCAGTCGCGCGTCGCCTTCGGCAAGACGATCGCCGAGCACAGCATCTGGGAACAGCGCATCGCACGCGCGCGCATCGACATCGAGATGACGCGCCTCCTGTGCCTGAAGGCGGCCGACATGATGGACAAGGTCGGCAACAAGTCGGCGGCGGCCGAGATCGCGATGATCAAGGTGCAGGCGCCGTCGATGGCGCTGCAGATCATCGACGACGCGATCCAGGCGCATGGCGGCGGCGGCGTCAGCGAGGATTTCGGCCTCGCCAAGATGTATTCCGGGCAGCGCACGCTGCGGCTGGCCGACGGGCCCGACGAGGTTCACGCGCGCGCCATCGCCCGCATCGAGCTTGCCAAGCATTCGGCGGCGCTGAACGATCCGGGCTTTTCGTCGGGCGACGTCGGGGTTTCGCGTTAAATCTTGAACCGTTCGCCCTGAGCCTGTCGAAGGGCCGTTCTTTTCTTTTGACGACATGAGAAGGAAGAACGGTGCTTCGACAAGCTCGGCACGAACGGCAATGAGGGAAGCATAGAATGACCAAAGCCGCCGTCCTGATCGAACCCGGCAAGCCGCTCGTCATCGAGCAGATCGTCGTCGACGCGCCCGGCCCGCACGAGGTGCGCATCCGCACCGCCGCCTGCGGCCTGTGCCATTCGGATCTGCATTTCATCGACGGCGCCTATCCGCACCCGCTGCCCGCGATCCCGGGCCACGAGGCGGCGGGGATCGTCGAGGCGGTCGGCAGCGAGGTGCGCACGGTCAAGCCCGGCGACGCGGTCGTCACCTGCCTGTCGGCCTTCTGCGGCCACTGCGAATTTTGCGTGACGGGCCGCATGTCGCTGTGCCTCGGCGGCGACACGCGGCGGCCGGCCGGATCGGCACCGCGCATCACGCGGCCCGACGGATCGCCCGTCAACCAGATGCTCAACCTCAGCGCCTTTTCAGAGGTGATGCTGGTCCACGAACATGCCTGCGTCGCGATCGACCCGGACATGCCGCTCGACCGCGCCGCGGTGATCGGCTGCGCGGTGACGACGGGCGCGGGAACGATCTTCAACGCCTGCAAGGTCACGCCGGGCGAGACGGTCGCGGTCGTCGGCTGCGGCGGCGTCGGCCTCGCGACGATCAACGCCGCGAAGATCGCGGGCGCGGGGCGCATCATCGCCGCCGACCCGGTGCCCGAGAAGCGCGAGCTGGCGATGAAGCTGGGCGCGACCGACACGGTCGACGCGCTCGCCGACGATGCCGCGAAGCAGATCGTCGAGATGACCAGGGGCGGCGTCGATCATGCGATCGAGGCGGTCGGGCGCCCGGCTTCGGCAAAGCTCGCGGTGTCGTCGCTGCGCCGCGGCGGCACCGCGACGATCCTGGGCATGATGCCGCTCAATGAACAGGTCGGGCTCGGCGCGATGGACCTGCTCGCGAGCAAGAAGCTGCAAGGCGCGATCATGGGCGGCAACCGCTTCCCGGTCGACATTCCGCGACTGGTCGATTTCTACCTGCGCGGACTGCTCGACCTCGACAGCATCGTCGCCGAGACGATTCCGCTCGAGAAGATCAACGAGGGATTCGACAGGATGAAGAAGGGCGATGCCGCGCGGTCGGTGATCGTGTTCGATCAGTGACCCCCCATCCCCTTGCTCAGCCCGAACGGGAAAAGAGGCCCGCATGACGACAGCAATGGACGCACAGAAACTTTTCTCCGGCACCGTCGCGCCCGAGGGCGCCGACATCCTCGACGAGGCGAAGCTGACGGCGTGGATGGAAGCGAATGTCGAAGGCTTTCAGGGACCGCTGACGCAGAGCAAGTTCGCCGGCGGCCAGTCGAATCCGACCTACAGGATCGCCTCGCCGTCCGGCAATTATGTGCTGCGCCGCAAGCCCTTCGGTCCGCTGCTCCCCTCGGCGCACGCCGTCGATCGCGAGTACAAGGTGCAGGCGGGGCTCCACAAGATGGGCTTCCCGGTCGCGCGCCAGTACGGGCTGTGCACCGACGAAAGCGTGGTGGGAAGCTGGTTCTATGTGATGGACATGGTCGACGGCCACACCATCTGGGACGGGTCGATGCCGGGATCAACGCCGGAGAATCGGCGCGCCACCTATTTCGCGATGATCGACACGCTCGCCGCGCTGCACGGCGTCGATGTCGCGGCGGCGGGGCTGTCCGATTTCGGCAAGCCGGGCAATTATTTCGGCCGTCAGGTCGACCGCTGGACCAAACAGTACAGGCTGTCCGAAACCGAGACGATGGACGAGATGGAGCGGCTGATCGCGTGGCTGCCCGCGACGCTGCCCGAACAGACGCGCACCAGCGTCGTCCACGGCGACTATCGCATCGACAACATGATCTGGGCCAGCGATCGGCCGCAGGTGCGCGCGGTGCTCGACTGGGAACTGTCGACGCTCGGCGATCCGCTCGCCGATTTCACCTATGTCGCCATGGCGTGGGTGACCGAGAACGGCGGCCGGTCGGGCGTCGCCGACCTCGACCGCAAGGCGCTGGGCATTCCCGAGCTCGAAGAGGTGGTCGAGCGCTATTGCGCGGCGACCGGGCGCGACAGCGTGCCCGACATGAACTGGTATTTCGCCTATAATTTCTTCCGCCTCGCGGGCATCATGCAGGGGATCAAGAAGCGCGTCATCGACGGCACCGCTTCCTCCGCCCATGCGAAGGAGATGTCCGAACGCGTCCTGCCGCTCGCCCAGCGGGCGTGGGAGTTTGCCAGAAAGGCCGGCGCATGAATCTGTTCGACATGCAGGGCGAGGTCGCGCTGATCACCGGATCGTCGCGCGGCATCGGCAAGGCGATCGCCGAGGCGATGGCCGCGCACGGCGCAAAGGTCGTGATCTCGAGCCGCAAGCAGGACGCCTGCGACGCCGTCGCTGCGGAAATCAACGCGAAACACGGCGCAGGCACCGCAATCGCCGTCGCTGCGAACATTTCGTCAAAGGATGATCTGCAGCATCTGGTGGACGAGACGGTGGCCGCCTTCGGCCCCGTCACCGCGCTCGTCTGCAACGCCGCCTCCAATCCCTATTACGGCCCGTCGGCGGGAATCAGCGACGATGCGTTCCGCAAGATTCTCGACAACAACATCCTGTCGAACCACTGGCTGATCCACATGTGCGCCCCGGCGATGACGGCGGCGGGCAAGGGGTCGATCACGATCATCAGCTCGATCGGCGGGCTGAAGGGATCGTCGATCATCGGCGCCTATTGCATCTCGAAGGCCGCCGACATGCAGATGGCCCGCAATCTGGCCGACGAGTTCGGGCCCGCCGGCGTACGGGTGAACTGCATCGCGCCGGGCCTGATCAAGACCGATTTCGCCCGCGCGCTGTGGGAAAACCCCGACACGCTGGAGGTGTCGACGCGCCGGTCGCCGCTGCGCCGCATCGGCGAGCCGCACGAGATCGCGGGCGCCGCAGTCTTCCTCGCGAGCCCGGCGGGCGGCTTCACCACCGGCCAGACGATCGTCATCGACGGCGGCAACACATCGAGCGGAGGCTGAATATGGGCGCTTTGGACGGCAAGATCGCGATCATCACCGGCGCGGCCAGCGGCATTGGCCGCGCGAGCGCGCTGCGCTTCGCCGCCGAGGGCGCGAAGCTGGTCATCGGCGACAAGACGGCGGCGGTGCATGACACGGCGCAGGCGGTGAAGGATGCGGGCGGCGAGGCCGTCGCGCTCGAAATCGACGCGGGGGTCGAGGCCGACGTCGCGAAGCTCGTCGCAGCCGCCAAGGAGACTTACGGCGGGCTCGACATCGCCTTCGCCAACGCCGGGATCATCGGCGACATGGGCGGCATCTTCGACATCACGCCCGAAGGTTTCGCCGAGACGCTGCGCGTCAATCTGATCGGCCCGGCGCTGATGGTGAAGCACGCCGGCAAGGCGATGGTCGACCAGGGCCGCGGCGGTGCGATCGTGCTGACCGCGAGCGTCGCGGGGATCAATTCGGGCGCGGGCCCGGCCGCCTATTCGGCGTCGAAGGCGGGGGTCATCAATCTCGCCAAGACCGCAGCACAGCAGATGACGAGCGCAAATGTCCGCGTCAACGCGATCTGCCCCGGCCTGACCGAGACGGGAATGACCCGGCCGACCTTCGACTATGCCAAGGAAAAGGGCGTCACCCACAAGATCGGCCAGCTCAATCCGCTGAAGCGCGCGGGGCAGCCCGAGGAGCTGGCAAACGTCGCCCTCTTCCTCGCGAGCGACCAGGCGAGCTATGTCAACGGGCAGGCGATCGCGGTCGATGGCGGCCTCACCAGCTCGCACCCGGTTACGCGCCAGCTTCTCGGCCAGACCTCGCACTAGAACGGAGACGATATGGGTCACGGTTTCGACACGGCGCGGCTGGATCGCATTCCAGCTTTTCTGTCCGCCAAATATGTGGAGACGGGCCGCCTGCCGCATGCCGCGACGCTGGTGTCGCGGCGCGGCGAGATCGCGCATCTGTCGTGCATCGGCGACGGCCGTCCCGGATCGGCGCTGAAGGAAGATGCGATCTTTCGCATCGCCAGCATGAGCAAGCCGATCACCTCGGTCGCCTTCATGACGCTGGTCGAGGAAGGCAAAGTCGCGCTGAGCGACCCGCTGGTCAAATTTTGCCCCGAGTTCAGGGACACCGGCGTGTTCGTCGCGGGGGGCGGCAACGTCCCCTTCCTGACCCGGCCGCCGGCGCGGCCGATCCTGATGGTCGACCTGCTCCGCCACACCGCCGGGCTGACCTACAGCTTTCAGGAGCGGACGCCGGTCGACGCCGCCTATCGCAAGACGAAGATCGACGATTTCGACGCCGACTACACGATGGACGGCTTCATCGAGGGGCTGGCGAAGATTCCGCTGCAATTCGACCCGGGCGCGCACTGGAACTATTCGATGGCGACCGACGTGCTGGGCGCGGTGATCGAGCGGATCGAGGGCAAGCCCTTCGCCGCGGTGCTCAAGGAGCGCATCTTCGATCCGCTCGGCATGGCCGACACCGGCTTTCAGGTGCCCGCCGACCAGCAGCACCGGCTGACCGACTGCTATGCCTTCGACCCGAAGGAGAAGATGAAGCCGTTCGACAGCGGCGACCGCAGCCGCTGGGCCAAGGCGCGCAGCTTCCATTCGGGCGGCGGCGGGCTCGCCTCGACGCTGCACGACTATCACCGTTTCTGCCTGATGCTGCTCGGCGGCGGCAAGCTGGAGGGGACGCGAATCATCAGCCGCAAGACGCTGGACCTGATGACAGCGAACCACCTGGTCGGCGGCGGCGACCTGACGCAGCACAGCGTCGGCATCTTTTCCGAGGACGAGAATGCCGGGGTCGGCTTCGGGCTTGGCTTCGCGGTCACACTCGACCCCGCGCATGCGGGCATTCCCGGCTCGGCGGGCGATTATTATTGGGGCGGCATGTTCTCGACCGGTTTCTTCGTCGATCCGGTCGAAGAGATGTGCATGGTCTTCATGACCCAGCTCATGCCCTCTTCCACCTATCCCGTGCGGCGCGAGGTCAAGACGCTCGTCCACGCCGCGATCGACGATTGACCATTAGACCAAGGAGTTCTCCCATGTCCGAAGATACCCCCGTCAGCGTCACGATGCAGAAGGACGGCGACGTCGCCGTCATCATCGTCAACAATCCGCCCGTCAACGCGCTGTCCTGGCACGTTCGCCAGGGCCTCGAGGACAATTTCAAGGCGGCGCTCGCCGACGATGGCGTCAAGGCGATCGTGCTGCGCTGCGACGGCGGCACCTTCATCGCCGGCGCCGACATCAGCGAGTTCGGCAAGGCCCCGCGCGGTCCCGATTTCAACGCCGTGCTCAACATGATCGAGGCGGCGTCGAAGCCGGTCGTCGCGGCGATCCACGGCACGGCGCTGGGCGGCGGTCTCGAAACCGCGCTCGTCTGTCACTATCGCGTCGCCGTTCCGTCGGCGAAGCTGGGCGTGCCCGAGGTCAAGCTGGGACTGCTGCCCGGCGCGGGCGGCACCCAGCGGCTGCCGCGCGTCGTCGGGGTCGAGGCCGCGGCGACGATGACCTCGCTCGGCGATCCCGTCCCCGCGCCCAGGGCGAAGGAGATGGGCCTGGTCGACGAACTGGCGGGCGAGGACAGCCTCGCCACCGACGCGATCGCTTTCGCGCGCGCGAAAATCGCCGACGGCCCGCGCCCGACGCGCGAGCGCGCGGTGTTCGGCGACGTCGGCGTGATCGAGCAGCTCAAGACCAAGAATGCCAAGCGCTGGCGCGGTTTCGAGGCGCCCTATGCCAACCTCGCCTGCGTCGAGGCGGCGACGCGGCTGCCGTTCGAGGAAGGGCTCGCCTTCGAGCGGCAGGAGTTCATGAAGCTGATGATGGGCAGCCAGTCGGCGGCGCAGCGCCACATCTTCTTCGCCGAGCGCCAGGCCGCGAAGATCGACGGCCTGCCCAAGGACATCAAGCTACGCGACGTGAAGAAGGTCGGCATCATCGGCGCCGGCACGATGGGCGGCGGCATCATGATGAACTTCCTGCAGAAGGGCTTCCCCTGCACGATCGTCGAAATGCAGCAGGAAGCGCTCGACCGCGGGCTGGGCGTGGTGCGCAAGAATTACGACGCGAGCGCCGCGAAGGGCCGCTTCAAGCCCGAACAGGTCGACCAGATGATGGGCCTGATCACCCCGGCGCTCGAACTGGAGGCGCTCGCCGACTGCGACCTGATCATCGAGGCGGTCTATGAGAATATGGACGTCAAGAAGGAGATTTTCGGCAAGCTCGACAAGATCGCCAAGCCCGGCGCGATCCTCGCGTCGAACACCAGCTATCTCGACGTCAACGAGATCGCGGCGTCGACCGGCCGCCCCGGCGACGTGCTCGGCATGCACTTCTTTTCGCCCGCCAACGTCATGAAGCTGCTCGAGGTCGTGCGCGGCGACAAGACCGCCGACGACGTCCTCGCGACCGCGATGGCGATCGGCAAGAAGATCGGCAAGGTCGCGGTGGTCGCGGGCGTATGCCACGGCTTCATCGGCAACCGCATGCTCGCGCCGCGCCAGATCGAGGCGCAGAAGCTGCTGCTCGAAGGCGCGACCCCGGCGCAGGTCGACAAGGTGCACGTCGATTTCGGCATGCCGATGGGACCGTTCCAGATGAGCGACCTTGCCGGCGTCGATATCGGCTGGCACCGCGACCCCAACCGGATCGAGAGCATCCGCGACGCACTGTGCGCCGAGGGTCGCTGGGGCCAGAAGAAGCAGGCGGGCTTCTATGACTATGACGACAAGCGCAATCCGTCGGAGAGCGCGCGCGTCGCCGAGATCATCGAGCAGTTCCGCGCCAAGGCGGGCGTCGAGAAGCGCGAGATCAGCGATCAGGAGATCGTCGAGCGCACCCTCTATCCGATGGTCAACGAGGGCGCGCTGATCCTGTCCGAGGGCAAGGCGCAGCGCGCGAGCGACATCGATGTCGTGTGGATCTATGGCTATGGCTGGCCGGTCTATCGCGGCGGCCCGATGTTCTGGGCCGGGCTGGAAGGCACCGACAAGATCGCCGCGGCGCTGGAAAAGCACGGTTTCGAGGTCGCACCGCTGCTGAAGGAAAAGGCGGCGGCGAAGGCGGGATTTTGACACGAATCCCCCCCCTCCTCTTCGGAAGAGGGGCGTTAAAGCATGATGATATTGGATTGACCCACTTCATCATTGCGAGCGGAGCGAAGCAATCCAGAGCGGTTTACGCTACTCTGGATTGCCGCACAGCGTCGCCGCTCGCGGGTGACGATGCGATTCGATGGCATCGCGCTCCGATTCGTCCCGATGCGGAGCAAATGGCGCCGCCTTCGTCAAAGCGGCCCTCCCCGCCCTGCCGAAATCTTGCGATTCAGGGTTAAAACGCTGGCAAGCGCTGCCGTCAGGGTAGAGCATGACCGTCATGCTCCTCGCCGCCGCCCTGTCGCTCGCCACGAGCACCCCGGCTGCCGCACCGGCGCCGCAACCGACCGCGGTCGGCGTGGCGCGGGCGCGTATCCTCGCCCCCGCCGAAGTGCGGCGGGTGAACGGGCGGATCGAGGTGCGGACCGGCCGAAAGGACGCGCCGACGCAGGTGCATCGCACCGACCGCCGCGATGGCGGCGAAACGGCGGATTTTTATTGAACCGCGCGTGCCGGGAATGAGCGGCCCATCACGTTCATCGGCACCCCCGACTTGATCCGGGGTCCATCCAAACCAGCGCCGGGAAAATGAATCCCGGATCAAGTCGGCACATATGTCCTTCGGGCAAGTAAGGAGCTGTTCCCCGGCGAAAGCCGGGGTCCAGATGGCGCAGCGCCGCTTCGCATGGACCCCGGCTTTCGCCGGGGAACGGTTACCTGTCGAAAGGGGATAATTGCCGATCAAGTCCGAGGTGACGAGGAATGTGGCACCCGCATCAAAGGGGACACCGTGAGCCCTGCAACGTCTGGATAATCGCCGAAAAGTCGTGGCCGTCCTTGTCCGCCGCGACGAAGGCTTCGTAGAGCTCGCGCGCGCATCTGCCCATCGGAACGTCGGCGTCGACGCTTTGCGCCGCCTCCATCGCAAGGCGCAGGTCCTTGAGCATCAGTGCCGCCGCGAAGCCGCCCTTGTAGCCATTGTCGGCGGGTGTCGTCGGACCGACGCCGGGGAGCGGCGCATAGTTGGTCAGCGACCAGCACTGCCCCGACGAGACGCTGGCGATATCGAAGAATTTCTGCGGATCGAGCCCGAGCTTCTGCGCGAGCGCAAGGCTTTCGCAGGTCGCGATCATCGAGGCGCCGAGCAGCATGTTGTTGCAGATTTTCGCCGCCTGCCCCGCGCCCGCGTCGCCCGCGTGGATCACTGCCTTGCCCATCTTCGCGAGGATCGGCTGCGCGCGCGCGAAGCCTTCGTCGGTGCCGCCGACCATGAAGGTCAGCGTCCCCGCATTGGCCGCCGCGATGCCGCCCGATACCGGCGCGTCGACCGCGACGAGGCCCTTCGCGGTCGACGCCTCGATATTCGCCCGCGCGGTCGCGACGTCGATCGTCGAGCAGTCGAGCAGCAGGGTGCCGGGCGCGGCGTTCGGGAAGACGTCGGCTTCATAGACGCCGGCGACATGCCGGCCCGCGGGGAGCATCGTCACCACCGCCTCGGCACCCGACACCGCCTCGGCGGCCGACGCGGCGCGGGCGCAGCCCGCCTCGGCGGCGCGCGCGCGCGCTTCCTCGCTGAGGTCGAAGGCGCGGACCTCATGGCCCGCCTTCGCGAGGTTCGCGGCCATGCCGCCGCCCATGTTGCCGAGTCCGATGAAGGCTATTCTCATGTCATTCTCCATAAGCCCTCTCCCCTTCAGGGGAGAGGGTTGGGAGAGGGGGAGGCGTGCATTCCCCTCTCCAACTCCGGCTAGGCGCTATGCGCCAAGCCTCCATATCCTCTCCCCTGAAAGGGAGAGGGCTCAGAAGATCACCGCCCCTTCCACACGCCTTCGCGCTTCTCGATAAAGGCAGCCATGCCTTCGGCCTTGTCCTCGGTCGCGGCGAGGATCTGGAACAGGCGGCGTTCGTAGATCAGGCCCTGGTCGAGCGTCGTCTCGAACGCGGCATTGACCATGTCCTTGTTCACCATCGCGGCCATCGGCGGCATCGACGCGATCAGCGCGGCCGATTTGAGCGCTTCGTCGATCAGGCTTTCGTGCGGCACGACGCGCGCGACCAGCCCCGCGCGTTCGGCTTCCTCGGCATCCATCATCCGGCCGGTCAGGCACATCTCCATCGCCTTCGCCTTGCCGACCGCGCGGGTCAGCCGCTGCGAGCCGCCCATGCCGGGGGCGACGCCGAGCTTGATCTCGGGCTGGCCGAATTTCGCCTTCTCCGACGCGATGATGAAGTCAGCCATCATCGCCAGTTCGCAGCCGCCGCCCAGCGCGAAGCCGTTGACCGCGGCGATCCACGGCTTCCTCACCTTCTTCACGAAGTCGCTCGTCCATTTCGAGAAGAAATCCTGAAGGTAGAAATCGGCGGCGGGCTTGTCGGCCATTTCCTTGATGTCGGCGCCCGCAGCAAAGGCCTTGTCGCCCGAGCCGGTAAGCACCGCACAGCGCTGGCCCGGGTCCGCCTCATAGGCGGCGAAGGCCGCGATCAGATCATCGAGCACCGACGAGTTGAGGGCATTGAACGCCTGCGGGCGGTTGAGCGTCACCAAGGTAACGGCGCCGTGCGTTTCGACGAGGAGGGTTTCGTAGGTCATTCTTGTCTCCGGTTTTTCGTCATGCCGGACTTGATCCGGCATCCATTCCGCCCCGCGAGGCCTGAATGGACCCCGGATCAAGTCCGGGTGACGAGCCTATGTTAGCGGCGTCCACGTTTCAGCCGGCGGCAAAGGCGCGAAGATCGCGTCGATCCATTCGTCGGTCACCGCTTCGGGCGTCGGCGGGTCCCATTTCGGGCTGTTGTCCTTGTCGACGATCAGCGCGCGGACGCCTTCGAGGAAGTCGTGCATTTGGACGACGCGGCTGCCGATCGCATATTCCTGGCGCATCTCGGCGGCAAAATCGGGCATCGCCGCGCCTTCGCGAAGCTGGCGCAACGCGACCTTGCAGGTCTGCGGGCTCTTGGTGCGCAGCGCGCCCAATTCCTTCTGCGCCCATTCGCCGCCGTCCTTTTCCAGCGCGGCGAGAATATCCTCGTAGCGGTCGCTGGCGAACAGCCGGTTGATCTTGTCGATCTGGCCGGTGATCGCGGCGGGCGGAGCGGTGACCGACAGCTCGCCCAATATGCCGCCGATGCGGTCGGGGTGCTGCGCGATGCGCTCCTTCGCCTCGGCGAGATTCGCCGACGGCAGATAATGGGTGGCGAGGCCGAGCGCGAGGCATTCGGCCCCGTCGAGCCGCGCGCCGGTGAGCGCGAGGAAGGCGCCGACGCGCCCCTCCAGCCGCGGCAGATACCAGCCGCCGCCGACATCGGGGAACAGGCCGATCCCCGTCTCGGGCATCGCGAAGCGCGTATGTTCGGTCGCGACGCGATATTTCGCCGGCTGCGAAATGCCGACCCCGCCGCCCATGGTGATGCCGTCCATGAAGGCGACGACGGGCTTCGCATAGGTGAAGAGCAGGTGGTTGAGGCGATATTCGGTGTGGAAGAAGGCCCGCGCCTCGCGCCCGTCCTTCGCCCCGCTTTCCGCGAGCATGCGGATGTCGCCGCCGGCGCAGAAGCCGCGGCCCTCGCTATGGTCGATGACGACGGCCTCGATCGCGGCATCGTCGCGCCAGGCGAGCAGCGCGTCGATCATCGCCTGACACATCGGCAGGTTGAGCGCGTGGATCGCCTTCGGGCGGTTCAGCGCGATGCGGCCGACGCGGCCCTCGACACCGATCAATACATCTTCAGTCATTGGCGCAGCAGGTCCCTTCCCACGATCATCCGCATCACCTGATTCGTCCCTTCGAGGATCGAATGAACGCGCAGGTCGCGCCAGAAGCGCTCGATCGGATAGTCCTTCAGATAGCCGTAGCCGCCGAACAGCTGGAGCGCCCGGTCGACCACCGCGCTGCCGTTGTCGGTGGCGAGCCGCTTCGCCATCGCCGAGAAGCGCGACTTGTCGGGGGCGTTTGCGGTGACCTTCGCGGCGGCGAGATAGAGCAGGGCGCGCGCGGCTTCGAGGTCGGTCGCCATGTCGGCGAGCGTGAACTGGGTGTTCTGGAAATCGGCGATCGGCTGACCGAACTGCTGGCGATCCTTCGTGTAGCCGATCGCCTCGTCGAGGCAGCGCTGCGCCCCGCCGAGCGAACAGGCGCCGATGTTGAGCCGCCCGCCGTCGAGCCCCGCCATCGCGAAGCGGAAGCCGTCGCCTTCCGCCCCGACGCGGTTTTCGACCGGCACCTTCACATTGTCGAGGATCACCTGCGCGGTCGGCGATGCGTTCCAGCCGAGCTTGCGCTCCTTGGCGCCGAAGCTGACGCCGGGCATGTCCTTTTCGATGACGAGGCACGAAATACCCTTCGGCCCCGGCGCGCCGGTGCGGACCATTGTCACATAGATGTCGTTGACCCCGGCGCCCGAAATGAACTGCTTGGTGCCGTTGACGACATAATGGTCGCCCTCCAGCTTCGCCGTGGTCTTGAGCGCCGCGGCGTCGGACCCCGAGCCGGGCTCGGTCAGGCAATAGCTCGCCATCCGGTCCATGGTGACGAGGTCGGGCAGATATTTCGCCTTGACTTCGGCGCTGCCGAAACTGTCGATCATCCAGCTCGCCATATTGTGGATCGAGACGAAGGCGCTGGTCGCGGGACAGCCATAGGCCATCGCCTCCATAATCAGCGCCGCCTCGAGCCGGCCGAGCCCGATACCGCCCGATTCCTCGCCGACATAGATGGCGGCGAAGCCGAGCTCCGCCGCCGCCTTGATGACGTCGCGCGGGAAATGGCCCTGCTCGTCCCATTCGGCCGCGAACGGCGTGATCGCGTCGGCCGTGAACTTGCGCGCCATGTCCTGAATGGCAAGTTGGTCGTCGGTAAGCTGGAACTGGTCGGTCATCATCACTCGTCTCTGCGTCATGCTGACGAAAGTCAGCATCCATTCGGAACTAGGTCAGCTGCAACAAGTGCCGACTTTCGTCAGCATAACGGGAAAGAGTCAGCCACAGGTGACCTGCGTGATCTTGTAGGCGTCGTCGTACATCACGTTCACCCGGTCCTGACGATAGTCCATCGTCATCGCCGAGCGTGGCGGGCCCCAGCGCAGCGTGCGCGCGCCAGTCGCCTTCAGCACCGCGGCGCCGAGGTCGGGCGCCGCGGTCTGGCCGACGAAGCCTTGCCCCGCATCGGCGTTGCAGGTCATCGCGGCGGGTGGCGGCGTCGATTCGGCAGGTCCGTCGGCGCTCGCGCAGGCGGCGAGCGGCAGGGCGAGGGCGGCGGCGATCCAACGAATATCCATGTCTCTGTTCCCCTTCTCTCTTCCCCGGTCAGGGCGTACAACGCCTATAGCGCATCGGCTCGGGCGCCGCACCCTCGCCGTAGTCGCGGCGCACCAGCGTCTTGCCGCCATCGACGAGCGCCAGCAGCATCAGCCGGTCCCATTGCTCGCCTTCGCCGCTGAACTTGTAATCGGCGACGATGCGGTTCGCGCTCCGCTCGCGCACGCGGGCGAGATCGCCGGCCGATTCGAAGAAGCGCAGCGTCTTCGCGTCGATGACCAGCGCGGTGAGATCGGTACCGGCGCGCGCGGCGCAATCCCCGGCCTCGAGCGCCCAGCGACCCTGGATCGCGGCGGGAATCGCCTTGGCACCGCTGCCGATGCCCGCCTCAGGAGCGGCGGGGGGCGCCAGCGCCGGGTCGGCCGCATAGGTGAGGTCGGCGTCGGCGGGCATGGGTTCGGCCGGGGCGGACGGAGCCGGGGCGACGGGTGCCGGCGCCGCCTTTTCAGCGGTCTCGGCCGGCGGCTGCTCGTCGTTGCCGCCGCTGCACGCGGCAAGCAGCAACGTGGCCGCCATCAAGCCCAGCCCCGTCGAGGAGGCGCTGCCGTTTCCAAATCTCATCGTCTTTCTCCTTCGCAGGAGAAATGCCCGGCGGCCGGGTCCGGTTTCATCGGCGTGGCCGTCGTCAGCCCATCGTCGGGATGACGAAGGCGTTCGATCCGTCGCCGCCGCCGTCGGGCCAGCGCGCGGTGACCGTCTTGACCTTGGTCCAGAATTTGACGCCTTCCATGCCGTGCTGGTTGGTGTCGCCAAACGCCGAGCGCTTCCAGCCGCCGAAGGTGTGATAGGCGACCGGCACCGGGATCGGCACGTTAATGCCGACCATGCCGACGTTGACGCGCTGCGCGAATTCGCGCGCGGCGTGGCCGTTGCGGGTGAAGATGGCGACGCCGTTGCCGTACTGGTGCTTCGAGGGCAGGTCGAGCGCGCTCTCGAAATCGGGGGCGCGGACGATCTGGAGTACCGGGCCGAAAATCTCTTCGCGATAGCTTTCCATGTCGGGGGTGACATGGTCGAACAGCGTCGGACCGACGAAGAAGCCGTCCTCATGCCCCTGCAGCGTGAAGCCGCGGCCGTCGATGACGAGTTCGGCGCCCTCGTCGGCGCATTTCTGGATCCAGCCTTCGACCTTTTCCTTGTGCGCGGCCGAGACGACAGGGCCGTAATGCGCCTCGGCATCGGTCGACACGCCGACGCGCAGCGCCTCGATCGCGGGGATCAGCTTGGCGCGCAGCCGGTTCGCGGTGTCCTCGCCGACCGGCACGACGACCGGCAGCGCCATGCAGCGCTCGCCCGCCGAGCCGAAGGCAGCGCCGGTCAGGTCGTTCACTACCTGGTCGAGGTCGGCGTCGGGCATGACGATGCCGTGGTTCTTCGCCCCGCCCATCGCCTGCACGCGCTTGCCGTTCGACACGCCGCGATTGTAGACATAATGGGCGATGTCCGACGAGCCGACGAAGCTGACCGCGCCGATGTCGGGATGATCGAGGATCGCGTCGACCATCTCCTTGTCGCCGTGGACGACCTGAAGGATGCCCTCGGGCAGTCCGGCCTCGAGCATCAGTTCGCCGAGGCGCACCGGCACGCTCGGATCGCGCTCGCTGGGCTTGAGGATAAAGGCGTTGCCGGTCGCGATCGCCGGGCCGAACATCCACATCGGGATCATCGCCGGGAAGTTGAACGGCGTGATGCCCGCGCCGATGCCGATCGGCTGACGCATCGAATAGACGTCGATGCCGGGGCCCGCACCCTGCGTATATTCGCCCTTCAGCACGTGCGGGATACCGCAGCAGAATTCGATGACGTCGAGCCCGCGCTGCACGTCGCCGCGCGCGTCAGCGACCACCTTGCCATGCTCGCTCGCCAGCAGTTCGGCCAGTTCGTCGAGATGGGATTCGACGATCCGCTTGTAATCGAACATCACGCGCGCGCGGCGCTGCGGATTGACCGCCGCCCACGCCGGCTGCGCCGCCGTTGCGGCGGCGACGGCGCGATCGAGCAGCGCGGCGTCGCCGAGCGCGACCGCGGCCTGCACGCCGCCGTTGTTGGGGTCGAAGATGTCGCTGTGGCGCGAGCTGCCGCCGGCACCGCCGACGATATGATGGTCGATCTGTCGCATGGTCGAGTCTCCCGTCTGTCCTTGCCTTTCGCCACAGACCAACGGCGGGCCGATTGCAAGGGATAGACTTGCAGTTTGATCCTGCATATTTGCAGGAATATGGACTGGGACGGGCTGCAATATTTCCTGATGGTCGCAAGGCACGGCACGCTGGCGCGCGCCGGACAGGCGCTGCATGTCGACGCGACGACGGTGAGCCGGCGGGTCGGCGCGCTCGAACGCGCGTTGCAGCAGACGCTGTTCGAGCGCGCGCCGACGGGATTTGCGCTGACCGCCGCGGGCCGCGCGCTCGTCCCGCATGCCGAGGCGATGGCGGCGGCGGCTTCGCGCGTCGATTCGGCGGGCGAAGGCGGCGCGGCGCTGTCGGGCCAGCTTCGCCTGAGCGTGTCGGAGGGCTTCGGCAGCAGCTTCATCGCCCCGCGCCTTGCCGGCTTCGCCGCCGCGCACCCCGAACTGGAGATCGACCTCGTCGCCTCGTCGGGGTTCCTCAACCCCTCGCGGCGCGAGGCCGACATGGCGATCCTGCTCGCGCGGCCCAGAAGGGGCCCGCTGATCACGCGCAAGCTCGCCGACTACAGCCTCGGCCTCTATGCGCCCGCGGACCGGCCCGACTGGCAGGCGGCGGTCGAGGAAACGCCGCTGGGGCGCGCCGGCCTGCCCGTGGTCGGCTATGTCCCCGACATCCTCTATGCCCCCGAACTCGACTATCTGGACGAGATCGAGCCGGGACTGCGCGCGACCGTGCGGTCGTCGTCGATTCTCGCCCAGCGGCGGATGATCGCGAGCGGCGCGGGCGTCGGGGTGCTTCCCTGTTTCCTGGCGGCCGAGGATGCGTCGCTGGTGCGGGTGCGGCCCGACCAGACGATCGGCCGCAGTTTCTGGCTCGCGCTCCACCGCGATATCGCGCCGCAACCGCGGATTCGCGCCTTTATCGACTGGCTCGACGGCGCGGTGCAGACGCATCGGAAGTTGCTCGTTCCCTGATCGGACGACAAAAATGTCGCAAATTGTCGCACGGCGGCTATTTCCCTTGCTTCCTTCGGTTCAATCGGTTGAATAGGCCCTAATTCCCGCTCCCTCCCCGCGGATCGACACGAGATTTATCGACTATGCCCCACAAGAGGCTGCCGTCCCTGAGCGGGACCCTGGTCGCAGCGATTCTGTTGCTGACCGGCTGCGCGAACAAGGATGACGATGCCGGCCAGCGCGGGCAGGCCGCGCAGGTCGGCTATGTGGTCGTGACCACCGCGGCGGTGCCGATCACGACCGAGCTCGGCGGGCGCACCGTCGCCTTCGAAACGAGCGAGGTGCGGCCGCAGGTGAACGGCCTGATCCGCCAGCGCCTGTTCACCGAGGGCGCGACGGTGCGCGCGGGCCAGCCGCTGTTCCAGATCGACGCGAGCCTCTATCGCGCCGCGGTCGCGCAGGCCGAGGCCAATCTGGCGAGCGCGCGGGCCAATGCGCAGGCGGCGGATGAAAAGGCGAAGCGTTTCGAACCGCTCGCCAGGATGCAGGCGATCGCCGAGCAGGATTACAGCGACGCGCTCGCCGCCGCGCGCGTCGCCCGCGCCGCGGTGGCGCAGACCGCCGCCGCGCTCGACACGGCGCGGATCAACCTGCGCTACACCGCGATCGCGGCGCCGATCAGCGGCCGCATCGGCCGATCGCTGGCGACGCCCGGCGCGCTCGTCAGCGCGAACCAGGCCGAACCGCTCGCCGTCATCCAGCGCACCGACCCGCTCTATGTCGATATCCAGCAGTCGGCCGCCGAACTGACCGCGCTGCGTCGCTCGCTCGCCGCCGGCGGGGTGCAGCCGGGCAGCACCGCCGTGCGCCTGCGGCTCGAGGACGGCAGCCTCTATCCGATCGTGGGGACGGTGCAATTCTCCGAAGTCACCGTCAACGAGGCGACGGGCACGGTGACGCTGCGCGCGCGCGTCCCCAATCCGCAGGGGCTGCTGCTGCCCGGCATGTTCGTGACCGCGCTGTTCGAGCAGGCGGTCGATCCGAAGGCAATGCTGGTGCCGCAGACCGCGGTGCAGCGCGACTTCGACGGATCGGCCTTCGTCTATCTCGTCGGCAAGGACGACAAGGCGGCGCGGCGCAAGGTCGTCGCCGAACGCACCGTCGGCGCCGACTGGGTCGTCACCGACGGGCTGAAACCGGGCGACAGGGTGATCACGCAGGGGGTCGGCAACCTTCGGCAGGGCGCGCAGGTGAAACCGGTTCCCGCCAGCCGCCCGGAACGCGTGGGGGCATCCGCGGGCAAGGATGCGAACGAAGGAAAATAGCAGCCGATGTCGCGCCTCTTCATCGACCGGCCGATCTTTGCCTGGGTGCTGGCGATCATCGTCATGCTCGGCGGACTCGGCGCGCTGCGCGCGCTGCCGCTCGAACAATATCCCGACATCGCGCCGACGCAGGTCAATATCCGCGCTTCCTATCCGGGCGCGTCGGCCGAGACGATCGAGAACAGCGTCACGCAGGTTCTCGAACAGCAGCTGACCGGGATCGACGGCCTGCTCTATTTCAGCTCGCAGTCGAGTTCGCGCGGGCAGGCGAGCATCACCGCCATCTTCGCCAAGGGCACCGACCCCGACATCGCGCAGGTCCAGGTCCAGAACAAGATCCAGACCGCCGTTTCCCGCCTGCCGCAGCAGGTGCAGCAGCAGGGGGTGCGCGTCACCAAGTCCAATTCGGACTCGCTGCTGCTCGTCGGCGTCTATGACGAGACCAACACGCGGTCGAACCAGGACGTGTCCGACTATATGGCGTCGAACATCCAGGACCCGCTGTCGCGCGTCGAGGGCGTCGGCGACGTCAATGTCTATGGCGCGCCGCACGCGATGCGCATCTGGCTGAACCCGCAGCGGCTGGCCGCGGTGTCGCTGATGCCGAGCGACGTGATCAACGCGATCAGCGCCCAGAACAGCGAGATCGCGGCGGGCGACGTCGGCGGCCTGCCCGCGCCGCAGGGCCAGATGCTCAACGCGACCGTCACCGCCCAGTCGCGATTGCAGACCCCCGAAGAGTTCGAGGCGATCATCCTCAAGACGCTCCCCGACGGATCGACGGTGCGGATCAAGGATGTCGCGCGGGTCGAGATCGGCGCCGAAAGCTATACGACGATCAGCCGGATCAACGGACACCCGGGCGCGGGCATGTCGATCTCGCTGTCGCCGGGGGCCGACGCGCTCGAAACCGCCGACCGCGTCAAGACGCGGATGGAGGAACTGGCTGCCGACTTCCCCGACGGCCTCACCTACGGCTACACCAACGATTCGACCGCCTTCATCAAGCTGTCGGTCAAGGAAGTGCAGAAGTCGCTGTTCGAGGCGATCCTGCTCGTCGTCCTCGTCATGTTCGTCTTCCTGCAAAGCTGGCGCGCGGTGCTGATCCCGGCGATCGCGGTGCCCGTCGTGTTGCTCGGCACCTTCGCCGTTTTCTACATATTGGGTTTCAGTATCAACACGCTGACGCTGTTCGGGCTGACCCTCGCGATCGGGCTGCTCGTCGACGACGCGATCGTCGTCGTCGAGAATGTCGAGCGATTGATGGAAGAGAATCCCGGCATGTCGGCGCGCGAGGCGACGATCCAGTCGATGAAGGAATTGCAGGTCGCACTGATCGCGATCGCGCTCGTGCTGTCGGCGGTGTTCCTGCCGATGGCCTTCTTCGGCGGCTCGACCGGCGTCATCTATCGCCAGTTTTCGGTCACCATCGTCTCGGCCATGGCGCTGTCGGTGCTCGTCGCGCTGATCCTGAGCCCGGCGCTGACCTCGACGCTGCTCAAGCCCCGCACGCACGGCGGCGAGCGGCCGCATCGCTTCCCGCGCCTGCATGCCGCGATGATCCGCGCCCGCGACGGTTTCAACACGCGCTTCGACCGCACGGTCGACCGCTATGTCGGCAATGTCACCACCGTGGTCGACCGCAAGTGGCTGTTCCTCGCCATCTATGCGCTGCTCCTCGTCCTGCTCGCGGCGATGTTCGTGCGGCTGCCGGGCGGCTTCCTGCCCAACGAGGATCAGGGCCGCGTCTCGATCCAGTTCCGCCTGCCCGCGGGCGCGACCCAGGCGCGGACGCTGGAGGTGCGCGACCAGATCGAGCGCTATCTGCTGACGGAGGAGAAGGCGAATGTGCAGTCGGCCTTCCTGATCGCCGGCGGCGGCGGGGGCGGTGCGTCGGGGCAGAATACCGGCCAGGGCTTCGTCAACCTCGTCCATTGGGACGACCGGCCGGGCAAGGAGAACAGCGCCGACGCGATCGCCCAGCGCGCGCGCAAGGCGCTGTCGGGCCTGCGCGATGCGCAGGTGTTCGCGCTCGTTCCCGGCGCAGTGCGCGGGCTGGGCGACACGTCGGGCTTCACGATGGAATTGCAGAATCGCGGCGGGATGACCCACGAACAATTCGCCGCGGCGCGCGACCGGCTGCTCACGATGGCGAACGCCAATCCGAAGCTGCAATCGGTGCGCCTCAGCGACCTTCCCGACGTCGCGACGCTGAAGATCGACATCGATACGCAGCGGCTGACCGCCTATGGTCTGTCGAACAGCGACGTCAACAGCACGCTCGCGACCGCATGGGGCGGGCGCTACGTCAACGACTTCATCGACAAGGGGCGCGTCAAGCGCGTCTATGTTCAGGGCGACGCCCCCTATCGCGCGCGGCCCGAGGATATCGGCCAATGGTATGTCCGCTCGTCGAACGGGCAGATGGCACCCTTCTCCGCCTTTGCCGACATCGGCTGGTCGACGACGCCGAGCAGCACCTCGCGCTTCCAGGGCGTCTCCGCCTTCGAAATCTCGGGCCAGCCGGCCCCCGGCACCAGTTCGGGCGAAGCGATGAACGAGATGGAGCGGATGGCGGCCGAGATTCCAGGCACCAGCGTCGCCTGGGCGGGCGCCTCCTATCAGGAGCGGCTGTCGTCGGGGCAGGCGCCGCTGCTCTACGCGCTGTCGCTGCTCGTCGTCTTCCTCTGCCTCGCGGCGCTCTACGAAAGCTGGTCGATCCCGCTCGCGGTGCTGCTGGTCATCCCGCTCGGGCTCGTCGGTTCGGTGTTCGCGGTGTCGCTGCGCGGGCTGCAGAACGACGTCTATCTGCAGATCGGCCTGCTGACGACGATGGGGCTCGCGGCGAAGAACGCGATCCTGATGATCGAGTTCGCCGAGCAGGAGGAAAAGAAGGGCAAGCGCGTGATCGAGGCAGCGGTCGAGGCGGCGCGCATCCGTCTGCGCCCGATCCTGATGACGAGCTTCGCCTTCATCTTCGGCGTGCTGCCGCTGGCGCTCGCGACCGGCGCGGGCGCGAACAGCCGCGTCGCCATCGGCACCGCGGTGATCGGCGGCATGATGACCGCCGCTTTCCTCGCCATCTTCTTCATCCCGCTGTTCTTCGTCCTCGTGCGGCGCGGGGTGCGCGACGGGTTCGCGGCGCTGCGCGCCCGTTTCGGCAAACGCGGCGCCGGGCGGGAGGCAGCGGCATGAGGCGCGCGCCGCTCGCTCTCGTCGCATTGCCGTTGTTGCTCGCGGGCTGTTCGCTCGCGCCGCAGACGGTGCTGCCGACGCCGCCGGTGCCGCAAAGCTGGCCGGTGGGCGACGCCTATCTGGCCCAGAGCGAGGCGGCGCTGCCGATCCTGTCCTATACGCAAATCTTCACCGACCCGCGGCTGCAGACGCTCGTCGAGCAGGCGCTGGCGGCCAATCGCGACCTGCGCACCGCCTATGCCAATGTCGCCGCGGCGCGGGCGCAGGTGCGCGTGACGCGCGCGGCGCAATTCCCCGCGATCGGCGCGAGCGCCGGGGCCGGCTATGCCGATCGCGGCGCCGGCGGGGGCAGCGGCGATTTCGCCGTGCAGGGCGGGATCACCGGTTTCGAACTCGACCTGTTCGGCCGCCTCGCCAATGCGACCGAAGCCGACCGCAACCGCGCGCTGGCGACCGAGGCGGCGTCGCGCACGGTGCGCCTCGCGCTGATCGCCGACCTCGCGGGCGCCTGGGCCGCCTATGGCGCCGACCGCGACCTGCTGGCCATCGCCGAGGACACCGCTGCCAACGCGCGCGAGGCGGTGCGGCTGACCAGGGCCCGGCTCGACGGCGGCATCGCGCCGCGCACCGACCTGCGCCAGGCCGAACAGATATTGGCGACCGCCGAGGATTCGATCGCCCAGCAGAAGACGGCGCTGGCGCAGGACGAGAATGCGATCCGGCTGCTCGTCGGCGGCGACGTCGACCGCGCGCTGCTGCCCGCGACCCTTGTCGAGGCCAGCGCCGGAATCGCCGCGCCCCCCGCCGGGGTCCGCTCCGAAATCCTGCTGCGCCGTCCCGACGTGATCGAGGCCGAATATCGGCTGCGCGCCGCCAATGCCGACATCGGCGCGGCGCGCGCGCGGCTGTTTCCGGCGATCTCGCTGACGGGCCTCGTCGGTTTCGCGAGCGACGCGCTGTCGGGCCTGTTCAACGGCGGCGCCTTCAACTGGTCGGCGGGCGCCGATGCGAGCGCGTCGATCTTCGATTTCGGCGGCCGCCGCGCCGGCGTCGCGGTAAGCGAGGCGCAGCGCGACGCGGCGCTTTCCAGCTATGAAGGCGCGATCCAGACCGCGTTCCGCGATGTCGCCGACGCACTCGCGGTGCAGGGCACGATCGCCGAGCGCGTCCGCGCCGCGGCGGCGAACAGCGAAGCGACGGCCGACACCGCGGCGCTGACCGAGGCGCGCTATCGCGGCGGCGTCGACAGCTTCCTTTCCAGCCTCGACGCGCAGCGCAGCCTCTACAGCGCACGGCGCAGCGAAACCGCGACGCGCCTGTTGCTCGCGCAGACGCGCATCGCGCTGTTCCGCGCGCTGGGCGGCGACAGCGGCGCCGGGAGCGACGCGGCGGCGCGCTGAAATCCCTTTCGCACGAAGACGCGAAGCAAGCCCGTGCGGCTTTGGTAAGCGGATCATTATGAATTTCGTGCGTCCATCCGATCTCCCATCCCGCTTGCGGGAGGGGTCGGAGGTGGGCCAGCGGCGTTGCATTCGCTCACCCCGCTGCGGCTAGCGAACAAGTTCGCAAGCCTCGTCGCCCCTCCCGCAAGCGGGAGGGGGACCGAGCCTTTGCAGCCTATTCAAAACGACCCCACACCCGCCGTCTTGACAAGCGGCGGGACTCACGCGCTAATAGAACATATAGAGAACATGTCATGCGCGATTCGTCCTCCCCTCTCGCCGGGCTGCGCCGCCGCATTGCCCGGATCGCTGCCGCCGGCGAACCGCCCGGCGACGGCGCGTGGCTGGCGAGCGGGCATGCGGGATTCGACGCCGCGCTCGGCGGCGGGCTGGCGATGGGGCGGGTGCATGAAATCTTCGCCGCCGACGCGCTCGATGCGGCCAGTGCCGCCGCCTTCGCCGCGCTGCTCGCCCTGCGCGGGCCCGGCGAAGCGCCGGTCCTGTGGCTGCGCACGGCGGACGGCGCGCGGCGTCAGGGGCATCTCTATGCGCCGGGCCTCGCCGAACTGGGGGGCGATCCGAACCGGCTGCTGCTCGTCGAGGCGCGCGATGCGACCGCGCTGCTCGCCGCCGCCAACGATGCCGTGCGCTGCCCCGGATCGGCGGCGGTCGTCGTCGAAAGCCGCGGCGCACTGGCGGCGCTCGACCTGACCGCGGGCCGGCGGCTCGCGCTCGGCGCGCGCGACGCGGGGACGGTGCTGCTGCTGCTGCGCTTCGCCGCCGAGCCGGTGCCGAGCATCGCCGAGACGCGCTGGCGCCTGGCCGCCGCGCCGTCGCGCGAACTGGAGGCGCAGGCACCGGGGGCGCCCGCCTTCGACCTGGAATTGCTGCGCTGGCGCGCCGGCCCTGCGGGCGCGCGCTGGCGGCTGGAGTGGAACCGTGACGAACGAGCCTTCGGGGATGCGGCGCTATCTGGCGCTCTTCTTCCCCTATCTTCCCGCCGAGCGTCTGTCGCGCACCGCGCCGCGGCCGCCTGACGCCCCGCTCGTCTTCGCCGAAAAGCGGCGCGGGGCGCTGTGCCTCGCGAGCGTCGGCGCCGATGCCGAGGCGCTGGGACTGGTCCCCGGCCTGCCGCTCGCCGACGCGCGGGCGCGCGTGCCCGACCTCGCCGTGGTCGCGCACGATCCGGCATGCGACCTGCTCTGGCTCGACCGGATCGCCGAGGGATGCGGGCGCTACACGCCGCTCGTCGCGCTCGATCCTCCCGACGGGCTGATCCTCGACATCGCGGGATGCGCGCACCTGTTCGGCGGCGAAGCGGCGCTGGTCGCCGATGTCGAGTCGCGGCTCGACCGGCTCGGGATGACGGTGCGCGCCGCGCTCGGCCCCACCGCCGATGCCGCCCGCGCGCTGACGCGCCACCCGGCCCCGCCCGCGCCCGACGAAACGGCGGCGGTCCGGCGCCTGCCCGTCGCGGCGCTCGACCTCGAAGGCGAGGCAACGCGCGCGCTGCTGCGCGCCGGGCTGCGGACGATCGGCGATCTCGCAAGCCGGCCGATGGCGTCGATCGCCGCGCGCTTCGGCGCCGAAGCGGCCGGCAAGCTGCGCCGCATCCTCGGCGATGCGCCGAGCCCGCTCGCGCCGCGCCGGACGCCGCCGCCCGTCGCCGCCGCGCGCCGTTTCGCCGAACCGGTCGCAAGCACGGCACATGCGACGACGGTGCTCGCCGAACTGACCGCCGAGGCGATCGCGGAGATGCGCGCGCGCGGCAAGGGCGGCCGCGCGTTCCACGCCACCTTCTTCCGCAGCGACGGCCTCGCCCGGACGATCGCGGTGGAGACCGGCCGGCCGACCCGCGATCCGGCGCTGGTGATGCGGCTGTTCGCCGAGCGCATCGACGGCCTGCGCGACCCGATCGATCCCGGCTTCGGCTTCGACATGATCCGGCTGGCGGTGCCGCGGCTCGAGGCGCTCGGCGCGAGCCAGCTGCGGCTC
>NZ_BCUA01000044.1 GCF_001591045.1 Sphingopyxis granuli NBRC 100800 | reverse complement strand
CGAAACAAGTTCAGCATGACGAACGGATGGGGCAGCGCGCCAAAACCCGAATCCTCACACGCCATAGAGGCGCCTGGAGAATGCTTGAGCGGACGCTCCACCACTTACGGCGATGGATCGAGATCGAGCGATGCGGCGATCGCGTTCCAGACCTGCGCGAGTTCGCCGGGCGCGATGCAATAGGGCGGCATGACATAGATGCTGTTGCCGAGCGGGCGGAGCAGGACGCCGCGTTCGCGATAGAAAGCGATGAGGCGCGGCGCGAGCGTCGACAGATAGCCGCCGTCGGGCACGCGGACGTCGAGCGCGGCGATGGTGCCCAGCCGGCGCGGGTTCGCGATGCGCGCATCGCCGGTCAGCAGCGACAAATGCGCCGCCTGCGCCTCGGCGAGCGCGTCGATGCGCGCCTGCACCGGCTCGTCGCGCCAGATGGCGAGATTGGCGACCGCCGCGGCGCAGGCGATCGGGTTCGCGGTGTAGCTCGATGAATGATAGAAGGTCTTTGCGCGGTCGGTCGAATAATGCGCTTCGAAGACCGGTTCGATGCACAGCGTCACCGCGAGCGGCATCGCGCCGCCGGTCAGCCCCTTCGACAGGCAGACGATGTCGGGGATCACCCCCGCCTGGTCGCAGGCGAAGCGGGTGCCGGTGCGGCCCCAGCCGGTCATCACCTCGTCGGCGATGAACAGGACGCCGTGACGGGCGCAGATCGCGCGCATCTCCGCGAGCACCCATGGGGGGTAGATCAGCATGCCGCCGGCGCCGAGGATCAGCGGTTCGACGATGAAGGCGGCGGGCTTTTCGGCGCAGGCGGCTTCGAGCGCGTCGAGCGCCGCCTGTTCGCGTCCCCCGGCGGGGAAGGGAATGGTGCCGACGTCGAAGAGCAAAGGCTGCCACGCCCGGTTGTAGACGCCGCGCTCGCCGACCGACATCGCGCCGATCGTGTCGCCGTGATAGCTGTGCTCCATCACCAGGATGCGGCTGCGCGCCTCGCCGATGTTGAACCAGTAACCGAGCGCCATTTTCAGCGCGACCTCGACGCTGGTCGAACCCGAATCCGAAAAGAAGACGCGGGTCAGCGGATCGGGGGTGATGCGGACCAGTTCGGCGGCGAGCGCTTCGGCCGGCTCGTGCGTCCAGCCTGCGAAGATGAGCTGGTCGAGCTTCTCGCTCTGCGCCCGGATCGCGGTCATGATGCGCGGATGCGCGTGACCGTGGGTGGTGACCCACCACGAGGAGATGGCGTCGATCCAGCTGTTGCCCTGCGCGTCGTAAAGGCGCGCGCCCTCGGCCCGGTCGATCAGCGGTATCGGCTCACCGAGCCCGTGCTGGGTGAAGGGGTGCCAGATGGGTGACATAAGTGCTATCTCTCTTACCGCTCGTGCTGAGCTTGTCGAAGCACCGTTCTTCCTTTCGGCACCCGATAGAGAAAAGGACGGCCCCCTTCGACTGCCTTGCAGGCGCTCAGGACAGGCTTCGACAGGCTCAGGGCGAGCGGCTTCTGGTTTCAGGTGAAGCCGGCAAGATCGAAGTTGGCGGCGAAGGCTTGCGCCAGCGTCTCGCCCGTCAGCGGATCGAGGCGGGGAAGGCGGCCCAAACGGCGGACGCCGCCAATTTTCGCGACGATCGCCTCGCTGTCCTCGACCGCGTCGCCGACGAAGGCGATGCCGTGGATCGGCACGCCGCGCGCGCGCAGCGCCTCGATCGTCAGCAGGCTGTGGTTGATCGTGCCGAGACCCGTGCGCGCGCAGACGATGACCGGAATCCGCCAGCGCGCGAACAGATCGGCATAGAGAAGCGTGCGCGTGACCGGGACGAGGACGCCGCCCGCGCCCTCGACGATCAGGTCGCCCGCGGGCGGGGTCAGCGCATCCGGATCGATCGCGACGCCGTCGATCTCGGCCGCGAGGTGGGGGGAGGCGGGGGTGACGAGGCGATACGCCTCGGGCAGGACCGGCACACCGGCCAGCCGCGCGACGACCTCGCTGTCGGTTTCGTCTTCGAGCCCCGACTGGATCGGTTTCCAATAGGGGGTGCCGAGCGCTCCCGCCAGCGCGGCGGTGAAGACGGTCTTGCCGATACCCGTGTCGGTGCCGGTCACGACGAAGCGCGGCATCAGGTGGCCGCCATCGCGTCGGCAAGCGCGCCGGTCATCGCGTCGATATCGCTTTCGGCGACGTTGAGCGTGATCGCGATGCGCAGGCGCGCGGTGCCCTGCGGCACGGTCGGCGGACGGATGCCGCGGACGTCGAAGCCCGCGGCCTGCAACGCGCCGGCGACACGCATCGCGCGGGCGTTGTCGCCGATCACGACGGGAAGGATCTGGCTGCCGCTCGCGGGCAGGCCGAGCGCGGCAAGGCGCGCCTCGGCATGGCGGACGAGCGCGTGAAGGCGCGCGGGCCGTTCGGGCTCGGTCGCGACGATCTCCAGCGCCTGGCGGACGAGCCACGCCATCAGCGGCGACGGCGCGGTGGAGAAGATGAAGGGGCGGCCCCGGTTGACGAGGAAATCGCGGACGATCTGCGGCCCGCAAAGCAGCGCCCCCTCGCAGCCGAGCGCCTTGCCGCAGGTGTGCAGCGTGATGAGCCTTTCGCGGGATGCAAGGCCGTGCGCAAGCCCCTGTCCGGCGGGGCCGAAGACACCGGTTGCGTGCGCCTCGTCGACCACCAGCACCGCGTCGTGGCGCGCGGCGACGGTCGCGAGGTCGGCGAGCGGCGCCGTGTCGCCGTCCATGCTGTAGAGGCTTTCGACCGCGATCCACGGCGTGCCGGTGCCGCCCGTCTTGCGCCATGCGACGACCATGTCGTCGAACGCCTGCGCATCATTGTGCGCGGCGGCACGGATGTCCGCGCGGCCGAGCTTCATGCCGTCGTGCGCGCTCGCGTGGATCAATTCGTCGTGGACGATCAGGTCGCCGCGCTGCGGCAGCGTCGCGAACAGCGCGGCGTTGGCGGCGAAGCCGGTGGGAAAGAAAAGCGCTGCCTCGCTGCCATAGTGGCGCGCGGCATGGGTTTCGAGCGCTTCATGTTCCGCATGATTGCCGCGCAGCAGGCGCGAACCGCCCGAGCCGGCGGGAAGGCCGCGCGCGATCCCGGCGGCGAGCGCGTCGCGCAGCGCGGCGGAGCCGGCAAGACCGAGATAATCGTTCGAGGCGAAATCGATCCCGGCGCGCGGGACGAGGGTGCGGCGGCGGTCTTCGGCCGCGAGCGCGGCGAGATCGGCGCGGTGGGCGTGGAAGGGCTGCCTCATCATTTCCCTCCGTTCGTCATTGCGAGCGGAGCGAAGCAATCTCCAGCTATCGACCATGTGCGAAGTCGATGGCTGGAGATTGCTTCGTCGCTACGCTCCTCGCAATGACGAGGTTCCGTCGCTGTCCGGCGCGGTCAGTTGACCGCCTTGTCGACCAGCTTGTTCTTCGCGATCCACGGCATCATCGCGCGCAGCGCGGCGCCGGTCTGTTCGATCGGGTGCGCGGCGGCGGCCTTGCGGCTGGCCTTCAGTTCGGGCTGACCGGCCTGGTTGTCGAGGACGAAATCCTTGACGAAGCGGCCCGAGGTGATGTCGGCGAGGATGCGCTTCATCTCGGCCTTGGTTTCGTCGGTGATGATGCGCGGGCCGGTCTTGATGTCGCCATATTCGGCGGTGTTCGAGATCGAATAGCGCATGTTCGCGATGCCACCCTCATAGAGCAGGTCGACGATCAGCTTGGTTTCGTGGAGGCATTCGAAATAGGCCATTTCGGGGGCGTAGCCCGCCTCGACCAGCGTTTCGAACCCGGCCTGGATCAGGTGGGTGATGCCGCCGCACAGCACCGCCTGCTCGCCGAACAGGTCGGTCTCGCACTCTTCCTTGAAGGTCGTCTCGATGATGCCGCTGCGCCCGCCGCCGACGGCGCTGGCGTAGCTGAGGGCGAGCGCCTTGGCGTGGCCGTTGCCCGCATTGCCGCTGGCTTCCTGCGCGACTGCGATCAGGCAGGGGACGCCGCCGCCCTTCTGATATTCGCTGCGCACCGTGTGGCCGGGACCCTTGGGCGCGACCATGAAGACGTCGATGTCGGGGCGCGCCTCGATCAGGCCGAAATGGATGTTGAGCCCGTGCGCGAAGGCGAGCGCGGCGCCGGGCTTCAGATTGTCGGCAAGGTCGTCATAATAGATTTTCGCCTGATGCTCGTCGGGGGCGGCGATCATGATGACGTCGGCCCACTGGGCGGCTTCCTTGTTCGACAGCACCCGGAAGCCCGCGCCTTCGGCCTTCTTCGCGGTCGCCGAACCGGGGCGCAGCGCGATCGCGACCTCCTTGACCCCGCTGTCGCGCAGATTCTGCGCATGGGCGTGGCCCTGGCTGCCGTAGCCGAGGATGGCGACCTTCTTGCCCTTGATCAGATCCTGGTCGGCGTCGCGATCGTAGTAAACCTGCATGTCTTTCTTCCCTAATAGTGTGTCCCCGCGAAGGCGGGGACCCATCTGACGTTGACTGGACCCCCGCCTTCGCGGGGGAGCACGAAATTGAACTAAACCGCCTCCGGCCCGCGCGAGATGGCGACGATGCCGGTGCGCCCGACCTCGACAAGGCCGCATTCGCGCATCAGCGCGATGAAGCGGTCGACCTTGTCGCTGTTGCCGGTGATCTCGAAGACGAAGCTGGTCAGCGTCGTGTCGACGACCTTGGCGCGGAACACGTCGGCGAGGCGCAGCGCCTCGATGCGCTTCTCGCCGGTGCCGGCGACCTTGACCAGCGCGATCTCGCGCTCGACATGCGCGCCCTGGTCGGCGAGGTCGATGACCTTGTGGACCGGAACCAGCCGGTCGAGCTGCGCGATGATCTGGTCGATCACCGGCGGCGGGCCGGAGGTGACGATGGTGATGCGCGACAGCGCATGGTCGGCGGTGATGTCCGCCACCGTCAGGCTTTCGATATTATAGCCGCGCGCGGTGAACAGCCCGGTGATCTTGGCGAGCACCCCGGCCTCGTTGTCGACGGTGATGGCGAGCACGTGGCGCTCGCCCGCTTCGGTGGTGATTTTCATGACTATTCCTTCCCCTCCCGCTTGCGGGAGGGGATCGAGGGGTGGGCGCGAGCGAAGCGAGCAGACGGCGTGGCGATGCCCACCCCGCTGCGGCTGGCGAACGAGTTCGCAAGCCTCGCTGCCCCTCCCGCTCGCGGGAGGGGGTGAAAAGCGTCGGCCCTCATCACACCAGCGCTTTCGCTTCGTCGTCCATCGTGCCGATGACGTCGCTCGGCTGGAGGATCATTTCGGTATGCGCCGCGCCCGACGGGATCATCGGGAAGCAGTTGGCGAGCTTGGCGACGCGGCAGTCGACGATCACCGGGCCGGGCGTGTCGATCATGGTGCGGATGCCGTCCTCCAGTTCGCCCAGCGTGTCGATGCGCAGCCCCGTCCAGCCATAGGCCTCCGCCAGCTTCACGAAATCGGGCAGGCTGTCCGAATAGCTGTTCGAATAACGGCTTTCATAGGTCAGTTCCTGCCACTGGCGGACCATCCCCATCCACTCGTTGTTGAGGATGAAGATCTTCACCGGCAGGCGGTGCTGGCTGACCGTGCCCATTTCCTGGATGTTCATCTGGAGCGAGGCCTCGCCCGCGATGCAGATGACGAGGCGGTCGGGCCGCGCGACCTGCGCGCCGACCGCGGCCGGAAAGCCATAGCCCATCGTGCCGAGACCGCCCGACGTCAGCCAGCGATTGGGGGCGGAAAAGCCGAAATGCTGCGCCGCCCACATCTGGTGCTGCCCGACCTCGGTGGTGATGATCGGGTCGCGGCCGCGCGTCGCCTCGAACAGCGCCTTGACCGCGCGCTGCGGCATGATCTCCGCCCCGCTTTCCTTCTTCTCCGGGAAGTCGAGGCAGCGCGTCGCGCGCCAGCCGTCGATGCGGCGCCACCATTCGCCGAGGTCGCGCGCCTTGTGCCCCTTGTCCTGCCACGCGCCGATCAGCGCGTCGAGCGCGCGCCCCGCATCGCCGAGCACCGCGACGTCGACGGGAACGATCTTGTTGATCGACGACCGGTCGATATCGATGTGGATCTTCTTCGCATGCGGCGCGAAGGCGTCGAGGCGGCCCGTGACGCGGTCGTCGAAGCGCGCGCCGACCGCGATGATCAGGTCGGCGCGGTTCATCGCCATGTTCGATTCATAGGTGCCGTGCATGCCGAGCATGCCGAGCCATTTCGGATCGTCCGACGGAAAGGCGCCGAGCCCCATCAGCGTCGAGGTGATCGGCGCGCCGGTCAGCCCGACGAGCTGGCGCAGCGCCGCGCTCGCGTCGGGGCCGGCGTTGATGACGCCGCCGCCGGTATAGAAGATCGGGCGCTCGGCCGCCGCGATCAGCGCGATCGCATCGGCGATCGCATCGGCGTCGGGTTCGACCTGCGGGCGATAGCTCTGGTGCTCGATCAGTTCGGGCACGCTGTAGGTGCCGGTCGCCACCTGCACATTCTTCGGGATGTCGATCACCACCGGACCGGGCCGGCCATGCGTCGCGATATGGAACGCCTCGTGGATGATCGGGCCCAGCCGGTCGGGGTCCATCACCAGATAATTATGCTTGGTGCAGTGGCGCGTGATGCCGACCGTGTCGCATTCCTGGAATGCGTCGGTTCCGATCAGGGTCGTCGGCACCTGCCCGGTCAGCACGACCATCGGGATCGAATCGAGCAGCGCGTCGGTGATGCCGGTCACGGCGTTGGTCGCGCCGGGGCCCGAGGTGACGAGCACGACGCCGGGCTTGCCGGTGGCGCGGGCATAGCCCTCCGCCGCGTGGGTCGCCGCCTGTTCGTGGCGGACCAGGATGTGCCGGATCGTCGGATGGTTGAACAGCGCGTCATAGATCGGAAGGACCGCGCCGCCCGGATAGCCGAACACTGTATCGACCCCAAGGTCGACCAGCGCCTGAACCACCATGTCGGCACCGCTCATTTCCGTCACGACACTGCTCCTTTTCTCCATTTCGCCCGCGCGCAAGGCACGCGCTTGTGCGACGCAACAAGGCTGCGGGCAATAGGTATATGATTCTATCCTGTCAACAGTGTATGCTGTAATTTTATTGCTATTTCCTTTATAGAATCGACGGATAATGACGCTTCGTGTCGGGGCCATCCGGCCGGCGGCTGATGGCGCAGCCAGGTGAACTGGCGTTTCGCATATTGGCGGGTCGCGGCCTGCGCCCGGTCGAGCGCCTCGGCGCGCGACAGGGTGCCGCGCAGCAGGGCGGCGATCTGCGGCACGCCGATCGCGCGCATGACGGGAAGGTCGGGGTCGAGATCGCGGGCGATCAGCGCCGCGACCTCGTCGATCGCGCCGCGCTCGAACATCCCGGCAAGCCGCGCGTCGCAGCGCGCGCGCAGTTCGTCGCGCGGCGGCAGCAGGACCAGCGGGACGAGCGCGACGGAGCCGGCGATCCCGCCCTCGCGCGCGCGCTGCCAGTCGGCGAGCGGCCGGCCGGTGGCGCGCACCACTTCGAGCGCGCGGGCGACGCGGGTCGTGTCGGCGGGGTGCAGGCGCGCCGCCGCGGCGGGATCGGCTTTCGCAAGCGCGGCGTGGGCGTCGGCCACCGCCATCGCGCGCACTTCGGCGCGAATATCGGGGGCGATCGCGGGCACCGGCGCGATGCCGTCGAGCAGCGTGCGCAGATAGAGGCCGGTCCCGCCGACCAGGATCGGGATATCGTCGTCCTCCCACGCACGGGCCAGCGCACGGCGCGCTTCGGCGGCCCAGCGCGCCGCGTGATAGGCGCCGTCCGCCCCGTCGACATGACCGAACAGATGATGCGGGACGCCCTGCATCTCCGCCGCGGTCGGGCGCGCCGACAGGATGGTCAGGTCGCGATAGACCTGGCTGGCATCGGCATTGATGACTTGCGCACGCCCCACCGCCTGCGCGAAGGCGACGGCAAGGGCGCTCTTGCCGCTGGCGGTCGGCCCGGCGATAAGCGCCACAGGAAGCCGCTGGCTCGAGGATGAAGAAGGAGATGCCATGTTCGTTGCGACGCTGATAGCAGCCGGAGCGCTGACGGGCGAGGTGGTGCGCGAGGCGATCGACCGCCTCGCCGCGACCGGGCACGACGTGGGCGCGCCGCACTGGCTCGACGAAGGCGACGCGGCCGACATCGTCTTTCAGGGCAGTCTGGTCAGCGCGCGCAGCGAGCTTGCGAAGATGGACCATGGCGCGCTCGACATCGTGGTCCAGCCGCTCGGCGACCGGACGAAGAAGCTGCTGATCGCCGACATGGATTCGACGATGATCACCGTCGAATGCATCGACGAACTCGCCGACTATGCAGGGCTGAAGGCGCAGATCGCGGCGATCACCGAAAAGGCGATGCGCGGCGAGATCGACTTTCGCGGCGCGCTGGCGGAGCGCGTCGGGCTGCTGGGCGGCATGGCCGAGACGACGCTGGCCGAATGCCGGATGGAGCGGGTCCGGCTGACGCGCGGGGCGCGCACGCTGGTCCAGACGATGAAGGCGCACGGCGCCTGGTCGGTGCTGGTGTCGGGCGGTTTCATGCCCTTCGCCGGGCCGGTCGCGGAAGCGGTCGGCTTCGACAAGGTGGTCGCGAACGAGTTGGAGATCGTGGGCGGCCGGCTGACCGGACAGGTGCGCGAGCCGATCGTCGATTCGGGCGCGAAGCTCGCGATGCTCCAGTCCGAGGCGGCGGCGCGCGGGCTGCCGCTGGCCGAGACGCTGGCGATCGGCGACGGCGCCAACGACATTCCGATGATCACCGCGGCGGGGCTGGGCATCGGCTATCACCCGCACCCCGCGGCCGCCGACGCCGCCGACGCTGCGATCCGCCATCACGACCTGACCGCGCTGCTGTGGGCGCAGGGCTATCCGCGGCGAAGCTGGGTGCTGGGGTAGGGATGCGGGGCCGTCCCGATTGCCGCCCCGTCCGGTTGGCCGGGGCCGCGGCGGCGATCCTGATGCTTTCGGCCTGCGCGGGCGGGAATTTCCGTCCGGTCAGCGATTCGCCGGTGCGGATCGGCAAGCCCTATGCGGTCCGCGGCACGACCTATGTGCCCGCCGCCGCCGCCGCCTATGACGTGGTGGGCTATGCGAGCTGGTACGGCAGCGAATCGGGCAACCGCACCGCCAATGGCGAGAAATTCCGCCCCGGATGGGTCACGGCCGCGCACACGACGCTGCCGCTGCCGACCTATGTCGAGGTGACGGCGCTCGACACCGGGCGGCGGATCGTCGTGCGCGTCAACGATCGCGGCCCCTTTGCGGGCGGCGGACGCATCATCGACCTGTCGCGCGGCGCGGCCGAACAACTCGGGATGAAGGCGCAGGGCCACGCCCCGGTGCGCGTGCGACGCGTCGAACCGTCGGAAAAGGACCGCGAGCGCCTTCGCAAGGGCAAGCCCGCCGCCGCGCTGGCGCCGCTGTCGCAGCGCGACCTGCAAAACCTGCGCGCGCGGCTGGCCGCCGGGGGGCGGTAGGCTTCGCTGCGCCATGGCCCGTGAGGATTCGGGTTTCGGCGCGCCACCTCATCCGTTCGCCATGCTGAACTTGGTCGGGGTATATACCCTTCAGGCAAGTCAGGCGCTGTTCCCCGGCGAAAGCCGGGGTCCAGATGGCGCAGCGCTGCCCCACGTGGACCCCGGCTTTCGCCGGGGAACGGTTATTTGTCGAAAAGGGATGATTGCCGTCAAATCTGCTCATCCCCGTCCCGTTCGTGCTGAGCTTGTCGAAGCACCGCCTTTCTTCCTGCGGCGTCAAAAGAAAGCACGGCCCTTCGACGGCCTTGCAGGTGCTCAGGACAGGCTTCGACAAGCTCAGAGCCTGCCCCCGCGAAAGCGGGGGGCGAACGGTTCGGATTTGACGCGCTACGGCCCGATGACATGGAACGGGCTCGCCATCTGCGAGCGGCAAAGTCACGCGGCAATCCAAAGCCATCGCGCCTCAGCGTATCCGCACGCCGCCTTTCCACAGCATCGTGGCGCGGCCCTGCATCGGCATGCCGTCGAAGGGGGTGTTGCCCGCCCACGCCGCCATCTTCTTCGCATCGACCTGCCACGGCGTGCCGTCGTCGATCAGGATCAGGTCGGCCTCGGCGCCGACCGCCAGCGTTCCGGCATCGAGGCCGAGCAGCTTTGCCGGGTTCGCCGCGAGCAGGTCGAACAGGCGCGCCGGCGTCGCGTGGCCGTCGCGGACGAGTTGCAGCCCCATCGCGAGCAGCGTCTCGGCGCCCGCCATGCCGGGCAGCGCCTCGGCGAAGGGCAGGCGCTTGTCCTCGGGCCCGCGCGGGTCGTGGCCCGAAGCGAGCACGTCGATCGTGCCGTCGGCGATGGCGGCGAGGCAGGCGCGGCGGTCGTCCTCCGACCGCAGCGGCGGCGACAGGCGCGCGAAGGTGCGGAAATCGCCCATCGCGGTGTCGGACAGGAACAGGTGCGCGGGCGTGATGCCGCAGGTGACGGGCAGTCCCGTCGCCTTCGCGGCGCGGATCAGGTCGAACCCGCGCCGCGTCGTGACCTGGCGGATATGCAGCGGCGCTCCCGTTTCCTCGACCAGCAGCAGGTCGCGCGCGATCGCCATCGCCTCGGCAATCGCGGGCGCGGAGGCGAGGCCGAGCCGCGTCGCCATCTCGCCATCGGTCGCGACCGCGCCATGCGTCAGTCCTTCGTCCTCGGCATGCGCGATGACGGTGAGGCCGAGCGACGCGGCGTAGGAGAGGACGCGGCGCATCACGCCGGCATCGGCGATCCGGCCGCGGCCGGTCGCCACCGCGCGCGCGCCCGCGCCCTTCATCAGCCCGATTTCCGCCAGTTCCCTGCCGGCGAGCCCCTTGGTCGCGGCGGCGAGCGGATGAACCCACAGGTCGGGCTTGCCGCCCTTCGCCGCGCGCTCGACGAGCCCCGCGCCGTCGAGCGGGCCGCTGTCGGGCATCAGCGCGGCGCGCGTGATGCCGCCGAAATGAAAGGCCGGCTTGTCGGTCGCGAAGACGCCGAGGTCGATGATGCCGGGGGCGAGCCACTGACCCTTCGCATCGACCGTCTCGGTGCCCTCGGGACGCTCGGCGGGGTCGATCGCGGCGATGCGGCCGCCGACCGCAAGCAGGCTGCCGCTCGCGCCGCCGAGCAGGCGGGCGTTGGCGATGAGCAGCGGCTTCAGTTCCATCCGGGCACCCCCCGCTTGCGGCGGGTCAATATGTCGAGGCACGCCATGCGCACCGCGACCCCCATTTCGACCTGCTCGGTGATCGTCGATCGCACCGGGTCGTCGGCGATGCTGCTGTCGATCTCGACCCCGCGGTTCATCGGGCCGGGATGCATGACGATCGCGTCGGGCTTCGCCTTCTCCAGCCGCTGCGGCGTCAGCGCATAGAGCGCGTGATACTCGCGCGCGCTGGGCAGGTAGGCGCCGTCCATGCGCTCGTTCTGGAGGCGCAGCATCATCACGACGTCGGCGCCCTTCAACCCTTCGTCCATGTCGGTGAAGGGGACGGCGTGCATGCGGTCGAGCGCGGGCGGGATCAGCGTCGGCGGCGCGACGACGCGCACATCGTTGCCGAGTAGCGTCAGCGCGAGGATGTTCGATCGCGCGACGCGGCTGTGCAGCACGTCGCCGCAGATCGCGACGGTCAGCCCCTCGACCTTGCCCTTGCGGCGGCGGATGGTCAGCGCGTCGAGCAGCGCCTGCGTCGGATGCTCGTGCCGCCCGTCGCCGGCGTTCAGCACCGGGCAGTCGACCTTGTCGGCGATCAGTTGCACCGCGCCCGATGCCGAATGGCGGATGACGATCGCGTCGGCGCGCATCGCATTCAGCGTCATCGCGGTGTCGATCAGCGTCTCGCCCTTCTTCACGCTCGACTGCGCCGCGTGCATGTTGACGACGTCGGCGCCGAGCCGCTTGCCCGCGATCTCGAACGACAGCAGGGTGCGCGTCGAATTTTCGAAGAAGGCGTTGATGATGGTGAGGCCCTTCAGCGCATCGTCATGCTTCGCCGCCCCCGAACGGTTCAGCTCGACCCACTGTTCGGCGGCGTCGAGGATATAGGAAATTTCCCATGGAGCGAGCTGGGCGATGCCGGTCAGGTCGCGATGGCGAAAGGCATCGCCACCGGGCGGGTAGTCGCTGGCGGGTCGGGTGGTTGCGCTTGTCATTAAAGCGCAGCGTCTAGGACGCGCGGGCCGATCCCGCAAGCGAAGAAGCAGGGTGATGCCGTATCGAGGGCAGGGCGTTCAAAAACGGGCGGCGGCCGCCTCCAGCTCCGGGGTGAAGGAATCGAGATAGGCGAGCCGCTCCGGCGCGGTGGCTTTCGTGGTCTTGCAGGCGTTGATCACGCGAATATCGTGCAGGCCCATCTGCCGGAAGATGTGCAGCAGATAGGGCAGCTGGAAATCCCCCGGATCGTCGTCGCCCGTCGAGGAACGGGTGAGGATGAACTGGACGGGGCGGTCGCGGAGCAGGCCGAAGTGCTGCCGGGTCGCGGGATCGAACCCGAATGTCCGGCCGGGTTGCATCAGGTGATCGAGATAGCGCTTCACCGCCCACGGCACCGAATAGTTCCACATCGGGCACGACAGCAATATCTTGTCGGCGCGGTCGAAATCCGCGATCAGCCGCTCGGTATCGACCCACGCGACGGTCCCCGCCTCGCTCCGTTCCTCGCCGAACAGCGGCGCCAGCTTGTGGATGGCGTGGACCGCACCGAAATCGGGATTCGCTGCGGCGTCGAACACGTCGATGGCGCCAATCTCATGGCCGGGATGCAGGGCGCGATAGCGGCGCAGGAAGACGTCCGCCAGTTTTCGCGAAGCCGACCGCTCGCCCTTGGGGCTGCCCGCGATATGCAATATCTTCACCTCGTGCGTCTCCTCAGGCTGCGGCGAGATTGGCGATCACGCTGCGCAGCAGCCGTTCGAGCGTCGCGACCTCCGCCGCCGTGAAATCCTGCGTCGCCAGGACATGGACGTCGCGCGCGAGGGGGATCAGCACCGCCTCCAGCGCCTGCGTGCGCCGGGTCGGAAAGACCAGCATCTCGCGGCGGTTGCCGGCATTGCGCCGGCGGCTGACGAAACCCTTTTCCTCCAGCCTGCGAAGCGCGATGGTAGCCGTGGCTTCGGAAATTCCCAACCGGTTGGCCAGCTCGCGCTGGCAGATGCCGTCGGTGCGCCACAGCTGCCGCAGGAAGCTCCACTGGCTCGCCGACACGTCGTGCACCATGGTCCGGTGCTCCAGCAGCCGCTGGAAGGACTGGAAGACCAGACGTGCAAGATCGTGCAGCTGTCCGCCGTCTTGCACATCCGGTCCGTTTTCCCGCAGAGCGTTCCGCATGGCAGGCCCCTCTGCAATGCCGGGTCAGAAGCCCTTGGTGACCTCCAGCGCGATGGTTCGCGACGGATTGACGAACACCGCCCAGCTTCCCGCCACCAGCGGCACGCCGAACGACTGGCTGAACGACACCTTGTTGGTCAGGTTGCGGCCGATCAGCGCGACCTCGAGGTCGTTCGCCTCGGACGCGAGCGCGAGCCGCGCGTCGAGCTTGGTATAGCCGGGCATGATATTGTTGGGATGGCGGTCGTCCTGATAGATGGAGGCGCCGGTATAGTCGGCCGCGACGCGGCCGGTCAGCGCCCAGTCCGACGCCACCGGCACCCGAACCTCGGCATAGCTGTTCCATTTCCACTTCGGCGCGCGCGTCAGCCGGTAGCCGGCGAGGTTCATCGTCGTGCAGCCCGCGGGCGCGTCATAGGTGCAGGCCGCCCCCGGATAATCGGTGTAATAGGCGTCGAGATAGGCCAGCGAACCGCCGATCGTCAGCATGTCGCCGATCCGCAACGCCGCGTCGCCCTCGATCCCGCGCGACCGCGCTTCGGCGGCGTTGCCGGTGGTGAAGGACGATCCGGTGAAGGAGGAGACCTGAAGGTTCGTGAAATCGGTCGTGAAGGCGGCCATGTTCAGGTGCAGCCGGTTGTCGAGCAGGCGCAGCTTGGCGCCGGCCTCCCACGACCGCGCCCGCTCGGGCTCGAACTCGACGCGCCCGGTCAGGCCGAGGCGGCTGTCGTTCGACACATAGCCGCCGCCCTTCGACCCGGTCGCATAGCTGACGTAGACCTGCGCCGAGGGGCCGAACTTGTAGCTGAGCTTCGCCGAATAATCCCACAGCGCCTCGCTGCGCGAGCGGATGAAGACATAGCTGGGATAGGCGAGCACGCTCATTTCCCCGGCGACGCGCGCCTGCTTCGATTCGTGGTTGTAGCGCAGGCTGCCGCTGAAGGTCAGCGCATCGGTCAGATGCCAGTCGATCGCGGCGAAGGGCGACAGCGCCTCGCTCGTCTGGTGGAACGGCAGCCGCGCCGTCCCTTGCAGCAAGGGGCCGATCGGCGGGGTCAGCACCTTGTCGGCGCCGTTCCAGTAGATTTCCTGCAGGATGTCCGACCGCGCATAGAAATAGGAGCCGCCGACGATCAGGTCGACCGGCCCGACGGCGCCCGCGACCCGGATTTCCTGCGAAAGCTGCGAGCTGTTTTCGGTATGGATCGAATCCGAAAAGGCGATGGGGCTGATGTCGATATCGTTCTGCGTCCGGGCGCGCAGCCGCTGATAGCCCGAGATCGACGAAAGCTCGAACCCCCCGCCGAGGTCGAGCTTGGCGGTGACGGTGAGGTTGAGGTTGTTGGTGCGCGAGAATTCGGGATAGGCCGAACTTTGCGCGCGCTCGAACGAGGGGCGTTCGGGCGGGCCGCCGACGGCGGCCGACGCGGCGCGGATCTGGTCGCAGAAGACGCAGTTGCCCAGACCGTTGTAGGTCAGGTTGCCGCCCTTGTAGTTGTTCTCGGCATATTCGGCCTTGAACAGGATCGATCCGCCCCCGCCGGCGGGTTCGAACAGCAACTGGCCGCGGATACCCATATTGTTGTTGCTGTTGTCGTCGCGTCGGGTGACGCGGTTGTACATGTAACCGCCCTCGTGCCCGGCCTGAAAGCTGAGCCGGGCGCTGAGGCTGTCGGTCAACGGACCCGACACGAAGCCGCCGCCGCCATAGCCGTCATTCTCGAACTCGTAGCGGCCGCGCAGTTGCGCTTCGAACTGCCGGGTGGGCGCGCGGCTGATCACGCTGATCGCGCCGGCGTTGGTGTTCTTGCCGAACAGCGCGCCTTGCGGACCGCGCACGACCTCGACCCGCGCGACGTCCATCATCGCGGTCTGCATCGACCGCGACCGGCCCGAATAGACGCCGTCGATGAAGAAGCCGACCGACTGTTCGAAGGCCAGGTTGCCGCCGCCCGAACCGAGCCCGCGCATCGACACGACGAAATTGCCGTTGGTCTGGTCGATCTGCAGGTTGGGGACGCTCGACTGGAGGTCGTTGAACTGGCGGATGCCCATCGCTTCCATGCCCTCGCCGCTGACCGCCGCGACCGACAGCGGCACGTCGAGCAGCGTCTGCTCGCGCTTGGTCGCGGTGACGACGATTTCGGAATCGCGGGCGGCCGACGCGCCGTCGGTCTGGGCATAGGCGGATGTCGGAACGGCAAGGCTGGCAAGCAGCATCGAACGGAACAGCGTAATCCGGTTCATTTTTCCCTCCCATTTTCGGGCGCTCCGCCCCGTCGCCATGACGGGTTTCGCGGGCCCCATTTGTTGTCGGCGCCGGTCCTTTCGCCGCGGGCGTGCGCCTTTCGCCCGCCGCAAGCGATCAGTAGATCATCGAATTGGGTTCCATCCCCAGCATCGCACGGCCGCGCAGTTCGGACGCCGCGTCGATGTCGTAGATGACGTGGTTCGACATGACGTTGATGTCGCGCAGATGCCGCTGCAGCGGATTGCCCCGCATGTGGGCGCCCGCGCCCGCCGCCTCGACCAGCGTGCGGATCGCCTCGCGGCAGATTTCCATCGCGTGCGCGATCTGCAGGCGCATGAAGCTGCGCTGCTCGAAGGTGGCGGGCACCGGCCCCGCCGCGAGTTCGACGTTGCGATTGACCGCGGCGCGCAGCAGCATCTCGGCCGTCGCGATCTGCACGTCGGCATGGGCCAGGCGCATCTGGGCGGCGGGCTTGTCCGATTGCCGGGTCGTGCTTCCCGGGATGACGCGTTGCTGAAGTTGTTCGGCAAAGGCGGCGACCGCCGCGCGCCCGACCCCGACGCCGCCGATCGCTGCGGTGACGCCCAGGAAGGGGGTCATCGGCTGGCGATAGATCGGATTGTCGTACAGGCGCGCGCCGTGGCCGGTTCCGGCCCGCATGTCGTTCATGTTCATCGTGCGATATTCGGGGATGAAGGCGTCCTCGATCAGCAGGTCGTGGCTGCCCGTTCCCTCCATCCCGTCGATATGCCAGGTGTCGAGCACCTTGACCTCGTTCGTCGGCAGGGCGCAGAACAGGGCGCGGCGCTCGGGATCGTCGGGGATCGCGCACGCCACCATCGCCCAGTTGGAATTCATGATCCCGGTACCCCATTTCCAGCGGCCCGAGATGCGATAGCCGCCGTCGACCGGAATCGCCTTGCCCGGGGGCGCGGTCACGCCGGGCGCGATCACATAGGGGACATGGTCTCCGCCGCCGCCGAAAATCTCGTCCTGGAACGGCTCGGGAAATTGCGACAGCATCCAGACATGCTCGACGCAGAATGCGGTGACCCAGCCGGTTGACGCGCAGCCTTCGGCCAGCGGCAGCATCGCGTCGAGGAAGCTGTCGACGTCGAATTCCAGCCCGCCATATTTGCGCGGCATGAAGTGATAGAAACAGCCGGTCGCGCGGATGGCGTTCCACACCTCGACGATCGGGCGCCGTTCGCGCTCGCACGCCGCGGCGTGCCGCTGCAACAGCGGCTTGAGCGCGGTGGTGCGGCGGACCAGGTCTGCGGGCGTGAGCTGGGCCAGTTGCTCGCGCGTCAGGAAATCATCCCCGACCGGAATCGCGGGTTGGACGGTCGGCGGTAATTCCATGTCGGCCACGGCCATTCTCTCCCTCATGTCTTTGGAGGGAGTTTGTCAGGCTGCCTGACAAAGTCAATAGTATACTAACTATTTTCTTTCGGGCGCGCTCAAATCGGGAATGGGACCCCAGTCCGCCGAGATCGCGTCGTCGAGGGCGTCGAGGCGATCCTTCCCCAGGCGGGCGGCGAGATGCTGGTGCAAGGCGTTCATCACCGCTTCGGCGGCGTGCCGGAGCGGCGATGAATCGGGATGGAAGCTGATCTTGTGCGCGCGCCTGTCCTGCGGGTCGGGCCGGACCACCAGGATATTCTGTTCGACCAGCGTCGCGATCATCTCGCTCATCGACTGGCGCGTGATCCCCAGGTTGGCGGCGAGGCGGGCGGGGCGCGATTCGCCCATGGCGATGTTCGCGAACAGCATCGACTGGGTCCGCGTCGGGGTCGGCCAGCCGTCGCGGCGCAGGTTCGACTGGAGCGCCTCGTCATACCAATAGACCGCCCGCAACAGGTGGATCATCGTCATCGGGTGATGGGATGCTTGCGTCATGGGCGGGCCCGTTTCCTGCGTCCTGTTGCTCATCGGGGGCGGCGATGGACCAGATGCACGGCGTTGCCAACCCCGATCCCGCGCCGCGCCGGCCGGGATCGGGCGGGCATATATGGACTTCAGACACGCAAGGACGATTATCCCCGTGTGACAAGTAATGGCTTGTGCTAGATAATCGGCATGAGCAAAGCACCAACCCTGCGCCAGTTTCAGGACCGCTTCCCAACCGAGAAAAGTTGCCTCGATTATCTGATGCGCGTTCGCTACGGTGAGCGTCACAATTGTGAGAAGTGCGGCAAGAGCGCGAAGTTTTAGCGCGTCGCTAAGCGCCGCAGTTATGCCTGCGAATGGTGCGGCCACCAAGTCTACCCGACCGCCGGCACCCCCTTTGACCGGACACGCACGAACCTTCGTGATTGGTTCTTTGTCATGTTCCAGTTCTGCAAGTCGCGCAGCGGCGTGACAGCAAAGAAAGCTGAACGCCAGATCGGCGTGACCTACAAAACGGCTTGGCGCATGTGCCATGAAATCCGCAAATACATGGCGATTGTGGACGGCGATGGCCCCCTTGGCGGCTTCACGAAGCACGTCGAAGTCGACGAAACGATTATCGGCGGCAAGGCGACTGCAGAGGAAGGTCGCCTGTCAAACAAGTCGATTGTCGTCGGCATCGCCGAACGCGGGGGCAAAGTCGTCCCAAGGTTGTTCCCAACCAGCGGCGCGCTACCCTGTTCCCGGTCATCAAGGCGCACGTAAAGCGCCACAGTATCGTCCACACCGATGAAGCGGGCGCCTATCTGACGGTCAATGCCGAGAGTTATTTCCACATGTCTGTGAACCACGGTGCGGGTGGGTATGTCAGCCCGCAGGGTTCGTCGGTGAACTCGATATAGGGCTTCTGGGCACAGCTAAAGCGGTCGATCAACGGCACGCACATTCACGTCAGCCGTCAGCATCTTTCAAAGTATCTGGGCGAGTTTGAGTTTCGTCACAATTGCCGCCATCGCCCTTCGACGATGTTGAACGAGTTGCTGACTTCTTTTGTGCGCTAGGGGCGTCGCCCTGCGCCATCGCGTCCAAGAGAGCGTCGAAGCAGTCATCGGCCTTCAATCTTCGTCATCCTTCATGCGGACCAACTTATAGCGATACAAATCGGCGCCGCGTATAGACAGGTTGCCCACTATAGCGACATCTTCGAAGGCGCAATTGTCAAACTTACAGTGCACAAACCTGTAAGCGAAACGGGCTATTTCGCCGCTATGTCTAGAATCTAGAACATGGGGACCCGGCAACGCAATGAACTCGCTTCGTTCGATGTGGCACGCAAAAAGAGCGACGATTCCAGGGCCAGCTATGTGACAATTTCGAAATGTAACATCCGTTCGAACTTGGTCGCGCCCGAAAATCTCAGGCAGCGTGTGTGTGCCACCTTCAATTATTGTACCTCGCTCGTAAGTATAGCCGGAAATGGAGAGCCCGCGCGCTATCGCCCCCTCTTCGCGCTTCGCTCGACGCGCGGATAACAGGAATGCCCGGGCACCAAGGACGACAAAAGCCATGAAGCCAGTGGCGATAATCGCGAACAATAGCTTATCATGCCAAGCTGCGCCTTCGGCAGTCGCTTTGATCCAAGCGAGCCAACCCGTCGAGACGGGAAGCCCAGTCACGCCCGCAATCCAAGGCCAGTTGTCTTTGACCATCTGACCAAAAGACCAGTGGCTTTCAGTAGCCTGAGCCAGCCTGCTCGCCTTGCTAAGTTTGTTTCCCATTTCCTCCTCATATCACCGCCCTTCCTATGAGGGGAGGCGGGATCTACTTGTCGGAAAGGGCTAGTCGCCCACGCAAGGGCCCGTTCCCTGGCGAAAGCCGGGGTCCAGATGGCATGGTGCCGCGCGGCATGGACCCCGGCGTTCGCCGGGGAACGGTTGGCTGTCGAAAAGGGATCATGACCGATCGCGCGATCGATCCTGCCCGCGCTACAGCAGTTCGAACACGTCGTAACGGACCGCGCCGCCGACGCTGGCGCCGAGTCCGACCGCGACGATATCGTTCAGCCAGCGATAGCGCTCGTCCCCCGTTTCGAACATCGGCGTGGTGCGGAAATAGACTTCGGCCTTGTCCTCGGGAGTCTTCGGGCCGCCGTTTCGCGCGTGCTTGTGCGCGGCCGAAAGCGGCCGCAGCACGCCGCGATAGGAAACGTAGATCAGGGCGCCGTCGTGCGTTTCCATCGTGATGCGGGCGTCGAGCCGCAGCGTGTCGTTGTCGTCGATCGTCGCCCAGTCGCCGCCGCTCGGCATCACCCGGCCGCGCAGTCGCTCGCCTTCGACCTCGCCGCCGGTCAGCGCCGCGATCATCCGGCGTCCGAAATGCGCCTTGCCGATCATCTGCTGGGGCTCGGTGAAAGCGGCGCGATAGGAACAGAGGTAGCGGAAGCGGGGTTCGTCCATCGGTCATCCTTTCGGAAAAGAAGCGGGAAGCGAAAAAGGGGGAGGGCGGCTCCGTCGGGCGGAGCCGCCCGCCGCGTCAGAAGCTGAACGCGACCGTCGCCCCATAGGTGCGCGGCGGCGCATAGGGGGTCAGAAGCTGGCGATAGGCGGAGAACCAGGTGACATAGGTCGGCGTCAGCTCGTTCGTCAGATTCTTGCCCCACAGCGACAGCTCCCAGCCATCGTCGGGGTTCGACAGCGACAGGCGCGCGTCGACATTCTCGTGCGCGGGCCAAAGCTGCTGCGGGATGTTCGACGCCTCGAAATAGGCGTCGTCGACCCAGCTGTAATCGACCCGCAGCTTTGCCGTCAGGTCGCCGATCGGGCGTTCGAACTGGCCGCCGATGTTGAACTTGTTGCGCGGCGAGCGCGGCAGCTGGTTGCCGGTATAGTCGGTGCCGGGGATCGCATATTCGATGAACTTGGTGTCGAGCCACGAATAGCTGCCGTCGATCTGGAGCCCGTCGACCGGGCGCACGACGGCTTCGACCTCGATCCCCTTGATCCGCGCCTTGGCGGCATTGCTGACGACGACGCAGCAGAGCGGGACGAGCTGCGAGATCTGCAGGTCCGAATAATCGGTCCGGAAGGCCGCGACGTTCAGGCGCAGCCGGCGGTCGAGCCAGTCGGTCTTCGCGCCGATTTCATAGCCCCAGGCGAATTCGGGGTCGTAGGGGGTAGAGGCGCCCGCCGCGGTGCCCGACAGCCCCTGGAACCCGCCGCTCTTGTAGCCGCGCGCGACCGAGGCGTAGAGCAGGACGTCGTCGGTCGCCTTCCAGTTGAGCGCGAACCGGGGCGTGAAGGCCTTCCAGCTCTTCTTGCCCGTGACGTCGTAGCCGTCGAGCGACCCGAGCGGCGGCGGCAGGCCCGGGCCGTCGTCGGCCTTGTATCCCGCGAAGCGGCCGCTCTTGCGCTCCCACGTCATGCGCGCGCCGACCGTCGCGGTCAGCGACGGGACGATCTCGACGTCGACCTGGCCGAAGATCGCGAAGCTGCGCGCGTTGACCGACTGTGGATAGATGCCGGTCCCCGATCCTTCGGGGGTCGGAAAATCCTGAATCTGCCCTTCGATGCGGTCGTTGTTCTCCTTGAGGAAATAGACGCCGGTCTGGCCTTTCAGGCGGCCGCCCCACGCGTCGAAGGCCAGGCGCAGTTCCTGGCTGAACTGGCTGTTGTTCTCCTCGCCGAAACTGGTCGATTCGATCTGCGCCGGCGGGTTGATGGGGTTGCTGAAGAAGGGCGTGACGAAGTTGAACTTGACCTTGCGCAGCGCGGTGAGCGAGGTCAGCGTCCCGAACGGCAGGTCGATGTTGACCTCGCCCGAATAGGTCTGGATCGTCCGCTTGATCTCGCCGTCTATATAGGCGTTCACGACGCGCGGGTCGGGATTGATGCCGACGCAGTGGATGCCGTCCTGAAAGCTGCTGTCGCAATTGTTGTGGCGCGGATTGCCCTTCTGATCCTGGTGCGAGATGTCGGCGCGCAGGATGATGTCGAGCGTGTCGTTCGGGACGAAGCGCAGCGCCGCGCGGCCCGTCGTCAGGTTCAGGTCGTTGACGCGGTGGCCCGTCGTCTCGTTATATTCGAAGCCGTCGCGCTGCTTGTGCGAAACGCCGGCCGAAAAATAGATGGTGTCGGTCAGCGCCATGTTGCCGCGGGCGGTCACGCCGATGCGGTCGTAATTGCCGTAGGTGCCCTCGAAATGAAAGCTTTCCTCGTCGGTCGGCTTGCGGCTGACGAACTGGACGAGGCCGCCGATCGCATTCTTGCCGAACAATGTCCCCTGCGGTCCGCGCAGCACCTCGACCCGTTCGAGGTCGAGCGCGTCGAGGTCGGGCGTGCCGCCGCGCCCGGCATAGACGCCGTCGACGAAGACGACCACCGACGGGTCGCCGCCGGCATTCTGGCTGATGCCCGGCGCGCTGCCGATGCCGCGCATCGAAAAGTTGGTGTTGACCGGGTCGACCGCGCTGATCGCCAGGCCGGGGGTGCGGATCGCGATGTCCTGCACCGTCTCGACGCTGTTGTCGCGGAGCTGGTCGGCGCCGAAGGCGGTGACCGAAACGGGCACGTCCTGCAGCCGCTGTTCCTGGCGCTGCGCGGTGACGATGATGTCGTCGCTGTCGCGCGGCGCGCTGTCCTGCGCCGCGGCGGGCACGGCTATCGCCGCGGTGCCCGCGAGCAGCAGCGTGCTTATCCTGATTTCCGTTCTAGCCATCTCTCATCTCCCGACCCGCCGGCCCGCGGTTCATATCCGCTTGACTCAGCCCTATTTTTACTTAGCGTTCTAAGTAATATTTCATATATAACAGCATGATCGAGCGCGCAAGGGCGCGCCGTGCGCGAAGGGACGGGATGATGGCGAACGACGGCGCAACGATCCGATCGCGGCAGGAGCCATCGCCCGACGCGGGCGCCGAATCCCCGCAATGGCCGCGTCCGGTCTATGGCTGGTACGTCGTCGGCGTCCTCCTGCTCGCCTATACATTGTCCTTCGTCGACCGGATGATCCTGAGCCTGCTCGTCGCGCCGATCCGCGCCGCGCTCGACATCTCGGATACCGAGGTCAGTCTGCTGATCGGGCTGGCCTTCGCGCTTTTCTACACGCTGCTGGGCCTGCCGCTGGCGTGGATCGCCGACCGCTGGAACCGCCGCAACCTGATCCTCGTCGGCGTCGCGCTGTGGAGCGTGATGACCGCGGGCTGCGGCTTCGCGGGAAGCTATGCCACGCTGTTCCTCGCGCGCATGGGCGTCGGGGTGGGCGAGGCGGCGCTGTCCCCCGCCGCCTATTCGATGCTCAGCGACACCTTCCCGCGCGACCGTCTGGCGCGCGCGCTGGCGGTCTATTCGATCGGGGTGCCGCTCGGCTCGGGCGTGGCGATGATCCTCGGCGCCTTCGTCGTCCAGGCCGTGCTCGCCGCGCCGATGGTCGATCTGCCGTTCGTCGGCCCGGTCGAGGCGTGGCGGACGATCTTCCTGTGGGTCGCGGCGCCGGGATTGCTGGTCTGCCTGCTGCTCCTCACCGTCCGCGAACCGCTGCGCCAGGGACGCCGGCAGGCCGCCGCCCGCGCCGACGAGCCGCCGGCGCCCGGCTTTCTCGCTCACCTCGTCCGCCAGCGCGCGGCGCTCGGCGCGCTGTTCGTCGGCATGGCGCTGATCGGGCTCGTCATGTACGGCGTGATCGCCTGGGTTCCGACCTTCTTCTTCCGCACCTATGGCATGGAGGTGTCGCGGGCCGGGCTGTGGTTCGGCGTCATCATGGCGATCGGCGGCGCGGCGGGGCTGGTGCTCGGCGGCACGCTGGCCGACCGGATGTTCGGCAAGGGCGTCGCCGACGCGCATCTGCGCGTGATGCGGCTGTCGATCCTGCTGGGCGGCCCGCCGCTGCTCGCCGCGGCGCTGATGCCCGATGCGGTGCTGGCGTTCGCGATGCTGGCGCTCGCCTTTCCGATGCTGACGATGCACGGCGTCGGGACGGTGGCGTTGCAGCTCATCACCCCGAACGAATATCGCGCCCGTGTGACGGCGCTCTATTTCTTCATCGTCAACCTGACCGGGCTGGGTTTCGGTCCGATGCTGATGGCGCTGCTCACCGACCATCTGTTCGGCGACGATGCGGCGCTGCGCTATTCGATAGCGCTGGTGACCGGCGTCGCCATGCCGCTGGCGGCGATCATCCTGACCGTGGGCTTTCGCGCCTTTGCCCGCGAACTGGCGAAGATGTCGGACGACGCCTGATCCTGTCCACGGCGATCCGCCGATCGGGTCAGGCGCTCACGCCCGCACCAGCGCGTCGATCGCGCCTTGCAGGATGAAGGCGGCGGCGGCGCTGTCGATGCGTTCGGCGCGTTTCGCGCGGCTGACGTCGGCGGCGATCATCGCGCGCTCGACCGCCGCGGTCGACCAGCGCTCGTCCCACAGCAGCACGGGCAGGCCCAGCGGCGCGAGGTTGCGCGCGAAGGCGCGCACCGACTGGGTGCGCGGACTGTCGCTGCCGTCCATGTTGAGCGGCAGCCCGACGACGAGGCCGACGACCGACTGCGCGGCGACGAGCCCGCGCAGGGCATCGAGATCGGCGGCGAACTTGCCGCGGCGGATCGTCCGGTCGGGGGTCGCGAAGCTCCACCCCGCGTCGCACAGCGCGACCCCGATCGTCTTCGTCCCGACATCGAGCCCGGCGAGGCGTCCGCCGTCCGGAAGCGCGGCGGCGAAATCTGGGGCGAGGGTGAAAATCATCGATCGGTCCTTATCGCCGGATTCCGTCATGCTGAACTTGATTCGGCATCCATTCGGCGCCTCGCCAGAAATGGGGCGCCGAATAGCCCCCCGATCGAGGACCCGTTCCCCGGCGAAAGCCCGGGTCCACGCGGAGCGGCGCGATGCCGTCTGGACCCGGGCTTTCGCCGGGGAACGGGAAGATTGCCGATCAAGTGCGGGGTGACGAGGGAGCGGATGCGGGTGTTGCGGCAGCCGTTGGCGCCACGGCGGGCGGAACCGGCGAAGGCTTGCCCTCGAACGCCGCGAGCCGGCGCAGCACGTCGGCGCGGACGTTCGCCCAGAACAGGGTGATGTCGTAGACGTGGTAATTGTTGCCCGGCAGCACATAGCCCGGAACGACATAATCCTTCACGACGTCGGCCTGCCCGATCATCAGGAAGCCGCGCGCGTCGTCGCACGTCGCGCCGACCTTGCCGGGGATCAGGCGGCCCTCGGTGAACTTCGCCTCGGGTTTCAGCGTGCCCAGATTGGCCTCTGCGGGCGCATCGGTGTCCGGAATCCCGGTGATCGGATTGGTGCACAGCATGCGCGTTTCGGCGCGCGGGCGGCCGTCGAAGCCGATGGTGCCGTCATAGGCCTCGGTCACCATCGCCGGATCGGCGGGCTCGGCGAAGCTCGCCCACGACAGGATGCAGCCCTTCTGGTCGGGGGTCGTGCAGGCGGGAAGGCCGAGCGCGGGCAGGTCGGTTTCGACCGAGATCGGCCAGCCGACGATATAGGCGGCGACGACGCGCTTCGCGAGCGGGGTGCCGGCGACGCGATTCTTCAGCAGCGTTTCGAGATGCAGCGCGCCCTGGCTGTGCCCCGCGAGGATGATCGGCCGGTTTTTCGGGATCGCGGCCAGAAAAGCGTCGAACGCCTGCTCGACATCGCGATAGGCGGCGTCGATCGCCTTGCCCGCGGTGACGCGGTCGGTGGCGAGGAAAGCCCCCAGCGTCGCCTGGCGATAGCGCGGCGCCCACACCTCGCCCGCGTCGGAAAAGGCGCTCGCCATGCCGCGCACGAACAGGTTGGCGCGGTGGTCGGCGTCGCGGTCGGAGAGCGGGGCGTTCCAGCTCGACTTGCTGTAATAGCTTGTCGGATGGACGAAGAAGATCGCCGCGTCGCCTCGAACAGCGGGGGCGGATACGGCGGCCGGCGCGGCGGCGCGGGCGGGCGGCACGATCTGGCCGCGCGCCTGCGCCGCGTCGTCGCCGGAAGCGTCGCCGCCCGACGCATCGTCGGCAAGGTCGGGGCGCCATTTCGACGGATCGTCCTCCATCCCCGGCCGCGCGAACCACATCTCGGGATCGTCATAGGCGTTGGGCGCGGCAACGACCTGCGGCTTGAATTCGGCGCTGGGGACGAACGCGACCCGCGCGACCCAGCCGGGGAAAAGCTGATAGACGACGCCGGCGGCAAGGATCAGCAGGATGATCGCGGCGATCAGATAGAGGAATTTGCGGGCCAAATGCGGGCTCCATGGGAGAGAAGAGGCGAACATCCTTACCCGTTCGTGTCGAGCGAAGTCGAGACACCCATCGGTTTGGCGCTGCCCCGATAGGCATCTCGACTTCGCTCGACACGAACGGGAAAAGAAAATCCCGTCGACGGGCGCCATGCTATCTGGCTTGCGCGCGTACCCGAAACAAGCCCAGATGTCGCGCATGACCGATGCGCCCGCCCGCCCGTCCGCCCCCGAGTCGCACCGTCTGGACGGCAGCGATCCGCCGTGGCCGCTGCGGCCGTGGATCATGGCGGCGGTCTGCTCGGTCGCGGGGCTCGCCTTTCACCTGCTCGTCGACCATTTGTACGAGGACCCGCTCGCCGCCTGGCGCAGCGCGCTCGCCGCCGCGGTCGCGGTGGGGACGATCACCTTCGTTCTGGGGGTCGAGCTTCGCCGCTGGCACTGGGCGCTGGGCTTCGCGCTGCTGTGGGGCGCGGTGATGGGGCTGATCGTCTGGCAGTCGGCGGGCTACAATATTCACGGATCGCCGGTCGAATGGCCGTTCTGGTCGGGGATGCTCGCGGTGCTCGTCGCGACGCCCCTGTTCCAGACGCGGCGCGACGTCGCGCCCGATGCCCGCTTCTGGCGGCTGTGGCGGATGCCCTACGACCGGCTGCACGGTCATGCGTGGACCGACGCCGTGATCGGCGCGGCCGGCCTGGCCTTCGTCGGCGTTACCTTCCTGCTCGTCGTGCTGATCGGACAGATGTTCAAGCTGATCGGGATCGACGTCATCGAACGGCTGCTCAATGACGAATGGTTCGGCTGGATGCTCGCGGGGGCGGCCTTCGGCGGCGCGGTGGGGCTGCTGCGCGAGCGGGACCGGCTGGTCGCGACGCTCCAGCGGCTGGTGATGATCGTGCTCGCGGTGCTGGCGCCGGTGCTCGCGGTCGCGCTGGTCCTCTTCCTCGTCTCGCTGCTCGGAACCGGATTGCAGAAGCTGTGGGATTCGGGCTTTTCGACCGCTGCGCTGATGATGGCGGCGGCGGCTTTCGCGGTGCTGCTCGCCAATGCGGTGATCGGCAACGGGCGCGAGGATCGCGCGACCAATCCGCTGCTGCGCTGGGCCGCGCCGGTGCTGGCGGTCGCGGTGCTGCCGCTCGCGGGCATCGCCTGTTATTCGATGGGGCTGCGCATCGGCCAATATGGCTGGACCCCCGAACGCCTGTGGGGCGTGATCGCGGCGGCGGTCGCGCTCGCCTACGGCGTCGCCGGGGTGTGGGCGGTGGTCCGCGGACGGCGCGATTTCGACGACTGGCTGCGCCCCTTGCAGCAGAAGCTCGCGATCGGATTGATGCTGCTCGCGCTGTTTCTGGCGCTGCCGATCCTCGATTTCGGGGCGATTTCGGCGCGCGACCAGCTGGCGCGGCTGAACAGCGGCGCGACCCCGGCGGCAAAGTTCGACTGGGCGGCGATGGCGTTCGATTTCGGCCCGGCGGGGCGGGCCGCGCTGCGCGACATGACCCGGTCGCCGCAGAAGGCGCGCGCCGACGCCGCAAGGGCCGCGCTCGCGGCGAAGAATCGCTGGGACCTCGCCGGGCCGCGCGGGCCGACGCTGCTGAAACCGTTCGCGGAGCGGCTGCGCATCGTCCCGGCGGACCGCGCGATCCCCGCCGAAGCGCTCGCGCGGATCGAGGCGAGCTATATGTGCGCCCGCGCCAAAGCCTGCGTCGCGATATGGCTTTCCGACGACCGGATCGGCGTGCTGGGGCAGCAGGAAGCGGGCGAGGCGCTGCAATTCGACCATGTGACGCGCAATGCCGAGGGCCAGTGGGTCCAGGGCGACGCGACGAGCCCGCGTCCGGCGCGGCCGGGGCTCGACCTGTCGAAGGCGCGGGTCGAGGTCGAAACGGTTCGCCAGCGGCGCATCACGGTCGACGGCGTGCCCGAAACCGGCCCTTTCGATTAGGCGCCGCTTGATGCGCAGGGGGGAGGGTGCTAGCGGCGCGGCGTCCCCCGCACGAGGCAGGAAGCTATGGCAATCGATCAGGCAACGGTGAAGAAGATCGCGTCGCTGGCGCGCATCGCGATCAGCGATGCGGAGGCCGCCGCGATGGAAGGCGAACTCAACAATATCCTCGGCTGGGTCGAGCAACTCGGCGAGGTCGACGTGAGCGGGGTCGAGCCGATGACGGCGGTGATCCCCAACACGCTGCGGCTGCGCGACGATATCGTCGACGCCGACCCGCTGACCGGCGGCAACCGCCGCGACGACGTGCTGGCGAACGCACCCGAGCCGCAGCACGGCTTCTTCGGCGTGCCCAAGGTGATCGAGTGATGACTGACGCTATGGTTCCAGCCGTTTGTCCTGAGCTTGTCGAAGGACCGTCCTTCTTCGACGCGGCCGGGAAAGAACGGTGCTTCGACAAGCTCAGCACGAACGGGTTTTGATGATGACTGATTTGACCAATCTCACCGTCGCGCAGATTCGCGACGGCCACCGCGCGGGCGATTTCAGCGCCGTCGAGGTCGCGGAGGCGTTCAACGCCAATGTCGCGGCCGCGAAAGCGCTCAACGCGTTCATCGTCGAGACGCCCGAACAGGCGCTCGGCGCGGCGAAGCAGGCCGATGCCGACCGGGCCGCGGGAACGCTCAAGCCGCTGTCGGGCGTGCCGATCGGCATGAAGGACCTGTTCGCGACCAAAGGCGTCCAGACCACCGCCGCGAGCCACATGCTCGAAGGCTTCGTGCCGCGCTACGAATCGACCGTGTCGCAGAAATTGTGGGACGCGGGCGCGGGGATGCTCGGCAAGCTCAACCTCGACCAGTTCGCGATGGGCTCGTCGAACGAGACGAGCTTTTTCGGCAACGTCATCTCGCCGTGGAAGCGGAACGACGGCGGCAACGCAGCGCTGGCACCCGGCGGCTCGTCGGGCGGCAGTTCGGCGGCGATCGCGGCGCGGCTCTGCCCCGCCGCGACGGGCACCGACACCGGCGGCTCGATCCGCCAGCCCGCGGCCTTCACCGGCATTTCGGGGATCAAGCCGACCTACGGCCGCTGCTCGCGCTGGGGCATCGTCGCCTTCGCCAGCTCGCTCGATCAGGCTGGGCCGATGGCGCGCGACGTGCGCGACTGCGCGATCATGCTTCAGAATATGGCGGGCTTCGACCCCAAGGACGCGACCAGCCTCGACCTGCCCGTGCCCGATTGGGAAGCCGCTTTGTCGAGTGATCTCAAGGGCAAGAAAGTCGGTATTCCCAGGGAATATCGACTGGAGGGCATCGATCCCGACATCGATGCGATGTGGGATGCCGGCATCGCGATGCTCAAGGATGCCGGGGCCGAGGTCGTCGAGATCAGCCTGCCGCACACCAAATATGCGCTGCCGGCCTATTATATCATCGCCCCCGCCGAAGCCTCGTCGAACCTCGCGCGCTACGACGGGGTGCGCTACGGGCTGCGCGATCTGCCGCAGGGTGCGGGGTTGCAGGACATGTATGCCGCGACGCGCGCCGAAGGCTTCGGGCCGGAGGTCAAGCGCCGCATCATGATCGGCACCTATGTGCTGTCGGCGGGCTTCTACGACGCCTATTACACGCAGGCGCAGAAGGTGCGGACGCTGATTTCGCGCGATTTTTCGGCGGCGTTCGAGACGTGCGACGTGATCCTTGCCCCGACCGCGCCGTCGGCGGCGTTCGGGCTCGGCGAAAAGACCGCCGACCCGCTGTCGATGTATCTGAACGACGTGTTCGCCGTCCCCGCGAGTCTTGCGGGGCTGCCCGCGATGTCGGTCCCCGCGGCGCTCAACCGCGAAGGGCTGCCGCTGGGCCTGCAGATCATCGGCAAGGCCTTCGACGAGCAGGGCGTGCTCAACGCCGGGCTGGCGATCGAGGAACGCGCGGGCTTCACCGCGCGGGCGGAGAAATGGTGGTAAGATGACGGACTATCGCATCAAGGGCGAAACCGGCGAGTGGGAGGTCGTGATCGGCCTCGAGGTCCATGCGCAGGTCACCTCCAACGCCAAGCTTTTCTCGGGCGCCGCGACGGCGTTCGGGGCCGAGCCGAACACGCAGGTGTCGCTGGTCGATGCCGCGATGCCCGGCATGCTGCCGGTGCCGAACCGCGAATGCATCCGCCAGGCGGTGCGCACCGGCATGGCGATCGACGCGCAGATCAACAAATGGTCGCGCTTCGACCGCAAGAATTATTTCTATGCCGACCTGCCGCAGGGCTATCAGATTTCGCAGCTTTATCATCCGCTTGTCGGCGAAGGTTCGCTGACGATCGAGGCGGATGAGAAGGCGGGGATCGACGAGGCGAAGCGCATCGCGATCGAACGCATCCATGTCGAGCAGGACGCCGGCAAGCTGATGCACGACCAGCATCCGACGATGTCGTTCGTCGACCTCAACCGCTCGGGCGTCGCGCTGATGGAGATCGTGTCGAAGCCCGACATGCGCTCGCCCGCCGAGGCCGGCGCCTATCTGCGCAAGCTGCGCGCGATCCTGCGCTACGTCGGCTCGTGCGACGGGAACATGGAAGAAGGCTCGATGCGCGCCGACGTCAACGTCAGCGTCCGCAAGCCCGGCGAAGCGCTGGGCACGCGCACCGAGACGAAGAACGTCAATTCGGTCCGTTTCGTCATGCAGGCGATCGAATATGAGGCGAAGCGCCAGGTCGAGGTGCTCGAATCGGGCGGCACGGTCGACCAGGAAACGCGCCTGTTCAACCCCGACAGCGGCACGACGCGGACGATGCGGTCGAAGGAGGATGCGCATGATTACCGCTATTTCCCCGACCCCGACCTGCTGCCGCTCGAACTTGACGATGCGTTCCTCGACGAATGCCGGGCGAGCCTGCCCGAACTGCCCGACGCCAAGCGCGCGCGCTACGAGGCGGCGGGGATTTCGGCCTATAACGCCGGCGTGCTGACCGCCGAGGTCGAGAGCGCGCGCTGGTTCGACGCGCTGCTCGACGCGGGCGCGGAGCCGAAGGCGGCCGCCAACTGGATGACCAGCGAGCTGTTCGGCGCGCTCAACCGGCTGGGCAGGGAGATCGCCGATTCGCCGGTCGGCCCGGCGCAGGCGGCGGAACTGCTCGGCCTCGTCGCCGACGGCACCATCTCGGGCAGCATCGCCAAGCAGGTGTTCGAGATCATGCTCGAAACCGGCGACGATGCGGCGGAGATCGTCGAGGACAAGGGCCTTCGGCAGACGAGCGACACCGGCGCGATCGAGGCGGTGATCGCCGAGGTGCTGGCGAAGAACCCGAACCAGCTCGAACAATATCGCGGCGGCAAGGAAGCGCTGTTCGGCTTCTTCGTCGGCCAGACGATGAAGGCGATGCAGGGCAAGGCGAATCCGCAGGTGGTGAACGAACTGCTGAAGAAGGCGCTGGGATAAGCGGTCGCGGCTCCGGCCGCGCCCCGGCTTAGAGCATCGAGCATTAAATCTGAACCGTTTGCCCCCCGCTTTCGCGGGGGCAGGCTCTGAGCTGTCGAAGGGGGCCGTTCTTTCTTTTGGCGCCGCAAGAAAAAGGACGGTGCTTCCCCCGGGCTTGATCCGGGGTCAGCACGAACGGCAGAAAGGGTGATGCAGGTTTAACGCACGATTCTCTAAGGTCTGTGGGGATTTGG
>NZ_BCUA01000043.1 GCF_001591045.1 Sphingopyxis granuli NBRC 100800 | reverse complement strand
ACCCCGGCTTTCGCCGGGGAACATTTCATTGTCGAAAAGGGATAATTGCCGACCTGATCCGGGGGAAGCAATCCAGAGCGGTTTGCGCACACTCTGGATTGCCGCGTCGCTTCGTTCCTCGCGGGTAACGATTCCAACGCATGACATCATGCTCTAGGCGCTGGCGGACAGGGGCGGTGCGGGGGCTGGCGCCGCGAAGGCGCGCACGCGGTCGCGGCCCGCGCGCTTCGCGTCGTAAAGCGCCTGATCGGCCTGGCGCAGCAGCGCCGACAGGCCGGCGCCGGGCGTGCTCGCGGCAAGGCCGAAGCTGGCGGTCGGAGTCAGCGCGGGCGGGATGCGCCCGGCGCAGGTGGCGGACAGGCCCGCGCGGATCGCCTCGGCCAGTTGCCGCGCCGCCGTGATCCCCGCGCCGGGGATCAGCACCGCGAATTCCTCTCCGCCGATCCGTCCCGCTATCATGTCGGCGGGGCCTTCGCGCCGCACGATCTCGCCAAAGGCGGTGATGATCGCGTCGCCCACCGCATGGCCGTAACGGTCGTTGACCCGCTTGAAATGGTCGAGGTCGGCGATCAGCAGCGCCGCGATGCGCCCGTCGCCGTCGCAGCGGCGCAGCGCGGCATTCGCCGTCGCCTCGAAGCCGCGGCGGTTGAGCAGGCCCGACAGCGGGTCGGCCTGCGCCTCTGCCCGCAATTCGGCCAGCATGTCGATCGCGACCGCGACCATCAGGCTGATCGCCGCCATGACCGACACCATCGCCTGGCTGAACTGGACCGTCGTCCAATAGACCGATTGCTGGAAGCCGTCGTAATCGGCGAAGCCGCCGCTGAAGGTCAGGATGACGAGCGGCCGCACGATCAGGTTGGCGGCGCAGAGCGCGGCCACCCAGAACAGCAGTCGGTCGATCAGGTGCGGCTTGTCGATCGGCCACAGGGCCCGCACGACCATCAGCGCGACGATGCCGGTGCCGAGGCTGATCGAATAGATGCGCCCTTCGATGCTCGGCCGGCCGAGCAGGAACCAGACGAAGACCGCCAGCGAGGCCGCTGCGGTGAGCGCCATCGCGCGCCAGGGCACCGGCAGGCCGTAACGCTGGATGATCGCGGCCGCGAACAGCACGCCGGTCAGCAGGAATCCGGCATTGGCGGGCAGCCGCTGCAATTCCATCGGCAGCACCGGCGCCAGGTCCTGGATCAGGAAGGCGCAGGCGGTCGCGACATAGGCCCCGGCGGCATAGGCGATGTAGCGCTCGCGCCGGTTCAGCCACATCAGGAAGAAGGCGCCGGCGAACAGCAGGCCGATGCCTGGATTGAGCAAGGAGATGAAGAGCTGTCCCGTCAAATCGGCTTCCTGCGTGACCGGAGGAGACCATAGCGAGGCCATGGATAACAAGTCGTTACGGTGCGATGCAGCCCGGCGAGAGTATGTAACGGTTAGGAGCGGTCTTCCCCGTCCGCCAACCCGTCGAGCGCGAGGAGCGCGAAGCTCGCCAGCCAGTGCTCGCCCATATAGTCGCCGGTGACGTGCGGCAGCGCGGCGTCGAGGTGGCGCAGCGCGCTCGCCTCGGCCTCCGCGACGACCGGGTGGCCGGCCGGCAGCGCGGCGGCGATCGCGCGCCAGCACCAGGCGCGGCTGAGGTTGAGGCCGTCGAGATGGGCGATCTTGCCGTCGCTGCGGTCGGACACCATCGCGGGGGCGAAAAGCGTCGCGGGCGTCCGTTGCGCGGCGCGCGGCAGGAAGGCGTCGAACCAGTCGGCGAATCGGGCGCCGCGCACGACCGCCATCAGATGCGCCTCGGTCAGCGCGGACGAGAGGAACTCGTCGCCGCCCGGCTCCCACGCCTGGCAATCGGCATCGCCGCCGAACCAGTCCTGCGCGCGGGCGTCGATCAGCGCGACCAGCGCCGGATCGCGCGGGCCCGCCCAATGGCGCGCGAGCAGCAGCGCGAAGGCGATGTTGAAATGCGTCCCGACGCGCAAGGGATAGGTCAGCTTGGGCAGGAAGGCATGGAAACGCGCGGCGAAGGCGGCGGCGAGCGGTTCGAGCGCCGCGGCCCAGGGGGCATCGTGCGCCGCCGCCTCGGCGTGGAGCGCGAGCAGCCATGCCCAGCCATAGGGGCGCTCGAATCCGGTCGCGGTCGGGCGATCGAGGAAGGCGAGCTCGCCCGCCATCTTGTCGGGCACCAGCATCGCGTCGGCGCGCGCGCGGATGGCGGCGGCGACGGGCAGGTCGGGAAAGCGCCGCGCGAGGCGAAGGACCTGCCACCAGCCGTGGACGCAGCTGTGCCAGTCGAAACTGCCGTGGAAGATCGGGTGATGATCGCGCGGCGGCTTCGCGTCCTCCGGCCCCGCCATGACAAGGTCCATCTTGTAGGGATATTCGCGGCCGAGATGCGACAGCGTCGCGGTCGCGAAGCGGGTGGCGTGTTCGGGGGAAAGGTGCATGGGTTCCGATGGATTAGAAGGCGAAGAGCCAGATGAAGACGATGTTCACCGCGAGCAGCGGGATGGCGGTGCCGATCTGCGCCCGGATCACGCCATAGGGGCTTTTCAGTTCGAGCAGCGCCGCGGGCACGAGGTTGAAATTGGCGGCCATCGGGGTCATGAGCGTGCCGCAGAAACCCGCGAGCATGCCGATCGCCGCGACGACGGCGGGATTGCCGCCATATTGCTGGATCAGCAGCGGCATGCCGATCGCGGCGATCATCACCGGAAAGGCCGCGAAGGCATTGCCCATCACGATGGTGAACAGCGCCATGCCGAGACCGAAGGCGAGCACGGCGCCGAACAGGCTGCCTTCGGGAATCGCGCCGCCGATCAGGCCGCCCACCACCTCGCCGACGCCGGCGAGCGCGAACACCGCGCCGAGGCTGGCGAGCATCTGCGGCAGCACCGCCGCCCAGCCGACCGAATCGAGCAGCCGGCGGCCCTGCTGCGCCGGGAGCAGCAGCGGCGGACGCAGCCGCGCCATGCCGACCGCGAGCGCGATCAGCACGCCGAGCGCGAGCGAGATCAGCGTCGCCTGTTTCGGATCGGCGATGCCGGGCACCCATTTGAACAGAAAGGTCCCCGCCAGCGCGACCGCCGGGATGATCAGCGCGACGAGGAGCAGGAAATTGCCGTGGCGCGCGGCGCTGTCCGCCTGCTCCTCGGCCGGGATGTCGCCGCCGGGGCCCTTGCCGATCTGGCCGGTCCCGGCGATGGCGACGAGCGCGAGGACGAGCAGCCCGTTGCCGAAATCGCCGAGCCGGTCGCCGGCGAGCATCGACATGGCGAGCAGACCCCAGAAGGCGGCATTGCCGAAGCGCTTGGGATTCGTGGCGTCGAGCAGGCCGAGCAGTGCGAACAGCGCGAAGGCCAGACCCGAAAGCACGTAGACGAAGCCGAGGGTGATCATGCGCCGCCCTCCGCCTTTTTCGCCATGCGCCGTTCGAGCCGCCGCAGGCGCCAGGCGTGGATGATGAAAGCCGCGATCGCGGTCGGGATCGCCCAGACCGACAGGTGCAGCGGCTCTATGTCGTAGCCATAGCCTTCGAGCACGCCCTTCATCAGCAGGATCGAGCCGATGGCGAGGAAGATGTCCTCGCCGAAGAAGAGGCCGATGTTGTCGGTCGCCGCCGAAAAGCCCTTCACCTCCTCGCGCTGCGCGTCGCTGAGCGCCGGGTTCTGCGTATCGGCGGCGGCTTCCGCCATCGGCGCGACGAGCGGCCGCACCGTCTGCGCATGCCCCGCGACCGACGTCAGGCCGACCGCGGACAGAAGCTGGCGCAGCAGCAGGTAGCCGGTGAGCAGGCGTCCGAGCGTCGCCCCCTTCATCCGTCCGATCAGCGTCCGCGCATGCTGTTGCAGGCCATAGGCTTCGAGCAGGCCGATCACCGGCAGCACGATCCACACGATCGAGACATAGCGCGTGTCGTTGAACGCCTTGCCGAAGGCGGCGACGATCGCGGTCACGTCGAGCCCCGCCGCAAGCCCGGTCGCAAGCGCCGAGGCCATGATGACCAGCAGCGGATTGAAGCGCAGCAGGAAGCCCGCGATGATGATGAGGATGCCGATCAGGACGAGCATGGCTCAGGCCCGTCGGTCGTTGAACCCCGGCGAAAGCCGGGGCGAACATAGGCACGCCCCCTCATCGCTCCTCCCCCGCTTCACCATAGCCGCCGCCGCCCGGCGTTTCGATCACGAAGGCGTCGCCGGCTTCCAGCTTCGCGCTGCCCGTCGCGGCGAGCCGTTCGATCGATCCGTCGGCGCGCTCGACCCAGTTGCGGCCGGGGGCGCCGTCCGCGCCGCCCGCGAGCCCCTTGGGCGGTACCTTGCGGCGGTTGGCGAGGATGTTCGCCACCATCGGCGCGCGAAAGCGGATGCGCCGCGTCGCGCCGTCGCCGCCGGTCCAGCGCCCCTTGCCCCCCGAACCGCGGCGGATCGAAAATTCCTCGACGATCACCGGAAAGCGTGTCTCCATGACCTCGGGGTCGGTCATGCGGCTGTTGGTCATGTGCGTCTGGACGACCGCGGTGCCGTCGAAGCCCGGACCCGCGCCCGAACCGCCGGCGATCGTCTCGTAATATTGGCGCTGCGCGTCGCCGAAGGTGAAATTGTTCATCGTCCCCTGCGCGCAGGCCATCGCGCCGAAGGCGGCGAAGAGCGCGTCGGTGATCACCTGGCTCGTCTCGACATTGCCCGCGACGACGGCGGCGGGATGGCGCGGGCTGAGCATCGAATCGGGCGGCACGATCAGCGTCACCGGTGCAAGGCAGCCCTCGTTCATCGGGATCGGGTCGTCGAGCATCGTGCGCAGCACATAGAGGACGGCGGCGCGGACGACCGGCAGCGGCGCGTTGAAATTGTCGGGCAGCGTCGGCGACGAGCCGGTGAAGTCGATCGTGACATGGCCCGCCGCGCGGTCGACCCGCACCGCGACGGCGACCTCGGCGCCATTGTCCATCGCATAACGGAAGGCGCCGTCGTCGAGGCGGGCGACGAGCTGGCGCACCGCGGCTTCGGCCTGGCGCTGGCCGTGCGCCATATAGGCGGCGACGGTGGCGGACCCGTGCGCGGCGGACAGGTCGGCGAGCGCGCTGGCGCCGCGCTGGCAGGCGGCGACCTGCGCCTTGAGGTCGGCGATGTTGAGCGCCGGGTTGCGCGCCGGAAAGGCGCCGGCGGTCAGATGCGCATGGACATCGGCGTCGAGGAAACGGCCGTCGTCGACGATCAGCCGGTTGTCGAACAATATGCCTTCCTCGTCGATGCTGCGGCTGTTCGGCGGCATCGAGCCGGGGGCGATGCCGCCGAGATCGGCATGGTGGCCGCGCGCGGCGACGAAGAAGGCGGGGGCGTCGGTTCGCCCCTCCACGAACACCGGCATGATGACGGTGATGTCGGGCAGGTGGGTGCCGCCGTCATAGGGGGCGTTGAGCGCATAGGCGTCGCCGGGGCGCAGCCCGCGTCCGTCACGCGGCCGGCCGTCGGCATCGGGTCCGCGCCGGCGCAGGATCGTGCGGACGCTTTCCCCCATCGAGCCGAGGTGGACCGGCATGTGCGGCGCATTGGCGACGAGCCGCCCTTCGCCGTCGAACAGCGCGCAGGAGAAGTCGAGCCGCTCGCGGATGTTGATCGACGAGGCGCTGTGCTGAAGCGCGCCGCCCATTTCCTCCGCGATTGCCATGAACAGGCTGTTGAAGATTTCGAGACGGATGGGATCGGGTTGCTCTTCCTCCCCTTCGCGGGCGGAATCATCGGCCTGGCGCACGGCCGCGCCCGTTCTTGAGAGCAGCAGCGTGCCTTCGGACTCGACCGTTGCCGTCCATCCCGGCTCGACCACCGTGGTCGCGAGCGCATCGACGATGATCGCGGGGCCGGCGACGGTGCGGCCGGGGGCGAGCGCGGCGCGCTGGTGGAGCGGCACGCGGTGCGCCGCGCCCGCGAGCCAGGCGGTGACGATTTCGGGCCCGGCTTCGGCCGTGGGCGCGGGTGGCGGCAGGGCGGCGGGGGCGCCGTCCGCCTCGGTGAGCTCGACGCGGATGCGGTCGACGACCAGATCGTCGTGCGGCGCATAGCCGAACCGCTGGCGGAAGGCGGCGGCGAAGGCGGCGCGCACCGCGGCGGGATCGGCAAGCGGCAGTTCGATCGCATTGTCGCTGTCGGCGAGGCGGACGAAGAGCAGGGTCTCGCGCGCGACCTGCGCGTCGGGAGCGAGGTCGGCGCGCGCCTGTCCGGCAAGCTCGGCTTCGGCGGCGGCGAGGCTGTCGGCGCAGTCGGCGGCGAGTGGCAGTCCCAGCGTCCGCTCGCGAATCGCCGAGGGGCGGGCAAGGCCCATGCCATAGGCCGAGAGCACGCCGGCGAGCGGGTGGAGCAATATCCGGTCGACGCCGAGCGCGTCGGCGACGAGGCAGACATGCTGCCCCGCGGCGCCCCCGAAGCCGACGAGGCTGTAACCCTGCGTCAGGTCGTGACCGCGCGCGATGGTGATGCGCTTGATCGCGTTCGCCATCTGCTGCACCGCGATGGCGAGCAGTCCCTCGGCCAGCGCTTCGGGGGCGATGTTGCCGACCTGTGCCGCGAGGATCGCGAACTTGTCCGCGACGGCGGCGCGGTCGAGCGGCTGGTCGCCGCTTTCGCCGAACAGCTTCGGGAAATGATCGGGCTGAATCTTGCCGAGCAGCACGTTGCAGTCGGTGACGGTCAGCGGGCCGCCGCGGCCATAGGCGGCGGGGCCGGGGTTGGCGCCCGCGCTTTCGGGGCCGACGAGCAGGCGCGCGCCGTCCCAGCGGCAGATCGAACCGCCCCCCGCGGCGACGGTGTGGATGCGCAGCATCGGCGCGCGGATGCGCGTCCCGGCTACGATCGTCTCGTTATCGCGCTCGAGCCGGCCGGCATAATGGCTGACGTCGGTCGAGGTGCCGCCCATGTCGAAGCCGATCAGCCGTTCGAACCCCAGCGGCGCGGCGCTGCCGACCATGCCGACGATCCCGCCGGCGGGGCCGGACAGGATCGCGTCGCGGCCGTGGAAGGCGGCCGCCGCGGCCAGCCCGCCCGAGCTTTTCATGAACTGCGGCCGGGCCTCTTCGCCCAGCGCGGCGCAGAACTGGCGCACATAATGATGGAGGACGGGCGAGAGATAGGCATCGGCGAGCGTCGTGTCGCCGCGCCCGACCAGCTTGATCAGCGCGCTGACGTCGTGGCTGGTCGAAATCTGGGAAAAGCCCAGTTCGGCGGCGATCGCCGCCAGCCGCCGTTCGTGCGCCGGGTGGCGATAGCCGTGCATCAACACGATCGCGATGCTCGCGATCCCGGCGTCGCGCGCCGCCTGCAGCGCCCGGCGCGCGGCGGCTTCGTCGAGCGGCGCGATGACATCTCCGTCGGGACCGATGCGCTCGGCGATCTCGGCGACCGCCGCGTGCGGCGGCGGCGTGCGGTTCAGCGCGCGCGCGAACAGATCCGGCCGGTCCTGATAGCCGATGGTCAGCGCGTCGCCGAAGCCGCGCGTGATCGCGAGCAGGGTCGGCTCGCCCTTGCGTTCGAGCAGCGCGTTGGTCGCGACGGTCGATCCCATGCGGATCGACAGCGGCGGCAGCGGGCCGTCGCCCGCGCCGGTGAGGTCGCGGATCGCGTTCACCGCCGCATCGCCGGGGCGCGCCGGGTCCTCGCTCAGATATTTGGTGCTGAGGGCGCGGCCGTCGGGGGCGCGCGCCACGACGTCGGTGAAGGTTCCGCCACGATCGATCCAGATGTGCCAGCAGGGGTCAGCCATGGACCGCCTGATCGGGCCAGCGGATCAGGATGGCAAGCTGCTTGTCGGTGGCGTGGCGATGCCACCGGCCCTTCAGCTGCCGTTCGATCAGCGAGCGGATGAAATGGGTGCCGAAGCTTTCGGTCTCGAAATGCGGGGTTTCGGGCAGGTCGCTCTCGATCCACGACAGTTCGATATCGGTGCCGTCGCGGCGCCAGTGCACCGCGAGCGTCCCCTTGCCGGCCAGCGCGCCATATTTGATGCTGTTGGTGACGAATTCGTGGATCGCGAGCGCGACCGCCTGTGCGCCCTCGTCGGCGAGGCGGACCTCCGGACCGGAAAGCGACGCGAGCCGTTCCTCGTCCCAGCCGGCGAGCGTCAGTTCGCGGCGGACGATCGCGCCGAGCTCGACGCTGTCGACCGCGCCGGTGACGAGCATCTGCTTGGCGTCGGACAGCGCGCGCAGCCGCCCGTCGAACTTGGCCTCGAAGGTAGCGAGATCGCCCGCCTCGCGTGCCGTGATCCGGGCGAGCGCGCCGATCCGGGCGAAGGCGTTCTTCATCCGGTGCGCCATTTCGCCCATGATCAGTTCGCGGTCCTCCGCGTGGCGCGCCTTTTCCTCGGCAAGCGCCTGGAAGGCGCCGAGGCGGCGCTGTTGCAGCCGGTGGAGCTGGGTCGCGAGGACCGCGATGGCGAGCCCGAAGAGCAGGATGCCGAGCGGCCGGCCGATCCGGTCGATGAACCGGCCATAGGAGATGCGCACCGTCCATAGCCGGTCGGCGACGCGGATATGTTCTTCATGCGCGTCCCAGCGCATGACGCCGTGCGTGAAGACACGCGGCGCCGACGGGCCGTCGCCCGCAAAGACCTCGATCCCGTCGATGCTTTCGAGCTGCGAACCGAGCACCGCGCGCATCAGGTCGCCGACGCGGAACGGCGCATAGACGAAAGCCTCGATCGGACGGACGCCGCCGCCGGCGGTCGCGACGGCGCTGCCGCCGCCGGCGTCGACGGGGGGAAGCGCAGCGATCGCGTCGGTCGAGGGCGTCGCGGCATAGACGGGAATATAGATGAGGAAACCCGGCTGTTTGCGCCGGTCGCGGGTTTCCTGAAGCAGCTCGACGATGCCGCTCGCAGCCGGCCGGCCGGTCTGCCAGGCGCGGCGCATCGCCTCGCGCCGGACCGGCTCGCTGTACATGTCGAAACCCAGCGCCGGATGGTTGCGCGTGTCGTCGGGTTCGAGGAGGATGATCGGGAAGCCGATCGGCTGGTCGGTCGTGGGCCAGACGCGAATGTCCCGGCCGTAGTTCTGGCGCAGCCGCGCCTCGGCGGCGGCGGGGGTCGCCTGCTGCATCGCGATGGCGATGCCGATGCCCTGCATGCCCGGCGAGCGCACCTGCGGCTGGAGCGCCGTCAGATAGGCGCGAATGGCGGGGCCGTTGGCGGCCATGTCCGATTCGTACAGCGCCCGCACGCCTTCGAGCGCCGAGATATGATCGCGCAGCCGGTCGTCGATCTGCATCGCGACGCGCCCGGCCTGATCGGCCTCCTGCGCCTGGTTGTAGAAGAAGCTGGCCGCCGCCGCGCCGAGCGCGCCGAGCAGGATGACGAGGCCCATCGCGCGGACCGAAAGGGCCATCAGCCGATCTGCCCAGGCGGAAGGGCGCATTGCTTGGTTTTCCCGTTATATGGCTGCGCCCGGCAGCGCCCCGAACGAGCGAGTGTTCCACGCCAAGGCGCTGATAGCAAGCGCGTTTGTCGGGGTCGCCGCGCACGTCGCGCCGCCGCTTTCGCCCACCGTCGCGGGTTGCGGTTCGCGGCCCGTTCCCTATGCTGGGTGGGCAGCGGCGAAGGGGGAAGGTTCGATGATCGTCTATGGTTCGGTGTTATCGCCTTTCGTGCGGAAATTGCTCGGCTATCTGGGCGAGAAGGGGATCGGTTTCGAGCTGAAGGGGGTCGGCATCGGCGACCCCGATCCGGGGTTCCGCGCCGCCTCGCCGCTCGGCAAGATGCCGGCGATCGACGACGACGGCTACCGGCTCGCCGATTCGAGCGCGATCATACACTATCTGGAAGCGAAGCATCCCGAGCCCGAACTGATTCCCGCCGATCCGCAATTGCGCGGTTGGACGATCTGGTGGGAGGAGTTCGGCGATACGCTGCTCGCGGCGTGCAGCGGCAAATTATTCTTCAACCGTGTCGTCGCGCCGCGCGTCCTGAAACGCGAGGGCGACCTGGCCGCGGCGGCGCAGGCGGAGGCCGAAGACCTGCCGAAGCTGCTCGCCTATCTGGAGGAGGCGATCCCCGCGAGCGGCTTTCTGGTCGGCGACCGGCTGACGCTCGCCGACCTTGCCGCCGTCTCGCCGCTGGTGAACGTCCGCCATTGCAGCGCCGGGGACGATCCGGCGCGCTATCCGAAGATCGCGGCGTGGAGCGCGGCGATCCTGTCGCGGCCCAGCCTCGCCCCCTGGATCGCGAAGGACGAGCGGATGATGGCGGCGCTCGCCGGATAGGGCGGCGCGCGGTCCGCCCGGCGCATCAATGCCCCATGTCGCTCGCCGACGCCGCCGGCCCGCCGGGGGCGGGCGGGCGCAGCAGGATGACGAGCGGGACCGACAGCAATGTCACCCACATCATCGCCCAGAAATCGTCGATATAGGCGACCATCGCGGCCTGCCGGTTGATCTCGGCATTGACCATCGCCATCACGCTGCCCCCGAGTGCACCGAGCCGGTCGGACGTCGACGGGTCGATCAGCGCGACCGAACTGTTCGTGATGTGCGCGACCAGGTCTTCGTGGCTCGTCTGCGTGTTGGTGGCCAGCAGCGTCGTCACCACAGAGATGCCGACCGACGCGCCGACGCTGCGGAACAGGTTGAGCAGGCTGGCGCCGTCGGTGCGCCACGCCGGACCCAGCGTCGCGAAGGCCATGGTGTTGAGCGGGATGAAGACCAGCCCCATGCCGAGTCCCTGGACGAGCCCGCTGACCACCACCGGCCCGACGCCCATCATCAGCGACCACTGGCTCATCTGCCACAGCGAATAGGCGGCGATGACGAGGCCGCTGCCGACCAGCCAGCGCGCGTCGATCCGCCCCATCAGCCGGCCCGCGATCCACATGCTGATCAGGATGCCGACGCCGCGCACCGCGAGCACCCAGCCGGTGTCGATCACCGGCCAGTCGAACAGGCGCTGGAGCATCGGCGGCAGCAGCGCCATCGACGAGAACATGACGATGCCGATCACTATCATGAACCCCAGCGCGGTGAGCAGATTGCGATCGGCGAGCATCCGGCGGTCGAACAAAGTGTCGCGCGCCGTCAGCAGGTGGATCAGGAACATCCACAGGCAGGCGAGGGCGACGCCGGTCTCGATCCATATCTCGAGGCTGTCGAACCAGTCCTTCTGCGCCCCGCGGTCGAGCATGAGCTGGAGCGACGCGAGCCCAAGCGCGAGCATCGAAAAGCCGAACAGATCGAATTTGCGGTCCTTGCGCCCGGTCGCGGGGAGCAGCGCCCAGAGCAGCGCCAGCGTCGCCAGCCCGACCGGCAGGTTGACGTAGAAAACCCAGCGCCAGTTGACCGATTCGGTCAGCCAGCCGCCCAGGATCGGTCCCAGAATCGGCCCGACCATGATCCCCATGCCCCAGATCGACATGGCGCGCGCGTGGCGTTCGGGCGGGTTGATGTCGAGCATCACCGACTGCGACAGCGGCCCGATGAAGGCGGCGCTGATCCCCTGCAGGAAACGGAAGATGACCATCTCCTCCAGATTCTGCGCCGCGCCGCAGGCCATCGAGGCGATGATGAAGCCGAGCACCGCGATCAGGAACAGCGGGCGCCGCCCGATGCGGTCGGCGAGCCAGCCGGTGATCGGCATCGCGACCGCCGAGGCGATGATATAGCTGGTGAGCACCCAGTTCACCGTCTCGCTCGTCGCGCCGAGGCTCGACTGCATGTGCGGAATGGCGACGTTGGCGATCGTCGTGTCGAGGATCTGCATCACCGACGCGCCCATCACCGCGACGGTCAGCAGGCCATGATAGCGCACCTGCTCGTAGAGCGGCCGGTCGTCGCTGACGACCGTCGCCGCGGGCGCCGGGCGCCGGGAAAAGACACGGCTGGCCACCGGCTGCCCTTAGTTGCAGCCGCCCGAGGTGATCACCGTGACCTCGGTCGAAAGCCCCGCGATCATCGCCCGCTTCGGCGCCTCGTCGAAGGCGATGCGCACCGGCACCCGCTGCGTCACCTTCACCCAGTTGCCGGTCGCGTTCTGCGCGGGCAGCACGGAGAATTCGCTGCCCGTGCCGGCGCCGATCGTCTGGACGTGCCCGCGCACCTTCAGCCCCGGATAGGCGTCGAAGCGCATCTCGGCGGGCTGGCCCACGCACATGTGCGCGAGGTCGGTTTCCTTGAAATTGGCCTCGACCCACGGATGCGCGGTATCGACCAGCGTCACCGCGGGAAGCCCCGCGACCATCATCTGGCCGAGCTGCAGCCGGTCCGATTCGGCGACCCGTCCCGCGCTCGGCGCGCGCACCTCGGTGCGGCCGAGGTCGACCTGTGCCTGCGCGCGCCGGACGCGCGCCGCCGCGACCTGCGGATTGGTGCCGCCCGTGCCCGTCGCCAGCTTGGCGCGCGCTTCGGCGGCGGCGGCCTGCGCCTGGGCGAGCCGGGCGCGGGCCTGCTCGACCGCGTGCTTCGACGCGTCATAGGCGGCGCGGGTGGTGAACCCCTTGTCCATCAGCGCGGCCTGGCGCTGGAAATTCGATTCGGCGAAGGCGATGTCCTCGCGCGCCGCCTGGATGTCGACCGCCGTCGCGGCGAGGCTGGCCGACAGATTGCCGACATCGACCGTCGCCGAATCGATCGCGGCGTTCGCCTGCGCGACCGTCAGCGCATAGGGATGGCCGTCGATGCGGAAGAGCAGTTGTCCCTTCGCGACCTCCTGACCCTCGCGGATCGCGACCTCAGTGATCAGGCCGCCGACCTCCGCGGCGACCGACACCTTGTCCATCTGGATATAGGCATTGTCGGTCGATACCGACCCGCCGCTCGCCAGCCAGTACCAGCCGCCCGCCGCCGCGAGCACCAGCGGCACGCCGAACATCAGCGCGCGCGTGCGCCAGCCGGGCTTCGCATCCGCCGCAGTGGCGGGCGGCGGCACGGGATCGGCCTTCGGCGCGGCCTTCGAGGCGGCCTTCGTCGGCACGACCTCTTCAGAACGCGGCTCGGGGCGGTCGGGCTTGCGGCGAGGGGGAGCGAGCTGGTCCATCAGAGGGCCTCTTTCGTTTCTTCTCTTTCGGTCGTGTCGATCGCGTCGCGGCGCGACAGGTTGCAACGCACGTGGCGGACGAGCCGGATCAGTTCGGCGCGCTCGGCGGGGGTGAGGCCCCCGATCGCCTCTTCGGTCAGCGCGTCGGTCAGCCGCCGCATCGCGCCCATCTGCTCGCGGGCGCGCGGGGTGAGATAGAGAAGCCAGGCGCGGCGGTCGCCGGGGTCGGCGCGGCGCTCGACCAGCCCGGCCTCGGCCAGCCGGTCGACCATCCGCGACAGGGTGATCGGTTCGACCTCGATCAGGTCGGCGAGCGGGCCCTGGCGGATGCCCTCGTAGCGCTTGAGATAGCTGAGCAGCCGCCATTGCAGCGCGGTGATCCCGCTGTCGCGGGTGCGCGCGTTGAAGGCGCGGCGGAACAGCCGCGCGGTATCGTTGAGCAGAAAGCCGACCGTCTCTCTCATGGCAGACGATATAATAGCAATTGCCACTATATCCAATGACAATATGCTGCACATGCGAAATTGCCGCGAGCGGCGGCTGCCGCTTTTCGACAATCGCTTGCGCCGCGCGGATATTTTGGCACTATGCGTGCCATGAGTCTGACCGCCGACCTCTTCTGGTCCTTCCGCTCGCCCTACAGCTATCTCGCCATCGGCCGCTATCGTGCGCTCGCGGCAAGCCACGACGTGACGATCGACCTGCGTCCCGTCTATCCGCTCGCGATCCGACAGCCCGATTTCTTCGAGCGCAACCACCCCAACTGGCTCGGCTACACGATGCGCGACATGATGCGCGTCGCGCAGTTCCACGGCATCCCCTTCGGCCCGCCGCGTCCCGACCCGATCGTCCAGAACGTCCACACGCGCGAGATTGCGGCGGAGCAGCCCTATATCTTCCGCCTGACCCGCCTCGGACAGGCGGCGTCGCGGCGCGGCAAGAGCCTCGCCTTCTGCGACGAGGTTGCGCAGCTCATCTGGGGCGGCGCGCAGGACTGGCACCTCGGCGATCATCTGGCGGGCGCGGCCCGCCGCGCGGGGCTGGACCTCGCCGAACTCGACGCCGAGGCCGAAACCGATGCGGAGGCGCTCGACGCGGAAATCGCCGCGAACCAGGCGGCGCTCGAACTCGCGGGCCATTGGGGGGTGCCGACGCTCGTCTTCGACGGCGAACCCTTCTTCGGGCAGGACCGCATCGAGCTGGCGAAATGGCGCATGGAGCAGAAGGGCCTGCGGCCGCGCTGAGCACAGCGAAAATCTGCGCGGGAGGGTTCGGCGCGCTCCTCCCTTTTCGTCATATTCGGACAAGTCGGCATAGGAGCGAGAGCTTGTGCCCCGGCGGAAGCCGGGTCCAGATGGCATATGGCATAGTGCTGTCCCGCGTGGACCCCGGCTTTCGCCGGGGAACGGTTCCTTGCGGAAAGCGAACATGCCGAAGCAATGACGGTTCAAACCGATGGCATCCTGTCCTAAGGCCGACGCATGAGCATCGAACCGCAATATTTCGACGCGCGCGACGGCGTGCGGCTGGCGTGGCGCGAGATGGGGGAGGGGCGGCCGGTCGTCCTGCTCCACGGCCTGTTCTCGAGCGCCGAGGTCAACTGGATCAAGTTCGGCACCGCGGCGCGCATCGCCGCCGAGGGCTATCGTGTCGTCATGCCCGACCTGCGCGTCCACGGATCGAGCACGGCGCCGCACGACGCGGCGCTCTATCCGCCCGACGTGCTGGTGAACGACCTTGCCGATCTGGTCGCGCACCTTGGCCTGTCGGCGTTCGACCTCGGCGGTTTCTCGCTCGGCGCGCGGACCAGCGTGCGCGCGGTGGTTGCGGGGATGACGCCGGGGCGACTGATCCTTGGCGGCATGGGGCTGGCGGGACTGGCCGGGTGGCAGCGGCGCGGGCAGTTCTTCAAGCGCGTGATTGCCGAATATGACAGCGCGAAGCGCGGCGACGACAGCTGGCTGTCGATCCAGTTCATGAAGACGATGAAGATCGACCGCATCGCCGCCGGCCACCTGCTCGACAGCTTCACCGATACGCCGCCCGATGCGCTGGCGGCGCTGACGATGCCGACGCTCGTCGTCTGCGGCGACCGCGACCGGGACAACGGGTCGGCCGAGGACCTGGTCGCGGCGCTGCCCGATGCGGTGCTCGCGACGATCCCCGGCACCCACATGTCGAGCGTCACCGAGCCCGAACTGGGGCAGGCGATCGCGGCCTTCGTGACGGCTTGACCCTGCCGCGGACGCGGTTCAGTCTGGGGGCATCCGGCGCTGGAGCGCCGTCAGATCATCCAGAGGACGCATCCCATGAAAGTCATGATTTCAACGCTGTCGCTCGCCCTTTCGCTTGCGGTCGCGGGCCCCGCGCTGGCCGCACCGAAGCAGAAGGACGCCCCCGCCGCGCCGACTGCCGCCCCCACTGCGGCAGACGCCGATGCCTTCGTCGCCGCCGCGGAAAAGGATCTGTTCGACTATACGGTCGAGGCGAGTCAGGTGAACTGGGTCAATGCGACCTATATCACCGACGACACCGACGCGATGGCGGCGCGCATCAATACGGTGGGCACCGAAAAGGCGGTGAAATACGCGCTCGAAGCCGCGAAATATCGCGATGTCGCCGGGCTGAGCGCCGACACGAAGCGCAAGCTCGACATATTGCGCACCGGCCTCGTCCTGCCGGCGCCGACCCGGCCGGGCGCGGCAACCGAACTCAACACCATCGCGACCGACCTCCAGTCGCAATATGGCAAGGGGCGCGGGACGCTGGGCGGCAAGGAGATCTCCGGCTCCGACATCGAGGCGGAGATGGGCAATCTCCAGCACACGCCCGCCGAATATGCCGAGATGTGGACGAGTTGGCACGACAATGTCGGCGCGCCGATGAAGGACGATTATGCGCGCCTCGTCACCATCGCCAACGAGGGCGCGAAGGAACTGGGCTTCGCCGATACCGGCGCGATGTGGCGGTCGGGCTACGACATGTCGCCCGAGGATTTCGCGAAGACGACCGAACGGCTGTGGCAGGAGGTGAAGCCGCTCTATCTGGCGCTGCACACCTATGTCCGCTGGAAGCTCAACGAGAAATACGGCGACGCGGTGCAGCCGAAGACCGGGCCGATCCGCGCCGACCTGCTCGGCAACATGTGGGCGCAGGAATGGGGCAACATCTACCCGCTCGTCGCGCCGCCGGGTTCGGGCGACCTCGGCTACGACATCGGCGACCTGCTGAAGGCGCAGGGCAAGGCGCCGCTCGACATGGTCCGCGCGGGCGAGAATTTCTATTCCTCGCTCGGGTTCGAGAAGCTGCCCGAAAGCTTCTGGAAGCGCAGCCTGTTCACCAAGCCCGCCGACCGCGAGGTCGTGTGCCACGCCTCGGCCTGGGACGTCGACAACAAGGACGACATCCGCATCAAGATGTGCATCAAGGTGAATGCCGACGATTTCGTCACCATCCACCACGAACTCGGCCACAATTATTATCAGCGCGCCTACAACCGGCAGCCGTTCCTCTATCTGAACGGCGCCAACGACGGCTTTCACGAGGCGATCGGCGATTTCGTCGCGCTGTCGATCACGCCGCAATATCTGGTCGACATCGGCCTGCTCGACAAGGCGAAGGTGCCCAGCGCCGACAAGGACATCGGCCTGCTGCTGCGCCAGGCGATGGACAAGATCGCCTTCCTGCCGTTCGGCCTGCTCGTCGACCGCTGGCGCTGGGGGGTGTTCGACGGCACGATCAGGCCCGCCGACTACAACAAGGCGTGGACGCAGCTTCGCCTGCAATATCAGGGCATCGTCCCGCCGGGCGACCGGCCCGCGAACGCCTTCGATCCCGGCGCCAAATATCATATTCCCGGCAACACGCCCTACACCCGCTATTTCCTCGCGCGCATCCTGCAGTTCCAATTCTATCAGGCGGCGTGCAAGCAGGCGGGGTGGACCGGCCCCCTCCACCGCTGTTCCTTCTACGACGATAAGGCGGTCGGCGCGAAGCTCAACGAAATGCTCGAAATGGGGGCGTCGAAGCCGTGGCCCGACGCGCTCGAGGCCTTCACCGGCAGCCGTGAGATGTCGGGCAAGGCGCTCGCCGACTATTTCGCCCCGCTCAAGGCGTGGCTCGATGAGCAGAACAAGGGCAAGCCGCAGGGGTGGTGAGCCAGAGGTTCGCGACGATCTGCAAGGGCCGGGGAGGCGACTCCCCGGCCCCTTTCATGCGGGGGCGCAAATGTCGGCTTTGGGGTGGGAAGCGGTCGTTTGAGACATGCCCTGATTTCCCCTCCCGCAGGCGGGAGGGGCAGCGAGACTTACGAACTTGTTCGTTAGTCGCAGCGGGGTGGGCCATTGCGCCGTTGCTGCCCACCCCCGACCCCTCCCGCTTGCGGGAGGGGAGATGGACGGCAGCTTCCGGTCGATTCCAGTCATCCCCCGTCATTCCGCTTCGACCGCCTGCTTGAAGCGCGCGAGCCGCGCCGTCGCGGCGGCGGCGTGCGGGCCGATCCAGCGGTCGTGGATGTCCTGAATCGGCATCGCGTCGAGGTGGTTCCAGCGTTCGCGGCCGCGCCGCTCGGCGATCACCAGCCCGGCCTCTTCCAGCACCTTCAGATGCTGCATCACCGTGCAGCGGTCGAGGTCGGGGAAATGGCCGCACAGCTTGCCCGTCGTCAGCGGCTGATCCTTCAGGTCGTCGAGCATCTGCCGCCGCACCGCATGCGCGAGCGCCTTGAATATCCGGTCGAAATCGTCGTGGATTGACATGTTGTAAATTTATAACATAATCGAACGCGACTCAAGCGGAGACTGGTCATGGAACTGAAGTTCAGGGTCGCGGCGCGGATCGCGAAGCCGGTGCACACGGTGTTCGAGGCGGTCGCCGACCCACAGCAGCTGTCGCATTATTTCACCACCGGCGGCGCCGAGGGGCGGCTGGAGACCGGCGCGACGGTGACATGGGATTTCCACGATTTCCCCGGCGCCTTTCCCGTTCATGTGATCGAGGTCGTGCCCGACGAGCGGATCGTGCTCGAATGGCAGGCGAACGAGGGCGAGGCGCCGAACGTCGACGGCGGGGGAATGACGGGCAGCGACTATCGCACGCGCGTCACCATGGCGTTCAAGGGCCTCGACGACGGACGCACGCTCGTCGAGATCGCCGAAGAGGGCTGGCGCGAAAACCAGGGCGCGCTCGACGCCTCCTACGGCAATTGCCAGGGCTGGTCGCAGATGCTCTGCGCGCTCAAGGCGTGGGTCGAGCACGGCATCAACCTGCGCGACGGCATGTATGTGTGAGGCCTAGGGGCCCTAGGCGTTGCGCGCCGTCAGGCCGCCGTCGACGGGGATCACCGCGCCGGTGATGTAGCTCGCGGCGGGCAGGACGAGGCTCAGCGTCACATGCGCGACCTCCTCGGGCTCGCCATAGCGGCGCAGCGCGGTGCGGCGCTTCGCGAAAACCGCCTTGTCGGCTTCGGGCACCGCGTCGGTCATGCCGGTGCGGATCGGGCCGGGGCAGATGCAGTTGACGGTGATCCCCTCCTTGCCCAGATCGACCGCGAGGCCGCGCGTCAGGCCGGTAACGCCGGTCTTGGCGGCGACATAGGGCGTGTCGCCGGGCGTCGCGCCGAGCCCCTCGGTCGAGGCGATGTTGACGATGCGCGCCGCGTCGCTCCGGCGCAGCCACGGCAGCGCCGCGCGCACCATGCGCTGGTGCGCGGTCAGCATCACCGTGATCGCGCGGTGCCAGATCGCCTCGTAATCGTCGGCGTCGAGCGGGCAGAAGCTCGACACCCCGGCGTTGTTGATCAGGATGTCGATGCCGCCGAAGGTCGCCGCGACCTGTGCGACGGTGCGCCCGATCGCCTCGCCGTCCGACACGTCGAGGGCAAAGGCGCGGGCGTTGTCGCCGGCTTCGGCCGCGACGGCTTCGCACGCCGCAAGGTCGAGATCGGTCACCGCGACCTTCGCGCCTTCGCTCGCGAGCAGCAGCGCGGTGGCGCGGCCCATGCCGCTTGCCGCCCCGGTGACGATGGCGACGCGGCCGGCGACCGAGCGCGACAGGTTGGGGGCTGGGTTCGTCATGGGCCGTCCTTCTCGAGTGCGCGCCTTTAACCTGACCCACCTTTCCGTTCGTGTCGAGCGAAGTCGAGACACCTATCGGTACGGCGCCACATTGATGGGTGTCTCGACTTCGCTCGACACGAACGGAAGAAGGGGGGGGCGGCTGCCTCCGCCGCTCAACGGAACGGCGGTTCGTTGAATGCGCGCAGCTTGCGGCTGTGGAGTCGCGGGCCTTCGTCGCGCAGCATCTCGCAGGTGCGGATGCCGATCTGCAGATGCGCGGCGATCGCCTCCTCGTAGAAACGGTTCGCCTGTCCGGGCAGCTTCAGTTCGCCGTGCAGCGGCTTGTCGCTGACGCAGAGCAGCGTGCCGTAGGGAACGCGGAAACGGTAACCCTGTGCCGCGATGGTGGCGCTTTCCATGTCGATGCCGATCGCGCGCGATTGCGAGAAGCGCAGCGCCGAGTCGGTGAAGCGCAATTCCCAGTTGCGGTCGTCGGTGGTGACGACGGTGCCGGTGCGCATCCGCTTCTTGAGGTCGGCGCCGCTCGTTCCCGACACCGCCTCCGCCGCGCCGGCGAGCGCCTGCTGCACCTCGGCGATGGGCGGGATCGGGATTTCGGGCGGCAGCACCGAATCGAGGATATGGTCGTCGCGCAGATAGGCGTGGGCGAGCACATAGTCGCCGATGCGCTGGCTGGGGCGCAGCCCGCCGCAATGGCCGATCATCATCCACGCCTCCGGCCGCAGCACCGCGAGGTGATCGCAGATCGTCTTGGCGTTCGACGGGCCGACCCCGATGTTGACGAGGGTGATGCCGCTGCCGTCGGGCGCGATCAGGTGATAGGCGGGCATCTGGTGCCGGCGCCATGCGCTGTCGGCGACGAGCGCGCTCGCGTCGACGCCCACCCGGTCGACATAGAGGCCGCCGGCGCCCGCGAGCGCCGTGTAGCGATCCCGCCCCACCTGCGCGCCCGCCCAGGCGACGAACTCGTCGACATAGCGATGATAGTTGGTGAACAGGATATAGCGCTGGAAATGCTCGGGCGCGGTGCCGGTGTAGTGGCGCAGCCGCGCGAGGCTGAAATCGGTGCGCAGCGCATCGAACAGCGCGAGCGGCAGCGACGCCGCGGGGTCGGCGCCGAACAGCCCGTCGGCCAGCTCGTCGCCGATGTCGGCGAGGTCGGTGGTCGGGAAATGGCGCGCGAGTTCGAGCGGGGTGACACCGCCCATGTCGGACCCGTCGCTCGCGTCGAGCACATAGGGGAAGGGGATCTGCTGGCCGGTGCGCGTCACCTCCAGCGTCATGTCGTAATGGCGCACCAGCAGGCTGAGCTGTTCGCGCAGATAGGCCTCGAACAGGTCGGGGCGGGTGACGGTGGTGACGAATTCGCCCGCGCGCTCGAAATGACCGAAGGCGAGATTATGTCCGCCCTGGCCGTCGCGAAATTCGCCGTTGGTGACCAGACGCAGCGCCGGATAGTCGAACAGGCCGGTCGCGGCGGCGTCGGCCGGGGGCAGGGTGCCGTCGTGCACATAGGCGGCGATCGCCGATTTGAGCGCGACGACCGCGTCGCGGAATTTCGCCTTCAGTTCGGCGATGATCGTTTCGACGAGCGCGTCGGTATCGGCGATGTCGGGAGAAAGCGATGAAGGCGATGTCATCGCGGCGCTCTTGCACGAAATCGGGGCAAAAGGGAAGAGGGCGGGCCTGCCGTCGGCGCCCGCCCCGCCCCGATCAAAGCTGCTCGAGCATGTGGTCGGCGCTCGACACCTTGAATTCGCCGGGGGCCTCGACGTTGAGCTGTTCGACGACGCCGTCGTTGACGATCATCGAGAAGCGCTGGCCGCGCTTGCCGAGGCCGAAGGCGGTGCCGTCCATCGTCAGCCCGACGGCCTCGGCGAAATCGCCGTTGCCGTCGGCGAGCATCGTCACCTGATCGGCGCCGGCATTCTTGCTCCACGCGCCGAGCACGAAGGCGTCGTTGACCGCGGTGCAGGCGATCTCGTCAATGCCCTTCGCCTTCAGTTCGTCGGCCTTGTCGACATAGCCCGGCAGGTGCTTTGCCGAACAGGTCGGCGTGAAGGCGCCGGGAACCGAGAAGAGCGCGACCTTGCGGCCCTTGAAATAATCGGCGGCGTTCACCTGTTCGGGGCCGTTCTCGGTCACCTTCACCAGCTTGGCGTCGGGCAGCTTGTCTCCGGTCTGGATCGTCATGTCGGCATCCTTTCATCGAGGGGATTGGGATGGCGATGCCATCGGATTGTGACGGGCGCGAGTCAAGCGGGACGGGGTGCGGCCGTGACTCGGTTTAGATTTGGAAGGGGCGATTTCCTATCCCGTCACCCCGGGCTTGACCCGGGGTCCCGCTAAACAACGGTGGAAAAGCGGGACCCCGGATCAAGTCCGGGGTGACGATGCAACCATAGGGAGCAGCAAGCTGCCAAGCCTCGCTGCCCCTCCCGCTTGCGGGAGGGGGGGAGCGAGATTGCGCCGAAGGCGCTGGACCCGAGCGGCGGGCGCGTCCATGGTGCCGCGATGGAAACCGTCCCCGCCTGGTTCACCGGCCAGTTGCTGCTCGCCCTGCCGGGAATCGGCGATCCGCGCTTCGAGCAGGCGGTGATCGCGATGATCAGCCACGATGCGGAGGGCGCGATGGGGATCGGGGTTGCCGATCCGATCGACGGCATGACCGTCGGCGCGGTGCTCGATCAGCTCGACATCGCGCACGACGATCCGCTGGAGCAGCCGGTGTTCCTGGGCGGGCCGGTCGAGCCGTCGCGCGGCTTCGTCCTTCACAGCCGCGACTGGGGCGGCGAGGGCGCGGTGCAGGTCGCCGACCGCTGGATGCTGTCGAGCTCGCACGACATATTGCGCGCGATCGGCGAAGGACGCGGCCCGACGCGATGGCTGGTCGCGCTCGGCTATGCCGGCTGGTCGCCCGGCCAGCTGGAGGACGAGATGGTGCGCCACGGCTGGCATGTCACGCCGGGCAGCGACGCGCTGCTGTTCGAAACCCCGCCCGCCCGGCGCTGGCAGGCGGCGTTCGCGGAGGCCGGCGTCGATGCCCGCCTGCTCACCACCGAGGGCGGCGAAGCCTGACCGGTCAGCGCGCTAGCGCGAGCAGCGGCTGGCGGCCGCCGAGGCGCGCCAGCGCGGTGCGGGCCGCCCAGCGCGAATCCATATAGCGGCCGTCGGCGAGTTCGAGGTCGTAACGGATCGGGCTGGCCGCCGCCGCTTCATAGGCCGCCGCCGCATCGGCGGTCCGGCCGAGCCGGGCATAAGCGGTGCCGAGGTTGATCAGCCGCGACGGGTCGCGCGCGTCGAGCGCGGCGTTGCCGGTCAGCTTCGTCACCGCGACCGTATTCTCGCCCGCCCGAAGCTCGGCATAGGCGACCGGCAGCACCGTCGAATCGGCCTGCGGCGCGGTGACGACGACGATCGATTGCGCCGCGGCGGGGCTCGCGAAAGCGACAGCGAGCAGCGGCAGCATGATTTTCTTCATTTCCTATCTCCCCGAAACTTTGGCCGATTTTCTATCGCAATCGGGAAAAAGTCAATATTTCCAAGCAGTTGTAACAATATTGTCACAATAGGCCATTATGCTCATCGCATGGCGCATTATAAGTCAGGATTATCAATATCCTGACGATGCCTGACTGCGGCCGCGCGCTGCCATGCGCGGCTGTCACATATCGGACGAGGCGAAAATTTTTTTCGCGGGCGTTCCAGGCGGAATGCGATTCGCACGGGCGTTCGGCATCAAGCCGGATCGCCGCGCGGCTTCGCGGTTCGCTGGTGGCGATCCGGTCGACGTCATGCGACGGCCACGGCTCGACGGTGTGGCTCAACAGTGTTTGGGGTGCGATATAAAGAAAAGTTTATATTTGAATGCCGAGCCGCTTTCGGCTAGGGCGCCGCGCATCATCGCCGGTCGCGTGCGCGCGGCCGTGCCGCCTGACAGGAGACATGAATCGTGGCCACTCTTGCCGCCGAAACCCGTGACTATGTGATCGCCGACATCGGCCTTGCCGACTTCGGCCGCAAGGAGATCGCGATCGCCGAAACCGAAATGCCGGGCCTGATGGCGCTGCGCGAGGAATATGGCGCCGCGCAGCCGCTGAAGGGCGCCCGGATCACCGGGTCGCTGCACATGACGATCCAGACCGCGGTGCTGATCGAAACGCTGATCGCGCTGGGGGCCGAGGTGCGCTGGGCGACCTGCAACATCTTCTCGACCCAGGACCATGCCGCCGCCGCGATCGCCGCGGGCGGCACGCCGGTATTCGCGGTGAAGGGCGAAAGCCTTGCCGACTATTGGGACTATGTCGGGCGCATCTTCGACTGGGGCGACGACCAGACCGCCAACATGATCCTCGACGACGGCGGCGACGCCACCATGTTCGCGCTGTGGGGCGCGCGGGTCGAGGCGGGCGAGGCGCTGTTCGAGCCCACCAATGCCGAGGAAGTCGAATTCGTCCGCGCGCTCAAGGCGTTCCTCGCCGCCAAGCCCGGTTATCTGACCAAGAGCGTCCGCAACATCAAGGGCGTGTCCGAAGAGACGACCACGGGCGTCCACCGCCTCTACCAGATCGCCAAGGAGGGCAAGCTGCCCTTCCCCGCGATCAACGTCAACGACAGCGTCACCAAGTCGAAGTTCGACAATCTCTATGGCTGCAAGGAATCGCTGGTTGACGCGATCCGCCGCGCCACCGACGTGATGCTGGCGGGCAAGGTTGCGTGCGTCGCGGGCTTCGGCGACGTCGGCAAGGGCTCGGCGGCGAGCCTGCGCAACGGCGGCGCGCGCGTGCTGGTCACCGAAGTCGACCCGATCTGCGCGCTGCAGGCGGCGATGGAGGGCTATGAGGTGGTGACGATGGACGAGGCGGTGACCCGCGCCGACATCTTCTGCACCGCGACCGGCAACGCCGACGTCATCACCGCCGAGCATATGGCGGCGATGAAGCCGATGGCGATCGTGTGCAACATCGGCCATTTCGACAGCGAGATCCAGATCGCGGCGCTCGCCAACTACGACTGGACCGAGGTCAAGCCGGGCACCGACCTGGTCAAATTCCCCGACGGCAAGGAGATCATCATCCTTGCCAAGGGCCGGCTGGTCAATCTCGGCTGCGCGACGGGCCACCCGTCGTTCGTCATGTCGTCGAGCTTCACCAACCAGACGCTCGCGCAGATCGAGCTGTTCACCAAGGCGGGCGAGTATCAGAACGACGTCTATGTCCTGCCCAAGCATCTCGACGAGAAGGTCGCGGCGCTGCACCTCGAAAAGCTGGGCGTGAAGCTGTCGAAGCTGACGCAGAAGCAGGCCGACTATATCGGCGTGCCGGTCGAGGGGCCATTCAAGCCCGACCATTACCGCTATTGATGCTTCCGGCACCGGCGCGGGACGGTTTCGCGCCGGGACCGCGGCGATCGCGGAGAAAGGAAGAGGGCGGCCTGGCCGCCCTCTTTTTCGTTCGGTTCGCCGAAAACCCGTGTCCGCGGCCGGTCGAAAATTTTCTCCGTCATTGCTTCGCTCCGCTCGCAATGAGGATTCAAGGCCGTGTCATCAGGCTTTAAGCCATCGAGCCTTATATCTGACCTGTCGTTCTGTTCGTGTCGAGCCAAGTCGGGACACCCATCGAACTTCCACCACGCTCCGCTTTTCCACAGCCGCGCGCCCATCGGAAGGCGGGGCGCGGCAACCGGCGCCGACATGCGATTGAAACATCCCCGCATCGCCGGTAGGGCATCGGTCATGCGCGCGGAACGGCCGGACATGCGAGGATGCGAAACGGGATGAGCGATCCGCTTTCCCCGGCATCGCTGTTCGCGCTCGGCCTGTTCGCCGCCCTGTGGCTGATCGCCGGCCTGTGGGCGGTCGGACGCGGCGTCGCGATGCAGCGGCGCTCGGCCTTCGTCGCCGGGCAGACCGAACGGCTGGCGAGCCTGGTCGAGGCGTCGCCTCAGCTTCCCGTCATCGTCCGCGCCGACTGGCGGATCGAGGCGGGCGAGCGGCTCGGGCGCTGGCTCGGGCTCGACGGCGGCCCGCGCAATTTCGACGAGCTGCGCGGGCTCGACGCCGGGCTCGATGCCGCGGGGCACGAAGCGCTGCGGCAGGCGATCCTCGGCGCGCAGCGCGGCGCCAAGCCTTTCACGCTGAACCTGACGCCGCGGGGCGGCAGCCGCACCATCGTCTTTCAGGGCATGGCGGCGCCGCCGGCGGTCGGCGGACCGGGCAGCGTGCTGCTGTGGCTGAGCGATGCGACCGACGGCCAGCAGGCGCTCGTCCGCGCGCGCGCCGAGCGCGACGAGGCGATGGCGGCGTTCGAGGCGCTGTCGGGGCTGATCGAGGCGGCGCCCTTCCCGATGTGGTTCCGCGAGACCGACATGCGGCTTGCACTGGTCAACGCCGCCTATGTCCGCGCGGTCGAGGCGAAGAGCGCCGCTGCGGTGATCGACGAGGGCACCGAGCTGTGCGAGCCCGTCGCCGGCGTCAGCGCGACCGACGCCGCAGAGGCGGCGCGCGCCGCCGGGTCGGCGCAGCAGCGGACCGTGCCGGTGACGATCGAGGGCGAGCGGCGGATCATGCGCGTCGTCGACGTGCCGCTGGCGCCCGAGGGCGGGCGGGTGATCGGCATCGCGGGCTATGCGATCGACATTCAGGAACTGGAGAGCGAGCGCGGCGCGCATCGCCGCTTCGTCGATACCCAGCGCGAGCTGCTCGACCGGCTGTCGGCGGCGGTCGCGCAGTTCGGCCCCGATCAGGAACTGGTCTTCGCCAACCTGCCGTTCCGCCGCCTCTTCGCGATCGGCGCCGACGAGGTGGCGGAGGCGCGGTCGTTCGCGCGGCTGCTCGATGCGTGGCGCGACGCCGGGCGGACGCCCGAGGTGCGCGACTATCCGCAGTGGCGGCAGGCGCATGTCGACTGGTTCGCGCGCGCCGAGGCGGGCGAGGAGGAATGGCTGCTGCGCGACGGCACCCACCTGCACGTCGTCGCCCAGCCGACCCCCGACGGCGGCCTGCTGCTGATCGCCGAGGACCGCACCGAGCAGGTGCAGCTCGCCTCGACGCGCGACACGCTGCTGCGCGTGCGCACCGCGACCTTCGACAATCTGTTCGAGGCGGTTGCGGTCTTCGCCCCCGACGGGCGGCTCCACCTGTGGAACCAGCGCTTCCGCCGGCTGTGGAGCGTCGACGAGCCGACGCTGGCCGCGCATCCGCGCGTCGACCAGCTGATGAACGGCCTGGCCGACCGGCTCGCCAAGCCCAATCAGGTCAGCATCGTGCAGGAGGTGATCCGCGCCGCGACGCTCGAACGCCAGCAGCGCGTCGGGCAGATCCGCTTCCGCGACGGGCGCCATTTCGATTTCGCGGCGATCCCGCTGCCCGACGGCAACGCGCTGCTGATCATGCTCGACGTCACCGACAGCCGCAAGATCGAGGGCGCATTGCGCGAGCGCAACGAGGCGCTGGAGGCGGCGGACAAGGTCAAGACCGCCTTCCTGTCGCGGATGAGCTATGAGCTGCGGACGCCGCTGACCTCGATCGGCGGCTTCGCCGAGATGCTGCAGGCGGGCTATGCGGGCAAGCTCGGCGAACAGCAGCAGGCCTATGTCGACGCGATCATCGATTCGGTCGGCGTGTTGTCGCGCCAGATCGACAATGTGCTCGACCTCGCGCAGGGGGAGGCGGGGACGCTGGCGATCGAGCGCGCGCCGGTCGATGTCCGCGCGCTGCTCGACGCGGCGCTCGGCGACGCCGGGGCGCTCGCGGGGGATGAGAAGGTCGAGCTGGTCGGCCAGCTTGCCGATGGGCTCGGCCGGATCGACGGCGACGCGCCGCGCCTGTCGCGCCTGTTCGCCGGGCTGCTCGACAATGCGATCCGCTATACCGCGCCCGCCCGGCGCGGCGACGGCCGGGTGCTGCTGCACGCCGACGGCAATGCGCGGGGGGTCGAGATCGTCGTTTCCGACAATGGGCCGGGGCTCCCCGAAGCGGTCGCGGCGGTGACGCGCGGCGAGCAGGCGGGAACCCAGAGCGGCGGCATCGGCATAGCGCTCGCGCGCCAGCTCGTCGCCGCGCACGGCGGGACGATGGAGGTGCTGAGCGAGAAGGGGCAGGGAACGCTGGTGCGCATCCACCTGCCGCGGGGCGCGTGACGTGCGATCGAGCGCGGTGACCGAGCCCTGTCGTTCTTCCGCGGCGAAAAAGGATTCGCGCAGAGGCGCGGAGATCGCAGAGATTTTTGTTCACGCGGAGACGCGGAGACGCGGAGATGTCGTGATTGCCGCGAAGCGGCTTTCTCTATTCGACCTCGCGTCCGGCCGTGCCGTCTGGGATGAGAATGGGCCTGTCGGCCCGAACTTCCATCTCCGCGTCTCCGCGTCTCCGCGTGAATCCTTAGAGCCTTCTCTGCGGTCTCCGCGCCTCTGCGCGCATTATCTCCCGGTTCGCCGGAGCAAGCGACGCTGCCGCCGCTTCCCGCGCTCGATCCGGCGGTAATCATGCAAACGCGCCACCCCTACACGCTCGAAGACGCCGGCCGCATCGGCGCCGCGATCGGTGCGGTGCTGGCGCCCGGCGACGTCGTGCTGCTGTCGGGCGATCTCGGCGCGGGCAAGACGACGCTGGCGCGCGCGATACTGAAGGCGCGCGGGCTGGCGGGTGAGGCGCCGAGTCCGACCTTCGCGATCGTCCAGCCCTATGCGCCGCCCGAGGTCGATCTGCCCATCGCCCATGTCGATCTTTATCGCATCGAGCGGGCGGACGAGCTGATCGAACTGGGGCTCGACGATTACCGGCACGACGGCGCGCTGCTGATCGAATGGCCCGAGCGGCTGGGGCCGGAGGGCTGGCCCGATGCGCTGGCGCTGACGATTTCGGGCAGCGGCGACGCGCGCGTCTTGACAGCGCAGGTGCCGGCGGCTTGGGAAGCGCGATGGCCGCTTCGATGATTCCGCCCGCCGATGCCCCGGCGTTCCTTGCCGCGCACGGTTGGGGCGACGCGCAGATCCTGCCGCTGGCGGGCGACGCCTCCTTCCGCCGCTATTTCCGGGTCGTCGGCGACGGCCGGCAGGCGGTGCTGATGGACGCCCCGCCGCCGCACGAGGACCCGCGCCCCTTCGTCGCGGTGGCCGAATGGCTGTGCGCGCAGGGGCTGACCGCGCCCGCGATCCTCGCGCGCGATCTGGAGCGGGGACTGCTGCTGATCGAGGATTTCGGCGACGTCCGCCTGCGCGAGACGCTCGACGAACGGCCGGAGGCGGAGGCCGGCTATTATGCGGGGGTGGTCGACCTGCTCGCGCGGCTTCACGCGCGCCCGGCGATGCCGGAACTGCCGGTGCACGGGCTCGACCAATGGCTCGACGAGGTGATGCTCTTTCCCGACTGGTACGCCCCGGCGCTGGGGCTGGAGGTCGATCGCGACGCGTTCCGCGCCGCGTGGGAAGCGGCGCTGGCGCCGGTCGCCGCCGACGGGATCGCGCGCGTCACGGTGCTGCGCGATTTCCATGCCGAGAATATCATGCTGCTCGGCGGGCGAGAGGGCATCGCCCATTTCGGCCTGCTCGACTTTCAGGACGCGCTCGTCGGCCATCCCGCCTACGACCTTGCCTCGGTGCTGGAGGATGCGCGGCGCGACGTGACCCCGGCGGTGGAGGCCGCGATGCTCGACCGCTATGTCGCCGCGACGGCGCGCGACAACCGCTTCCGTGCCGCCTATTGGGCGCTGGCCGCGCAGCGCAACACGCGCATCCTCGGCGTCTTCGTGCGGCTGTGGAAGCGCGACGGAAAGCCCGGATACCGCCGGTTCCAGCCGCGCATGTGGGGCTTGCTCGAACGCGATCTGGCGCATCCCGCGCTCGCGCCGGTGAAGGCGTGGTTCGATGCCCATGTTCCCGCCGGGAAACGGGCGGACGCGTGGAAGGTGACGGAAGCATGAGCGCGACGATCGAAAGCGCGATGGTGATGGCGGCGGGGATCGGCAAGCGGATGCGGCCACTGACCGCGACGCGGCCCAAGCCGCTGGTGCGCGTCGCGGGCAAGCCGCTGATCGACCACAGCCTCGACCGGATCGAGGCGGCGGGCATCGGCCATGTCGTGGTCAACGTCCATTATCTGCCCGACGCGCTCGAGGCGCATCTCGCGGCACAGCGGCGGCCGTTCGACATCGCCATCTCCGACGAGCGCGACCGGCTGCTCGAAACCGGTGGCGGGATGGTCAAGGCGCTGCCGCTGCTGAAGGGCGATCCGATGCTGATCGTCAACAGCGACAATATCTGGACCGACGGACCGCAGAACAGCATCCGCAGCCTGGCGCATCACTGGGACGGCGCCACGATGGATGCGCTGCTGCTGGTCGTCGAACATGCCAGCGCGCGCGGGCATGGCGGGCAGGGCGATTTTCACATGGACGCGGCGGGACGGCTGTCGCGGCGCAAGCCGGGCCGCGTCGCGCCCTTCGTCTTCACCGGCATCCAGCTCGTGTCGCGGCGTTTTCTGGACGGTGCGCCGGAGGGGGCGTTCTCGACCAACATATTGTGGGACCGTGCCATCGCGGCGGGCCGCCTCTACGGCCTCGCGCACATGGGGCAATGGTTCGACGTCGGCACCCCGGCGGCGATCGCGCCGACCGAGGCGGCGCTGGGCGGGGTTTGACCTTTCTCCATCGTCATTGCGAACGGCGAAGCCGCGCGGCAATCCAGAGCTTGCGTAAACTGCCCTGGATTGCTTCGCTGCGCTCGCAATGACGCGGCCCGCCACCTTCTCCATCCCGATCCATCGGGCCTTCGCCGACGCGCTGGCGGCGGGGCTGATCGCGCGCTTCGCCGACGGGGCGCTCGGCCTTGCCGAAGGATTGATCCTGCTGCCGAGCAATCGCGCGAAGAGTGCGGTGCAGGCGGCGTTCGTGCGTGCGGGCGGGGCGGGGCTGCTGATGCCGCGGCTCGCGGTGATCGGCGACGCCGACCTCGACGAGAGCGTCGCGCTGGCGCTCGATGCGATCGACGAGGCCGAGCCGCTGCCACCCGCCATCGACCCGCTGCGCCGCCGTTTGCTGCTCGCTGAGCTGATCGAACGGCACACGCCGGAGGGCGAAGCGGCGATTACGGGCGCCGCCGCCTTCCAGCTTGCCGACGGGCTGGCGCGCGTGATCGACCAGCTTCATTATGAGGAGCGGACGGTGTCGGCGCTCGTCGATCTCGACCTCGGGGCCTTCGCCGGCCACTGGCAGGCATCGCTCGCGCGACTGCGGCTGCTCGTCGACCATTGGCCGGGCGTGCTCGCCGCCACCGGCAGCATCGACCGCGCCGAGCGCCGCAACCGATTGCTCGACCGCGTGTGCGAAGGCTGGCGCAAGGCGCCGCCGGCGCGCTTCGTGGTCGCGGCGGGGATCACCACCGCGGTGCCCGCCGTCGCTCGGCTGCTGCGCACCGTCGCCGGAATGGAGCGCGGCATGGTGGTGCTGCCCGGGCTCGACCCGGTCATGGCGGCAGAGGAATGGGACGCGCTCGGGTCGACGCGATCCGATGCCGACGATCCGGCGCGCCCGCTCGAAACGCATCCGCAATATCATCTCAAGCTGCTGCTCGACCGCATGGGCGCGAGCCGCGACGAGGTTCAGGCGTGGGATACGGTGTCCGATTTCGACGGGCCGGAGGCGCGCACGCCCTTTGTTTCGCTGCTCTTTGCGCCCGCCGCCTATAGCGCGCAGTGGCAGGCGGCGGGCGACCTGTCGGCGGCGACCGCCGGCCTGTCGGGCGCGGTCTTCGCCGACGACGGGCAGGAGGCGCAGGGAATCGCGCTGCTGATGCGCGAGGCGATCGAGACCCCGGGGCGCACCGCGGCGCTGGTGACCCCCGACCGCGCTCTGGCCGAACGGGTCGCGGCGGCGCTGACGCGCTGGGGCATCGCGGTCGACGACAGCGCCGGCCAGCCGCTCGCGCAGACGCCGCCGGGCGCCCTGCTGCTGCTGCTCGCCGGGCTGGCGGCCGATTTCGATCCGGTCGCGCTGGTGTCGCTGCTCGGCCATCCGCTCGTGCGCAAGGGGGAGGAACGCGCTGCGTGGCTCGATCAGGTGCGGCGGCTCGACCTGCTGCTGCGCGAGCCGGGGCTGACGCCGGGCTGGGTGGGCGTGACGGCGCGCATCGCGGCGCGCGCGGCGGACCCGAAGGCGCGCGGGCACGCCTTGGCGGCGGCGCTCGGGCCATGGTGGGACGAACTGTCGGAGGCGCTCGGCGCGACGCTGGCGCCCTTCGCCGCCGGGCCGACGCCGCCCGCGACGCTACTCGGCGCCTTGCAGGCGGGGCTCGAGCGGCTGACCGGCGACGCGGTGTGGGCCGGACCGGCGGGGCGGATGCTCGCCGAACTGTTCGATGCGTGGGCGCTCGCGCGCGGCGCCGGCCCGGCGCGCGTCGATCCGGCCGATTTTCCCGCGATGCTCGGCCAGCTGTTGGCGCAGGCGAGCGTGCGCCCTCCCTATGGCGGGCACCCGCGGCTGTTCATCTGGGGCCTGCTCGAAGCGCGGCTGCAGCGCGCCGACCTGATGATCCTCGGCGGGCTCGACGAGGGCCGCTGGCCCGCCGCGACGCAGCCCGACCCGTGGCTCGCGCCCGGCATCCGCCGCCTGCTGGGCCTGCCGGCGCCCGAGCGGCAGCAGGGGCTGGCGGCGCATGATTTCGCCGGGGCGCTCGGCGCGCGCGAGATCGTCGTGACGCGCGCACAGCGCAGCGGCGGCGACCCGGCGGTCGCGTCGCGATTCTGGCTGCGGCTGTCGGCGCTGGCGGGCGACCTGACCGAGCCCGCCCCC
>NZ_BCUA01000042.1 GCF_001591045.1 Sphingopyxis granuli NBRC 100800 | reverse complement strand
GGCTTTCGCCGGGGATCACCAGCATCATTGTCTCAAGGGCATAAACGCCGACTAGATCCCGGGGGAGTCATCTACAGCGGTATACGCAACTCCGGATTGCCGCGTCGCCATGCTCCTCGCAATGACCCTATGGGTTATTCCCCCAGCGCCGCCTGCATCAGCGCCTGCGTCGCGGGATCGAAGGCAACCGTCCCCTCGGCCAGACCCTTCGCCATTTCCTTGCCCAGTTCGACCCCGAACTGGTCGAACGGGTTGATGCCGAGCAGCACCGCGTTGGCGAAGACGCGATGCTCGTAGAAGGCGATGAGCGCGCCCAGCTGATGCGGCGTGACCTGTTCGAGCAGGATCGTCGCCGAGGGCCGGTTGCCCGGATAGGCGCGCGCGCCGTCGTCGCTCGCACGCCCGGCCATCAGCGCCGCCCCCTGCGCGATGCAGTTGGCGACGAGCGTTTCGTGGTGCGCGGCGTCGAGCAGATCGTCGGCCTCGCGCGCGACGACGAATTCGACCGGAACCAGATGCGTGCCCTGATGGAGCAGCTGGAACACCGCATGCTGGGCATCGGTGCCGACGCCGCCCCATGTGATCGCGGCGCTCGCGCGGCCCAGCGGCTCGCCGTCCAGCGTGACGCCCTTGCCGTTCGATTCCATTTCGAGCTGCTGCAGATAAGAGGGAAGCAGCCGCAGCCGCTCGTCATAGGCGAAGACCGCGCGCGTCTGGCAGCCGAGGCGGTTGGCATAGAGCTGGTCGGCAAAGGCGGCGAGCAGGCAGATGTTGTCGGCACCCTCGGCCAGCCGGAAATGCCGGTCCATCTCCGCCGCGCCTTCGAGCAATTCGGCGAAGGCGTCCCAGCCGAGCGCGAGCGCCGCCGGAAAGCCGATCGACGACCACAGCGAATAGCGCCCGCCGATCGTCTCGCTGAACGGCAGGATGCGCGTTTCGTCGATCCCCCATTCCATCGCCTTGTCGGGATTGGCGGTCAGCGCGACGAAGCGTCCGCTGGGGTCCTCGACCCCGCCCTCCTCCAGCCATTGCAGCGCCGACGCGGCGTTGAGCAGCGTCTCGGTCGTCGTGAAGGTCTTCGATGCGACCGCGACCAGCGTATATTCGGGGTCGAATTTCGCGAAGGCCTCGCTCAGCGCCGCGCCGTCGACGTTCGAGACGACGGTGACGTCATAGCGCCGGTCGTGCCGCCCGAGCGCGTCGACGAGCAGGTCGGGGCCGAGCGCCGAACCGCCGATGCCGATGTGCAGCAGGTGGCGGATTTCACCGAACGCCCCCGCCTCGATCGCGTCGACCAGCATGCGCATCCGCTGGTGGAGCGCCTGCGCGCGATGCACCGAATCGGGGGCGCCATCACCGCGCTCGGCGCTGTGCTCGGCGGCGCGCTCCTCGGTGGGGTTGACGATGCCGCCCGAAAACAGCGTCTTGCGCCGCCCCGCGAAATCCTGCGCCTCGGCCAGCCGCGACAGGATGGCGACCGCCGCATCGTCGAGGTGCGTCTTGGCGAGATCGAAGCGGATGTCGGCGACGCGGCGGACGAGCGCCTGAAGCCGCGCATCGGGATCGGCGGCGACAAGCTCGGCGAGCGGACGGGGCTGCCAGTCGGCGAGGGCCTGCCAGGCTTCGGTGGCGGTGATCATCGGATGTCCTCTTGGTTTCCGCTCGATGCGAACGGGATCGGGATGTGGCTTTCTCCATAAGCCAGCGGCGGTGCCCATGCCAGCGTCGTCCGCCGATATTCGCTTGACCTTCGCGTCCATTCGTCGCCAATGCGCGGCATGACCGACGCCAGCGCAACCGCCAGAAATTCCGCCGCCCCGACTCCCGCGCCCCCGGCCCCCGCTCCGATGTCCGCAAAGGAGGAGGCGGTCGACACCATCCGCTTCCTCGCGCTGCTCGCGGTCGCGGTGCTGATCTTCCGCAGCTTCTTTCTGTCGCCCTTCAACATTCCGTCGGAATCGATGCAGCCGCGGCTGCTGATCGGCGATTACCTGCTCGTCAACAAGATGGCCTATGGCTATTCGAAATACAGCCTGCCGTTCAGCGTGCCGCTGATCCCCGGCCGCATCTTTCCGCGCACCCCCGAACGCGGCGACGTCGTCGTGTTCAAGGCGCCGCCGGTGGGCGACAACGACTATATCAAGCGCGTCATCGGCCTGCCCGGCGACACGGTGCAGGTGAAGGACGGCGCCGTCTGGTTGAACGGCCGGCCGCTGAAGCGCGAGCCGATGCCCGATTTCGTCATTCCGGTGACGCAGAACATGATCGACGCCTCGCGCGCGATGGGCACCCTGCCCTGCTATTCGCCCGAGTTCGAGGAGACCGCCGCCGACGGCGGGCGCCAGTGCCGCTACAAGCAGTTCCGCGAGACGATGCCGAACGGCAAAAGCTATCCGATCCTCGACATCACGACGATCCAGCAGGACAATACGCCGCCGGTCACGGTGCCGGCCGGGCATCTGTTCCTGATGGGCGACAATCGCGACCGCAGCGCCGACAGCCGCTTCCCGGCGGTGGAGAATGAGGGGATCGGCCTGGTTCCCGAAGAGAATCTGGTCGGCCACGCGCTGGTCGGCATGTTCTCGACCGACGGCTCGGCGAGCTGGCTCAACCCGATCAGCTGGTTCACCGCCGCGCGGTGGAGCCGCATCGGGGACGGCTTTTGAGCGAAGGCGCGTCCGCCGAAACCATCGCCGCGATCACCGGCGCGCCGCCCGGCGACCTTGGCCTCTATCACCGCGCGCTGACCCATGGCAGCAGCGGCGCGGGCGATTATCAGCGGCTCGAATTCCTGGGCGACCGGGTGCTGGGGCTGGTGATCGCATCCGAGCTGTTCCGCCGGTTTCCGAAGGCGAGCGAGGGCGAGCTTTCGTCGCGCCTGCATGCGCTGGCGTCGGGCGAAACCTGCGCGCGCATCGCGCAGCGGCTCGACCTCAACGCACATGTCCGCTTCGGCGCGCAGGCGATCAGCGACGGCGGGCGGCAGAGCGACAATGTCGCCGCCGACGTGCTCGAAGCGCTGATCGGCGCGCTGTGGCTCGACCAGGGCGAGGCGGCGGCACGCGCCTTCATCGTCCGCGAATGGGGCGCGATGATCGAGGGGCAGACCTCGGCGCCCAAGCATCCCAAGGCGGCGCTCCAGGAATGGGCGCTCGCCCGCAAGCGCCGTCCGCCCGAATATCGCCTCGTCCGCCGCGAAGGCCCCGACCATGCGCCGCGCTTTCGCGTCGCGGTCGCGGTCGGCAAGCTCGCCGAGGCCGAAGGCGAAGGCGCATCGAAGCAGGCGGCCGAAAAGGCCGCGGCGGCCGCTCTGCTCGACCGGCTGACACAGGAAGAGAAACAATGACCCAACGCTGCGGCTTCGTGGCCGTTGTCGGCGCCCCCAATGCGGGCAAGTCGACCCTCGTCAATGCGCTCGTCGGCCAGAAGGTCGCGATCGTCAGCCCCAAGGCGCAGACGACGCGCACCCGGCTGATGGGCGTCGCGATGGCGGGCGACACGCAGATCGTGCTGATCGACACCCCCGGCATCTTCGCGCCGACGCGCCGGCTCGACCGCGCGATGGTCGCCGCCGCGTGGGGCAGCCTGGAGGAGGCGGAGGCGATCCTCGTCATCGTCGATGCCGCGGCAAAGCTGAGCGGCCGCGTCGAGCGCGTGCTGGAAGGCGTCGCGGGGCGGCCCGAGAAAAAGTTTCTCGTCCTCAACAAGGTCGACCTGACGCGCAAGGACAAGCTGCTGACGATCGCGACCGAGCTGAATGCGAAGCTGCCCTTCGACGAAACCTTCTTCATCGCCGCGAGCAGCGGCGACGGCGTCGCCGATCTCAAGGCGCATCTGGCTTCGCTGATGCCCGAGGGACCGTGGCATTTCCCCGAAGACGAGGTGAGCGACGCGCCCGAGCGCATGCTCGCGGCCGAGATCACGCGCGAGCAGCTCTATCGCCAGCTTCACGAGGAACTCCCCTATCAGTCGACGGTCGAGACCGAGCTGTTCAAGACGCGCCCCGACGGCAGCGCCGAAATCCACCAGCAGATTTTCGTCGCGCGCGATAACCAGCGCGCGATCGTCCTCGGCAAGGGGGGCAGCCGGATCAAGGAAATCGGCGCGAAGGCGCGCGCCGAACTCGCCGAGCTGATGGGGCGCAAGGTCCACCTGTTCCTGCACGTGAAAGTGAAGGAGAATTGGGACGAGGACCGCGGCGTCTATCGCGACATGGGGCTCGACTGGGTCGATTGATCCTGCCCTGAAGTCGCCTGGACTATCCTTGCCTTCGTTCGTGCTGACCCCGGATCAAGTCCGGGGGAAGCACCGCTCTTCCTTTGCGGCGCCTGAAAGAAAGAACGGCCCTTCGACAAGCTCAGGGCGAACGGGGTTGGGTTAAGGCGCGGAACTCTATTCCTTCGCCTTCTTCTTCGCCGGGGCCTTCTTCGCGGGCGCCTTTTTCTTCGGCGCGGCTTTCTTCTTCCCCTTGGCCGGTCCCTTCGCGGCGCGCGCGTCGATCAGCGCGACCGCTTCCTCGGCGGTCAGCGCGTCGGGTTCGACCGTCTTGGGCAGCGTTGCGTTGGTCGTGCCGTCGGTGACATAGGGGCCGAAACGCCCCGCCATCAGCTTCATCTCACCGCCGCTCGTCGGGTGCGGGCCGAAGGTCTTGAGCGGCTCTGCCTTGCCGCGCGCGCCGCGGCCGCCGCCGTTCGCCGCGTCGGCGATGCGCGCCACCGCGGCGTTCATGCCGATCTCGAAGATTTCGGCGGTGCCGGTCAACTTCGCATATTTGCCGTCATGGAGCAGATAGGGACCATAGCGCCCCAGCCCCGCGACGATCGGCTTGCCGCTTTCGGGATGCATGCCCACCTCGCGCGGCAGGCTGAGCAGCCGCAACGCATAGTCGAGGTCGAAATCCTCGGCAGGGATATCCTTCGGGATCGACGAACGCTTCGCCTCCTTGCCCTCGCCGAGCTGGATATAGGGGCCGAAGCGGCCGCTGCGCTTCGTCACCTCGAGCCCGCTGTCGGGGTCGGTTCCCATCGCCTCGGGACCGCTGTCGGCGCCATTGTCCGCCCCGCCCGGCTGCGCGAACTTGCGGGTATATTTGCAGTCGGGATAGTTGCTGCACGCGATGAACGGCCCGAAACGCCCGCCGCGCAGCGCGAGCCGGCCGGTGCCGCAATTGGGACAAAGCCGGGGATCGCTGCCGTCGCCCTTGTCGGGGAAGAGATAGGCGCCGAGGAATTCGTCGAGCGCCGCGGTGATTTCCGACGGTTTCTGTTCCATCACCTCGCCGGTGCGCGGCTTGAAATCGCGCCAGAAGCGGTCGAGCACCGCCTGCCACTGCGCCCGGCCGCCCGACACGTCGTCGAGTTCTTCCTCAAGCCCGGCAGTGAAATCATAGCCGACGTAGCGCGCGAAGAAGCGTTCGAGAAACGCCGTCAGCAGCCGCCCGCTTTCCTCGGGGATGAAGCGGTTCTTCTCGATGCGCACATAGGCGCGGTCCTTGAGCACCTGGAGGATCGAGGCATAGGTCGAGGGTCGCCCGATGCCGAGTTCCTCCATCTTCTTGACGAGGCTCGCCTCGGAATAGCGCGGCGGCGGCTGCGTCTCGTGGCTCTCGACCTCGACGCCGGTCTTCGCCGGCGCATCGCCCTTGCCCATCGCGGGGAGCAGGCGGCCGTCCTCATCGTCGCTGTTATCGTCGCGCCCCTCGTCATAAAGGGCGAGGAAGCCAGGGAATTTCACCACCTGCCCCGTCGCGCGCAGCATCGTCTTGCCGGTGCCGTCCGACAGGTCGACGCTGGTGCGTTCGAGCCGCGCCGACGCCATCTGGCTGGCCAGCGCGCGCTTCCAGATCAGTTCGTAGAGCCGCGCATGGTCGCCGCCGCCGACGCGGTCCCTGCCGAAATCGGTCGGCCGGATCGCTTCATGCGCCTCCTGCGCGTTCTTCGCCTTGGTCTGATACTGCCGCGGCTTGTCGGGGACGTAGCCGCCGTCGTAGCGGTCGGCGATCGCGCGGCGCGCGGCGCTGATCGCGCTGCCGTCCATCTGGACGCCGTCGGTCCGCATATAGGTGATCGCGCCGTCCTCGTAGAGGTCCTGCGCGACGCGCATCGTGTGGCTGGCGGAAAAGCCGAGCTTGCGCGCCGCCTCCTGCTGGAGCGTCGAGGTGGTGAAAGGCGGCGGCGGGTTGCGGGTGAGCGGCTTGGTCTCGACCGCGTCGACAGTGAAATGGCCCGCCTTCACATCGGCCTCGGCGGCGCGCGCATCGGCTTCGGTGGTGATCGACAGCCGCTCGATCTTGTCGCCGCGCCAGCGCGCGAGGCGCGCCCTGAACGGCGTGCCGCCCATTTCGAACAGCCCGGTCACCGACCAATATTGCTGCGTGACGAACGCCTCGATCTCGCGCTCGCGCTCGACCACCAGCCGCAGCGCGACCGACTGGACACGGCCAGCCGACTTGGCGCCGGGCAGCTTGCGCCACAGCACCGGAGACAGGGTGAAACCGACCAGATAGTCGAGCGCGCGCCGCGCGCGATAGGCATCGATCAAATCGGTGTCGAGGTCGCGCGGATGCGCCATCGCATCGGTCACCGCCTGCTTGGTGATCGCGTTGAAGGTGACGCGTTCGACCGCCTGCGGCAGCGCCTTTTTGCTGCGCAGCAATTCCTGCACATGCCAGCTGATCGCCTCGCCCTCGCGATCAGGGTCGGTCGCGAGGATCAGGCGGTCGGCCTGCTTCGCCGCGTCCTGAATCTCCTTCAGCCGCTTCGCCTTGTCGGGATAGAGCTGCCACTGCATCGCGAAGCCGTCGTCCGGATCGACCGAGCCGTCCTTGGGCGGCAGGTCGCGGACATGGCCGTAGGATGCGAGCACCTTGAAATCACGGCCGAGATATTTCTCGATCGTCTTCGCCTTGGCAGGCGATTCGACAATTACCAATTGCATTGAAAATCCGTTCGCTGGGAACCCTTACACGTGTGCGCGAGGGTTGCGGAGCGCTTGGCCCTTCGTCAAGAGGGATTTGGCGCAACCGTCGTCGCCCGCGAAGATGGGACCGCTCGCGGTGTCGCACAAGGCTGCCGGCGGTCCCCGCCTTAGCGGGGCGACGGTGGGGATCAGCGCAAGGCGCCCAGCCGCCCGATCAGCATCTCGCTCGCCAGGCTTGCTGCCTTGGCCGCACCCTCTTCATAGGCGCCTGGCTTTGCCGCGAATTCGAACTTGCGCGTCTTGCCGAAGCGCAGGCCGCCCAGCCCGGCGACCGCCGCGAGGCCGCCCGCGACGTTGGCGCCCGATTGCAGCGCCTTGTCCGCGCCGCTGGTCGCATCGTCCTTTTCGATGAAATCGCCCTCGACCGCGACCGGGGCCTTGACGGTGATGACCGACTGCTTGCCGCTCGGCGCGATCAGCGTCAGGCGCGAATAGTCGGCCGCGACCGACAGGCCGCTGTTGACCTGGATGCCGCCGAAGCTGAAGGCGCCGGGACGCTTCTGGTTCGAAAAGTCGATCAGATAGACGACGTCGATCACGCCGACCCCCGCCTGTTTCGCATAGTTGGCGAAGGCCATGCCGGTCTGGCCCGCGGCCATGTTGATGCCGATGCTGCTCATCCCCGACCCCAGGAAGTCGCCGGGGATCATCAGCAGCGACGGCAAATCACTGGGCTTGAAATAGGTCGCCTTGCCCTTGCTGCCCTTTTCGAGCGCGATGTTGATGTCGAGCGGCACGTCCTGCGACTTGCTCTTGCCGAGCGCCGCGTGACCGAACAGGTCGGCGGGCGTCTGGACGGTATAGCCGCTCGCCTGAAGTCGGGAGACGAAATCGGCATAGGCCGCATCGGTGATCGTCTGCATCATCGCCGGCGTCACGCCGACCAGTTCGCTCTTTGCCTTGGTGGTGCCGCCGAAGGCGCCCATCAGGCCGCCGCTCGCCTGCGTCTGGTCGATCGATTCGAAGATGAAGCCGACGTTGAACGCGCCGATCGCGACGCTACCGACGCCCTTCGCATTGGCGGGTCCCGAAATCTTGACCGGTTCCTGGTCCCTGGCGATGGCGGCGGCAGGCTGAGCCAGCAGCGCCGCGACGGCAAGCGCCGACAACAATTTCCTCATGGGTCGTTCCTCCGCACCCCGCGACCGCCCGGCGGTGCGAGATGTTCGCGAAGCAACCCACGATCCCGCGCATCCGCCAGATGCGAGGGCGTGTCAATCGCTTACTGATTGTCCCACCGGAAGCCCGCGGGCAGGCGGCATTTGCCGGCGTCGTAATCGCCGACGCTGCGGATCACCTCGCTGCGTTCGGGCTCGATGCGGCGGCCGCTGATCTGGCTGTCGATCACGCGGCGGACGAGCGCGTCGAGCCGGGTGACGAGATAGCAGTCGATCGCCGGCGGCGCATGCGGATTGCCGACGCCGCTGTCATCGGTCAGGAACAGATAGCGCGACTGGGTCGCCGCGGCCATCGCGCGCATCGCATATTCAGCCTTGTCGGCGACGCCCGACGCGGCGACCGGGGTGATGTGGATCCGCTTCGCGCGCGCGGCTTCCGCCGCCTGCCACGTCCGCCCGAAGCGATCGTCATGCGGCGGCGCGTCGGCGACGAGCAGCAGCGACTTCACCGCATCGGGGCGCCAGTCCTGCCCGACCGCGCGGATCAGCGCCTGGTCCATCGCTTCGGGATAATCGCCGCCGCCGCTCGCATATTGCTGCGCGAGCCGCCCCTGCGCCGCGCCGATGTCGCGGTCGAAGGCAAAGCTGCGGGTGACATAATCGTCGCCCTCGTCGCGATAGAAGACGAAGCCGACACGGATATCGAGGTCGCGATGCCTGGCGGTGATCGCGGCGATGATCGAACGCAGTTCGGCCTGCAGATACCGGATCTCATCGCCCATGCTGCCCGTGGTGTCGACGACGAGCATCAGGTCGAGCTTCGTCGCCTTCGCCGCCGTCCGGTCCGCAGTAAGGCCGACGAGCTGGCCGCCGGCCGCCGCCGACACCAGCACCGGGCGCGCGTCGGCGATCGCCCGGCCCGCCTGGCGTGCGGACACGGTGATCCGCTCGCTCAGCCGGTCGAGGCCGGGAAAGAAGACCGCGCTGCCGTCGGCCTGCGTCGCCATGGTGATGCTGTTGCCGTCGCTGCATGTCACGACGACGTCGGCGAAGGGAATCGGCTGGCCGTTGCGGTCGGCGACCCGGACCGTCACCACGCGCATCGTGTCGACGCGCGGCAGGGCGCGCACCTCCTGCCCCAGGTCGCTGCGATTGACATAGGCGGCGTAGAGTTCGGGATTGAGCAGGTCGTCATGCTCGCCCGCGGTCAGGATGCCCGACTGGGGCTGCGGCTGCGGCCAGGGCCGCGGCGATGGCGGGTAGCGGGAGGCGTCGGGCGATCCGGGTGCCGCGCTCTCGGCAGTTCGCGACGCATCGCCCGCAGCGCGCGCACCCGTTACCGCGACCGCGTCCGCCGCCATGGGCGCCATCGCCGGCGGCGGTGGCGGAGAGGGCGGCGGGGGAGGAGGAGCTGGTGGCGGCGGTGGCTCGGCCGACATCGCACGGTCGCGTCCGGAGCCGCCACGGGATTTGAGCGCGCGGTCGGGCCGCTGTTGCCCCGCCCCGGTCTCCGCAGGCAGGCGCGGGAGCGGGTCGGCGGTGCGGCAAAAACCCTGCTGCCCCGTCACGGGCTTCGCGGCGGCACTCGCCGCCGGAAGCGGTGCCGGCCCGGCGGCGAGCAGCCCCGCCATCGTTGCGCCCGTCAGCAAGCGACTCCGCATCGTCCCTCTCCCCACCATGTGATACAATATCATCAACCTGTCGGCGGAGCGCTGAACCATGGCTTAACGGCCGGGATCACCGGTCTCAGGCGACGCTGACCCGGGCGCCGGCGTGGCGTTCCAGCCGGCCCGCCAGTTCGAGTTCGAGTAGCACGAGCTGCACCGCCGCCGCCGGGCGGCCCGACTGGCGCACCAGTTCGTCGATGGCGACCGGGGTGGCGCCGAGCAGGCTGGCGATGGCGCCGCGGTCGCCCTCCGCCACCTGCGGTCCGGTCGATGCGACATCGCGGAGCCGCGGGGCCGCGCGCGTCATGCGGGCGTCGATCGGCCCGAGCGCCTCGACCACATCGTCGGCATTCTGGACCAGCGTCGCGCCTTCGCGGATCAGCAGGTTGCACCCTTGCGCACGCGGATCGAGCGGCGAGCCGGGAACGGCCATCACTTCGCGTCCATAGTCGCCGGCGCGGCGCGCGGTGATCAGCGAGCCCGACCGGGGCGCCGCCTCGATCACCACCGTTCCCTGCGCCAGCCCGGCGATGATCCGGTTGCGCGCCGGAAAGTGGCGCGCGAGCGGCTCGGTACCCGGCGGCTGTTCGGTAATCAGCAGATGGTCGGCTGCGATCCGGTCCTGCAAGGCGGCATTCTCGGTCGGGAAGGCGATGTCGATACCGCTCGCGATCACCGCCGCGGTCGCGCCGCCCAGCGCGCCGACATGCGCCGCGGTGTCGACCCCGCGCGCCAGCCCGCTGACCACGGTGACACCGCGCGCCGCAAGATCGGCGGCGAGCTGGCGCGCGAAGCGGCAGGCCGCGGCGGAGGCGTTGCGCGCACCGACGATCGCGACGCAGGGACGATGGAGCATCGCGCCGTCGCCACGCACGATCAGCACCGGCGGCGCGCTTTCCACCTCGCGAAGCAAGGACGAATAATCGGCTTCGTCGCTGAAGACATGGCGCGCACCGAGCGTCGAAACGCGGGCGATCTCGTGCTCGGCGACTTCGGCCGGGGCGATGCGCGGCTTGCCGCCGCCGCGCAGCGCGAGGTCGGGGAGCGCCGCAAGTGCGGCTTCGCCCGACCCGAAGCGCTGCATCAGCTGGTGCCAGCTCACCGGGCCGACGTGCGGCGTGCGGATCAGCCGCAGCCGCGCCAGCCGTTCGGCATCGGTCACGCGGCCGCGTCCGGATCGGGCGCGCCCTTCCCCGCCCCGATGCGGGGTTCGGTCCCGGCGCGCAGCCGGGCGATATTCTCACGATGCCGCCACAGCAGGATCGCCGCCAGCCCGGCCAGCCCGGCGGCATAGACCGGATAGCCGAGGACAAGCGCCGCGACGGGCGCCGCGACCGCCCCCGCCATGCCGCCGAGCGAAGAGATGCGGAGCAACAGCACGGCGCCGAGCCAGAAGACGGCGAAGACGAGCCCGATCGGCCAGGCAAGCGCGAGCGCCACGCCGAGCAGCGTCGCCACCCCCTTGCCGCCGCGGAAGCGCAGCCAGACGGGGTAGCAATGACCGATCATCGCCGCGGCGCCCGCGATCATCGCGCCATGATCGCCGAGCCCGGGCACGAAATGGCGTGCGAGCAGCACCGCGACCGCGCCCTTCGCGCCGTCGAGCAGCAGCGTCGCCGCCGCAAGTCCCTTGCGCCCGGTCCGCAGCACGTTGGTGGCGCCGATGTTGCCCGACCCGATCCGCCGAAGGTCGCCCGCGCCGAACATGCGCGTCAGCAGGACGCCGAAGGGGATGGAGCCGAGCAGGTAGCCGGCGGCGATCAGCAGATAGACGGTCATCTCGGTCCCCCAATATTCTCCGGTCGCACTGTGCAGCCAATACGTCCGGCGATCAACGGATTCGGACCGGATGACTGCCAGAATGGATCAACGTCGCCCTTGCAAATTCCGTTCGACGCGAAGCGATTGAGCGCGGCGCGCGTGCCTGCTAGGCGCCGGTCATGCCCCCCCCTGCCCTCGACGCCCCGATCCTCTTCTTCGACAGCGGTCTCGGCGGATTGACCGTGCTCGCCGCGACACGCGCCCTGCTGCCGAACGCGCCCTTCGTCTATGCCGCCGACTATGCCGGCCTGCCCTATGGCCGGAAAAGCGACGAGGAGCTTGCGGCGCGCGTTCCCGCGCTGCTCGGCCGGCTCGTCGAGCGCTTTCAGCCGCGGCTGGCCGTGATCGCCTGCAACACGGCCTCCACGATCGCGCTGTCGCATGTCCGTGCCGCGCTCGACCTGCCGATCGTCGGCACCGTCCCCGCGATCAAGCCCGCCGCCGCGCTGACCCATAGCGGCGTTATCGGCGTGCTCGGTACCGAGGCGACGGTGCGCCAGCCCTATGTCGACGACCTCAGCGCGCGCTTCGCCGCAGGCAAGACGGTGCTGCGCCACGGCAGCCCCGAACTGGTGACGGCGGCGGAAGCGCGGCTGCGCGGCGAGACGGTCGACCCGGCGGTGGTGGCGCGCGCGATCGCGGGCCTGACCGATCAACCCGGCGGCGATGCGATGGACGTCATCGTGCTCGCCTGCACCCATTTCCCGCTGCTGCTCGATGAGCTGCAAACCGCGGCGGGCCCCGGCGTGCAGTTGATCGACGGCGCGGCGGGCATCGCGCGGCGCGTCGCCCAGCTGACCGCGGGGCAGGACTGGCCCATCACCGCATCTCCGGGCCTTGCCGCCTTCACCCGCAGCGACGCGATTCCGCCGCCGCCGCTCGCCGCGCTGCGCCCCTATGGCATTGGGCGGACTGAGACAATTTGACCCATGCTTGCGAATCGTTCGCACTGGCCTTCGCGGAAAATCGACGCTATTGCCCCGTCCGTTCGTCGCCGGAGGGGGCGGCGCACCCGAAGCTGCGGGGCATGCAAGTGAACTACGACGATATTTTCGCCCGAGCCATCGACCGGCTGCACGAGGAAGGCCGCTACCGCGTCTTCATCGACATCCTGCGCAACAAGGGCGCCTTTCCCAACGCGCGCTGCTTTGCCGGGCACAACGGACCGAAGCCGATCACCGTCTGGTGCTCGAACGACTATCTGTCGATGGGCCAGCACCCGAAGGTCGTCGCCGCGATGGAGGAAGCGCTGCACGACGTCGGCGCGGGCGCCGGCGGTACGCGCAACATCGCGGGCAACACCCATTATCATATCGATCTGGAGGCCGAGCTCGCCGACCTGCACGGCAAGGAAGGCGCGCTGCTCTTCACCTCGGGCTATATCTCGAACGAGGCGACGCTCGGCACGCTGGGCAAGCTGCTGCCGGGCTGCATCATCTATTCGGACGAGCTCAACCACGCCTCGATGATCGCGGGCATCCGCAATTCGGGCTGCGAAAAGCGCGTGTGGCGCCACAACGACCTCGATCATCTCGAGGAACTGCTCGCAGCCGACGATCCGCAGGCGGCCAAGGTCATCGCGTTCGAAAGCGTCTATTCGATGGACGGCGACATCGCGCCGATCCACGCGATCTGCGACCTCGCAGAGAAATATAACGCGCTCACCTATTGCGACGAGGTCCACGCGGTCGGCATGTACGGCCCGCGCGGCGGCGGCATCACCGACCGCGACGAGTGCGCTTCCCGCGTCGACATCATCGAAGGCACGCTCGGCAAGGCGTTCGGCGTGATGGGCGGCTATATCGCCGCCGACCGGAACATCATCGACGTCATCCGCAGCTATGCGCCCGGCTTCATCTTCACCACCAGCCTGTCGCCGGTGCTGGTCGCCGGAGTGCTCGCGGCGGTCCGCCACCTCAAGCAGTCGAGCGTCGAGCGCGACGCGCAGCAGGCGGCGGCGGCCTATCTCAAGCAGAGCTTCCGCGACGCGGGCCTGCCGGTGATGGATTCGACGACGCACATCGTGCCGCTGATGGTCGGCGACCCGGTGCGCGCCAAGAAGATCAGCGACATATTGCTCGCCGAATATGGCGTCTACGTCCAGCCGATCAATTTCCCGACCGTGCCGCGCGGCACCGAACGGCTGCGCTTCACGCCCGGCCCGACGCACGACGAGGCGATGATGCGCGACCTGACCACGGCGCTGGTCGAAATCTGGGATCGGCTCGAACTGGAATTCCAGAAGGCGGCGTGACGGGCGCACTGCCCTATGACGAGGTGGTCCGCGGTCGCCGGTCGATCCGCGGCTTCCTCGACAAGCCAGTTCCACGCGCGCTGATCGCCGAGATCATCGAGGTCGCGATGCGCGCGCCCTCTTCCTTCAACAACCAGTGCTGGAATTTCTCGGTCGTAACCGGCGCGCCGCTCGACGCGATCCGCCGCGGCAATAGCGAGGGCATCTTGGCCGGCAAGCCCGACAGCCGCGAATTCCGCCGCTTCGACCGGGTCGTCGACGCGCACCGAACGCGCCAGATCGAAATCGCCAAGCAATTGTTCGGCGCGATGGGAATCGCGCGCGACGATCGGGACGCGCGACAGGATTGGGTGCTGCGCGGTTTCCGCCAGTTCGACGCGCCGGTGAGCATCGTCGTCACCTATGATCGCGCGCTGCTCGGCAGCGACATCGCCCCCTTCGACTGCGGGGCGGTGACCAACGCGCTGGTCAACGCGGCATGGTCGCGCGGGCTGGGCTGCGTCATCAACAGCCAGGGGATCATGCAAAGCCCGGTGGTGCGCGAACATGCGCATATCCCCGACGATCAGGTCATCATGATCTGCGTCGCCATGGGCTGGCCCGACGAGACGTTCCCCGCCAACGCCGTCGTGTCGAACCGCAAGAGCGTCGACGAGGCCGTCCGCTTCGTCGGCTTCGACGACTAGGGCGTTCATGTTTGGATGAACCATGCCGAGTCCCCGCGCAGGCGGGGACCCCGGAGCGATGGAGCGCCGACCTTGGCTTTTCCACTCCGGGCTCCCGCCTGCGCGGGAGCACTCGGCTTCTCAAGCTGAGACGACGCTTACGCGGCCGGGCGCATCATTCCCCAGAAATGCGGTCCGCCGCCGGGCACGTCCCATTCGACCTGCGCGACGAACCCCAGCCGTTCGTAAAGCGGCACGTTGTGCGGCGTCGCGGTTTCCAGCCAGCAGGGCAGCCCTTCGGCATCGGCCCTTGCGGTCTGTGCGCGGATGAGCCGCCCGCCGTGCCCCTTCCCCTGATGCGCGGGACGCACGCCGACATAATGGAGATACCAGAAGCGCCCCGGCGGCCGGTGCGCGTCGATGCTTCCCTGCACTTTCAGACCGCGCGGCAGCGCGGTGCCGAAGGCCGCGACGAGCGGAAGCACGGTGCGCAGAAATTCGAGGCTGCCGCTGTGAGCACGACCCGGCGCCCGCCACAACGAAGCCGATTCGTCATCCGCCCCGCGCAACGCGACACCCGCACGCATGTCGGCGGGAACGAGGGCGCGGAACAGGCCGCGCAACGCGCGGGCGCGGAGGTCGGGTTCGGGCAATATCCACGACAAGGCGGGATCGGTCTGAAACGCCTGCGCCAACGTTTCGACCAAGGCAGGCCGATCGTCGTCGCATGCCTCGAGGATTTGGTCCGCCTGGTTCGCATGATTCGTCATTGCGAGCGAAGCGAAGCAATCCGGAGCGGTTTACGCAAGCTCTGGATTGCCGCGGCGCCTCAGTCGCGGCAATAGCCCTCGCCCTGCTTGACGATCAGGCACTGCTGCTTGCCGGCCAGATATTTGAGCCCGGTTTCGTCGCCGTTGCCGCGATGGAGCGACAGTTGCTCGCCGCCGCGCCGGAACTGGATGCCATGCTCGCTGTCCTGCCCGTCATAGGTCCCCCTGGTGTCGAGGTCGGACTGCATCTCCAGCTTGTATTTGCCGAGCTCGGCAGCCGGGGCGATCGTCACATACATGCCCTCGACCCCGGTCCATTTGCCCGCCCAGCTTGCGAAGCGGTGCGACGCGGTCGCCGGATCGGTCCCTGCATCGGGGGCCGCGGTATCGACGGGCGGCACGGTTTCGACCGGGACCTCGGTGGTGTCGGTAGGCGCCGGGGCCGGCGCCTCCGCCTTTTCGCAGCCGGCGAGCAGCGCCAGCGCCACCGGGGCCGCGAGGATCAGGCTCATCTTCATCATGCGTCTCCTTCCACCGGCGCAACGCATCGCGCGGCATAAGTTTCCGCCCGGGATGCTCTGTCGGCCTTTGGAGGGCCCGTCACCCCGCCAATATCTCCGCATATTTCTGCGGATCGACATTACCGCCCGACAGCGTGATCAGCGTTGCCGCGCCCGGCGTCACCTTGCCCGCGAGCACCGCCGCCAGCGCCGCCGCACCGCCGGGTTCGACGACAAGGTGCAGCTTTTCGAAGGCGACGCGCATCGCGTGGCGCACCTCTTCGCGCGTGACCACAACCCCACGCACGCCGCGCGCCTGCAACACCGCGAAATTGATCGGCCATGTCTCGGGCGTCTGGAGCGCATCGCATTCGGTCGGATAGCTCATGTCCGCGACCGACAGGATTTCGCCGGCGGCCAGGCTGCGCGTCACATCGTCCCACCCTTCGGGCTCCACGGCGAAAATATCCGCGTCGCCGCAGGCAAGCGCGAGCCCGGCCGACAATCCGCCCCCGCCGCAGCAGGCGACGACCGTGTCGGGCCCGGCGATGCCGCGCGCCCGCATCTGCGCGGTCGCCTCGATCCCGGCGCTCCCCTGCCCCTCGATGATCCACGGGTCGCCATAGGCGTGCACCAGCGTTCCCCCGCGCTCAGCGATCAGCGCGGCCGCCACCGCGTCGCGCGATTCGGTGACGCGATCATAGAGCACGACCTCCGCCCCCAGCGCGCGCGTCGCAGCCAGCTTCATTTGCGGCGCATTGCCGGGCATGACGATCGTCGCCCTGATCCCCAGCCGTTTCGCCGCCCAGGCAACGCCCTGCGCATGGTTGCCGCTCGACACGCCGACGACGCCGGCCGCCGCCTCTTCCGGAGTCAGGTCGCTCAGCCGGTGCCACGCGCCGCGAATCTTGAAGGCGCCCACCGGCTGGAGGCATTCGGCCTTGCACCAGAGCGTCGCGCCGTCGACCTCCAGCGGCAACAGCGGGGTCGGCGGCAGGATGGCGGCGACCTTCGCCGCGGCGCGCTCGACGCCGGCGAGCGTCGGGGCGCGCGCGGGGTCGCGCAGGGGATCGGGGCTTTGCTGTGTCATGGCTTCGTCCTATAGGGCGCGGCATGGATGACAAGCGGCGACAGGCCGCGCAGGAGATTTTTCGATGAGCAAGGTTCTGGTGATCGGCTCCGGCGGCGTCGGTTCGGTCGCGGTGCACAAGATGGCGATGAACGCCGACATCTTCCCGTCCATCACGCTGGCGAGCCGCCGCAGGTTCAAGTGCGACGCGATCGCCGAGTCGGTTAAGGCGCGCACCGGAGTGACCATCGCGACGGCAGAGGTCGACGCCGACGACATCGACGCGACCGCGGCGCTGATCCGTCAGGTCGGTGCGACGCATGTCGTCAACCTCGCGCTTCCCTATCAGGATCTCACGATCATGGAGGCGTGTCTGAAGACCGGCGCGCATTATCTCGATACCGCCAATTACGAACCGCGCGACGAAGCGAAGTTCGAATATCACTGGCAATGGGCCTATCAGGACCGCTTCAAGGATGCCGGGCTGATGGCGCTGCTCGGTTCGGGTTTCGATCCCGGCGTGACGAGCGTCTTCACCACCTGGCTGAAGAAGCATCATTTCGAGCGCATCGACACGCTCGATATCCTCGACTGCAACGGCGGCGATCACGGCCAGCATTTCGCGACCAATTTCAACCCGGAGATCAATATCCGCGAGGTGACCGCGGTCGCGCGCCACTGGGAAAACGGCGGCTGGGTCGAAACGCCGCCGATGTCGGTCAAGCAGAGCTTCGACTTCGAAGGCGTCGGGCCGAAGACCATGTACCTGATGTATCATGAGGAAATCGAAAGCCTGAAGACGCACCTCCCGGAAATCGGCCGCATCCGTTTCTGGATGACTTTCGGTGACGCCTATATCCAGCATCTGACCGTGCTCCAGAACGTCGGCATGACGCGCATCGACCCGGTGATCTACGAAGGGCGCGAGATCGTCCCGCTGCAATTCCTGAAGGCGGTGCTCCCCGAACCGTCGAGCCTGGGCGAGACGACCAAGGGCAAGACCAACATCGGCGTCATCGCGACCGGCCTCGGCCGCGACGGCAGGGAAAAGACTCTCTATCTCTACAATATCTGCGACCATGAGGACGCCTATGCCGAGACGGGCAACCAGGCGGTCAGTTACACGACCGGCGTCCCGGCGATGATCGGCACCGCGATGATGGTGACGGGCACCTGGTCCGGAAAGGGCGTGTTCAACATGGAGCAGATGGATCCCGATCCCTTCATGGACATGCTGAACAGGCATGGCCTGCCGTGGCAGGTGAAGGAACTGGATGCACCGCTGGAGTTCTGAGGCCATGATGAAGTCGCTGCTGGGATTCGTCGCGGCAGCCTTTGCCGCCATCCTCGTCACCGCACCGGCGCAGGCGCAGGGCGACGACGCCTATGCGCCCGCGCGCGCGATCGTCGCCGACCTCAACCGGATCGTGACGCCGAACGGCGTGCAGGAGACCTTCGTCGCGACGCTCGGCGGCGCGAAGCAGGTGGTGAACGTGCGCGGTGCGGACCGCGACAATCCGATCCTGCTTTTCGTCCACGGCGGTCCGGGCGCGGTCGAGATGCCCTTCGCCTGGGCCTTCCAGCGGCCGTGGGAGGACGTCTTCACGGTCGTCCAGTACGATCAGCGCGGCGCCGGGCGTTCCTATCCGCTGAACGACCCCGCGACGCTGGCGCCGACGATGACGCTCGACCGCTATCGCGACGATGCGATCGAACTGATCGAATTGCTGCAAAAGCGCTACGGCCAGCGCAAGGTCGTGCTGATGGGGCATAGCTGGGGCTCGTTCGTCGGGCTCGCGGTCGCGCTCGAACGTCCCGACCTGCTCCACGCCTATGTCGGCGTCGGCCAGGGCATCGACTTTCGCGAGGGCGAAAAGGTGGGCATGGCGTGGACGCGCGCCAAAGCGCTCGCCGCGAGCGATCGCGCGGCGGTCGCGGCCATCGATGCGCTCGCCCCCTATCCTTCGTCGGGGCCGTTCACGATCGAACAGGCGGACGGCTGGCGCAAATATGCGATGCCCTATGGCTCGCTGCTCTACAATCGCCCACCCGCGACGACGCTCTATTTCGAGCAGCCGCGGCTGTCGCCCGAATATACGGAGGCCGACCGGCAGGCGTGGGGCAAGGGCAGCGCGTTCACGGTCACGACCTTGTGGCCACGGCTCGCCGATGTCAGCTTCGCGCAGGCGCAGGCGCTCGACATTCCGGTCGTCTTCCTTCTCGGGCGCCACGACTATACCGTCCCGTCGCCCGTCGCGGCTGCCTGGTTCGCAAAGGCCCGGGCGCCGTCGAAGACACTCGTCTGGTTCGAGCATTCGGCGCATATGCCGATGGTCGAGGAGCCGGGGCTCTTTTTTGCCGCGCTGCTTCGCGACGTGCTGCCGCTGACCAAGGACCATCCATGACCGCCTATCTGCTGCCGATCGGCCTGCTGTTCGCCTCGAACATTTTCATGACCTTTGCCTGGTACGGCCACCTCGGCGACCTGTCGCGTCCGGTGTGGCTCGCGGTGCTGCTGGCGTGGGGCATCGCCTTCTTCGAATATTGCCTGGCGGTGCCGGCGAACCGCATCGGCCATTCGGTCTATTCGACCGCCGAGCTGAAGACGATGCAGGAGGTCATCACGCTGATCGTCTTCGCCGGATTCGCGACCTTCTGGCTTGGCGAAAAGCTCAGCTACAACCATCTGGTCGGCTTCGCATTTATCGCGGCCGGCGCCTTCTTCATCTTCAGGGGGCCGATCGCGGCCTGACAGGATCGATTGCATCATGGAAACCAGAGCCGGCGACCCCGGAGCCTTTGCCCGCTTCGACCTCAGCCGCGTCCCGACGCCCGCCTTCGTCGTCGACGCGGCGAAGGTCCGTGCCAACCTGGCGGTGCTGCGCCATATCGGCGACGCGTCGGGCGCGCGCGTGCTCGCTGCGCTCAAGGCCTTTTCGATGTGGTCGCTCGGGCCGCTCGTCGCCGAATATCTCGACGGCGTCTGCGCCTCCGGCCTCTACGAGGCGAAGCTGGGGCGCGAGGAATATGCCGCCCCCGGCAAGCACAGCGAGGTCGCGACCTATTGCGCCGGCTACAAGGAGAGCGAACTGCCCGAGATCGCGCGGCTCTCCGACCATCTGATCTTCAATTCGCCGGGACAGATCGCGCGCTTCCGCCCGCTGCTCGACCGCCTGCGCGCGGAGGGCGAGCAGTTCGACATCGGCCTGCGCATCAACCCGATGCACAGCGAGGGCGAGGTGGCGAAATATGATCCGGCGGCGCCGTGCAGCCGGCTCGGCTTCCCGGTCAGCCAGCTTTTGCCCGAGCATATGCAGGGGGTCGACGGAATCCACATGCACACGCTGTGCGAGCAGGATTTTCCGCCGCTCGAACGGACATGGGCGGCGGTGCAGCCGATGCTGCATCCCTTCGTCCGCCAGCTCCGCTGGATCAATTTCGGCGGCGGACACCACGTCACGCGCGCCGACTATCAGATCGACGACCTGATCGCCTTCCTGAAACGGGTGCGCGCGGCGACCGACTGCGACGTGATGATCGAGCCCGGCGAAGCGGTCGCGCTCGATGCCGGAATCCTCGTCGGCGAGATCCTCGACCTGTTCGACAACGGCATGCCGATCGGCATCACCGACGTCAGCGCCACCTGTCACATGCCCGACGTGATCGAGGCGCCCTATCGCCCGGCGATGCTGGGCGAGGACACCACCGGCGCCGTGGTGCGGCTCGGCGGTCCCTCGTGCCTCGCCGGCGACGTGATCGGCGACTATCGCCTGCCCGGCGGCGCGCGCATCGGCGGGCGTTTCGCCTTCCTCGACCAGGCGCATTATTCGATGGTCAAGACCAACAGCTTCAACGGCGTCCCCCTGCCCTCGATCTGGCTATGGGACAGCGAGACCGACGAACTGAAGGAAATCCGCTGCTTCGGCTATGAGGATTTCAGGACGCGCCTCAGCTGACGTCATCGGCAGAACGGGACGATCCGCGACGCCGGTCGCGGACATGGCCGTAATAGCTGCCGTAGCGACGATAGCGGCGCTGCGGACCGTTCCAATATTTGCCCATCAGTCTGCCGAGAGCCCGCAGAAAGGCACCGGACACGCTCGCGAGGTTCAGCAGCGCCCAGATCGGCAGCGCCAGCGGCAGCAGGAGAAGGAAAGCCCGCCGGATCCGGCGCGGCCACGACATGGGGCGCCACAGCCGGAACAGGAAAGTCGGCGCATGGCGCCCATAACCGTCACTCACCGCCATCCCTTCCCCACCCGATCGCCGTCCATCGTCCCTTATCTGGTCCTCTATACATAATATAGTTGATAAACCCGTCGGCGATTGAAGGTCAACAGGGACCGCATGGATATGCGGCGCGTCGTTGGAGAGAATGTGCGGCGAGCGAGGCTGGCCGCCGGACTCACGCAGGAGCAACTTGCGGAGCGGAGCGGTTTCAGCCAGCAATATCTGAGCGGGCTCGAGCAGGGAAAGCGAAACCCGACCATCGTCAGCCTCTATGAACTGGCGATGGCGCTCGGCGTGTCCCATGTGGATCTGGTGAGCGCCGGACCGGACGCATGACCGGCGATCCCGTCAGGACGCGCCTCAGCTGAACGCGCCTACCCCATCCGGTCGCGCGGACGCAGCAGCCGCGTCGCGCCTTGCCAGACGCGGCGCGGAAACGCCGTAACTTCGGAGGGGAAGGACAGCAGCAGCAGCACGAGCAGCAGCAGGACGAACGCCGCCTGCCCCAGCAATTCCATCCGGAAGATGCTGACGAGCCCGCTGGTCAGCTGGTCGTAGAAATTGATGAGCCCGAGCAGGGTGATGAACATCACCATGCGCCCGGTCCGCGCGCTGTTGTAGGCGCCGTTGACCGCGTGCATGTCCTCGACCAGCCCCTCGATGCGGTCGATCATCCGGTGCGCCCGCTCGTAACGGTCGCGATTGCCCATCCCCGCCTCGACCGCCGCCAGCGCCTCGCGTTCCTTTTCATAGCGGAACAAATGGCTCGACTGGTTGATCGAATAGCGCCGGAACAGATCGAAGCGCGCCTCCAGATTGCGGCGCAGTTCGCGGATCGGCGAGCGCCAGGGCAAGGTGATGGCACGGACGGCCTGCGCTAGCGGGCGCAGCGGCTCTGCGATCAGTTCGGCTTCGTCATTGCCATAGATGAGGACGTCGATCGCCTCCTCGATCTCGGTCACCATCAGCTCGTCGTGCACGGCGACGAGCCACATCAGCGTCAGATAGGGGCAGTTGCCGAGCGCGAGCCGCGCGTCGTGCATCGAGCGCGAATCCTCGCTGATCTCGATATGATAGCGCGGGTGCGCATAGTTGAAGAAGCTTTCGCCGCGGATCGCCGGACGCGTCGAATCATACAGTTCGGCCGGGTCCTGAAAGGGGAAATCGACCACCGATTGCAGCACGCCCGACAGCGCCAGAAAGGGCAAGAGTTCGTCCGGATTTTCCGCCGGATAATGCGGCTGCGCACCCGCCAGGCACGCCGCGCGCCGCGCCGCTAGCTCCGCCGCCGCCTCGCGCGCCTCGTCGGTCAGCGCAAAATCCTCCTGCAACGCGTCCGAAAAGGAGGCGATGCCGAGCAGCCGTTCGTCCTCGATCGAAATCAGCAGGTTGCGCACCGCGCGCGGACCGACCTCGAAGGGCGGCTTCAGCCCCAGCGTGCGTTGCAGATAGCGGCGCAGCCCATTGTGCGTCGCGCTGTCGTCCGCGGCGAGCATCGCGAGGCGCGCCGTCGCCATATCGGTCAACGAAACAGGCGATTCGCCGTCGAGAGCGAAACGCCATCCCTTGACCACCTGTTGATCCGGTTTCGCCGCCGCAAGCCGCTGCATCGCGATCAGCGTATATTCGTCGACCCCCTTGCCGCTGCCGTCGGCCTCGGGAAACATGCTGAAGCAATAGAAAAGCCGCCCGCTTTCGAACAGACAGAAGGCGTCGCGATAGCGCAGCGCGATCGTCTTCGCGCCGCCGCAGGCGCTCGTCATCTCCATCGTGCGCCCCTCGGAACGGTATCGCCACTGGGCGGGGCAATGAAGCGTCAGGCGGCGGCGGTCGTCTTCGATCTTTTCGGGCTGGGCCAGGAAGATCAGAGGCCGGCCGCCGCGGCCCGGCCCGCCGTTGGTCACATCGTCCAGATAGGAACGGACAGGCTCGACCAGCGCATCATAGGCCGGGAAGCGCGAATCGGATTCGTCGTCCGGTTCGATCGCGCGGTGGATCGATTCGAGGCGGAAAGCCGCCGGATGGCCGCTTTCGCCGATCCGCACCGGCAGTTCGAACAGAAAGGTCAGCGCGAAATCAGCGATGTCGGGAAACACCGGGCATTCGGCGTAGCGCGGCATTGCCACCGTCATCCCTTCGCCCTCGGAAGCGGCAGCAGGTGCAGGGTGTCGCGCGTCTCCAGCGCCGCCATCATGTCCGCCGTGTCGGCATGCGCCGCCAGGTCGGCGCCGAGCGCTGCCGCCAGTTCGCGCAGGAAGGCCGCGACCTGCGGCGCGCGCAGGCTGTCCCGCCCCTCGCCGTCGCGCAGGAAACACATCAGGTGCAGTCGATAAGGCGGCAGTTCGGGCCGCAGCGGCGGCATAACATAATCGAAATCGAGCATCCGCGCGCCGAGCCCCGCGAGCCTTTTCTGCCGAAGGTCGGTCTCGCCCCGCTCGGCATCGTCATGCGCGTCCTGATAGCGTTCGGTCTCCGCCAGCATCGGCGTCGCGGCGTCGGCGGTCCGGTCGAGCCAGGCGCGCGCCGCGGCGATCAGGCGGCGCCCGATTCCCTTGCCGCGCGCGCCCTCCGCGACCGCGATATAGGTGAGCAGACCGATCCGGGCGGCGCGATAATATTCGATCGTCACGCCCGCCACCGGATGGTCCTCCGCGTCGAGCAACAGCACGACCTCGATTCGCGGCTGCGGCGGAGGCGGCGGCTCGGCGGCGTCGAGCAGATCGACCCAATAGCGCGGATCCTCGCGGATCACCGCATCGGGGAAAGCGGGAATATAAACGTCGTGGGCATAGGCCTCCATCAGCGCGTGGCGGCGCGCCGCCGTTTCGCGCGACAGCTCGACCGCCCGCAATTCCGGCGGCGCTCCCTTCGCCTGCGTCGAACCTTCCGTCACGGCGTCTACCCCGCTTCCTTCGCTAAACCGCATAGCGTTACTGCGGGCCGCCCCGTCGCATGGCAAGCCGGATTCGCTCTTTACATGGGGGTCCCCCGACCATATATGCGCCCTCCGCTGCCCCATGGGGACTTCCAATAACCGCAAGGCAGCTCTTGTCGTTTAACTTATTTTTTGGGGGTCCCTTGAGTTGCACCAGCATCATAGCGCCCACGGGCTGATTCAGGCACTTTCGCCGATCGAACCGGTCACGCTTGTCCGCCCGCACGCCGCGCGGCGTGCGGCACGGTTTTTCATCGAGCGATTTCCCGGCACGACCATGTATGCGGTCAAGGCGAATCCGTCGCCCGACCTGCTGCGCCTGCTGTGGGATTCGGGTGTCACCCACTATGACGTCGCCTCGATCGCCGAGGTGCGGCTGGTGGCTCGCACCCTGCCGCGGGCGACGCTCTGTTTCATGCATCCGGTGAAGGCCGAGGAAGCAATCGCCGAAGCCTATTGGCAGCACGGCGTCCGCACCTTCTCGCTCGACACGATGGAAGAGCTTGAGAAAATCGTCCGCGCGACCCGGAACGCGGCCGACCTCAACCTGCTCGTGCGCCTGCGCGTGTCGTCCGACCATTCGAAGCTGAGCCTCGCCGCCAAGTTCGGCGCCGAGCCCGACGAGGTCGCCGAACTGCTGATGGCGACCCGTCAGGCCGCCGACGCGCTCGGCATCTGCTTCCATGTCGGCAGCCAGGCGATGACCCCGCACGCCTATGCGCAGGCGATGGAGCGCGTCCGCGCCGCGATCGTCGCGGCGTCGGTCACCGTCGACATCGTCGATGTCGGCGGCGGCTTCCCGTCGAGCTATCCCGGCATGGAGCCGCCCCCGCTCGATGCCTATTTCGACACGATCCACCGCAGCTTCGAAAGCCTGCCGATCAGCTATTCGGCCGAACTGTGGTGCGAGCCCGGTCGCGCGCTGTCCGCCGAATACAGCTCGCTGATCGTGCGGGTCGAAAAGCGCCGCGGCGACGAGCTCTACATCAACGACGGCGCCTATGGCGCGCTGTTCGACGCCGCGCATGTCGGCTGGCGCTTTCCGGTCACGCTGCTGCGCGATACGGCGAGCGAGGAACTGGCGGCATTCAGCTTCTATGGGCCGACCTGCGACGACCTCGACCATATGGCGGGACCCTTCTACCTGCCCGCCGACGTCAAGCCGGGCGATTTCATCGAGATCGGCATGCTCGGCGCCTATGGCTGCGCGATGCGGACGAAGTTCAACGGTTTCGGAGCCGAGGAAATCCACGTCGTCAGCGACGAGCCGATGACCAGCCTCTACACCGGCGAGGTCGAACCCGAACGCCGCACGGCGACAGTGACGAAGCTGTTCTGATCGCTTTGCCGCGCCGATAGTTGCAGGGCCGGTTCGCCAATGTGCGAGCCGGCCCTTTTCTTTTGGCGGTGCCGGAGTTCGATGGAATGGCGGACCCGCTTCGTCATGCGGGCGCAGCGAAGCAATCCAGAGTGATTGGAGCATCGAGCATTAAATCTGAACCGTTTGCCCCCCGCTTTCGCGGGGGCAGGCGCTGAGCTTGTCGAAGCCTGTCCTGAGCGCCTGCAAGGCAGTCGAAGGGGGCCGTTCTTTCTTTTTGGCGCCGCAAGAAGAAGAGCGGTGCTTCGACAAGCTCAGCACGAACGGCAGAACAGGGTGATGCGGATTTACGGCACGCCGCTCTACGCCCCATCCGGATTGCCGCACGGTTTCGCGGTTCGCGGGTAACGCGCCCTCATCGATGGCTCGCCCGACCTCCGCCCTTTCGTCCCTTCGCGGCACAAGCGAAGCTTGCGACATCGGCTCGCATGGTCCACAGGCACGTTCGATTCATGCTGTCGGGAGGTTCTTTTGAGCAAGATTGATGAAAAGTTGCAGCCGGTTCTTGATGAAGTATTACGCCGCAACGCGGGCGAAGCCGAGTTTCACCAAGCGGTTAAAGAGGTATTGGAAAGCTTGGGCCGCGTCGTCGCGAAACATCCCGACTATGCCGACCACGCGCTGATCGAACGCATCTGCGAACCCGAACGGCAGATCATCTTTCGCGTTCCGTGGATCGACGATGACGGCCAGGTCCAGATCAACCGCGGCTTTCGCGTCCAGTTCAATTCGGCGCTCGGTCCCTACAAGGGCGGCATCCGCTTTCACCCGTCGGTCAATCTCGGCATCATCAAGTTCCTGGGCTTCGAACAGATTTTCAAGAACGCGCTGACCGGCATGCCGATCGGCGGCGGCAAGGGCGGGTCGGACTTCAACCCGCGCGGCCGCTCGGATCGGGAGATCATGCGCTTCTGCCAGGCCTTCATGCTCGAACTGCACCGCCACCTCGGCGAATATACCGACGTTCCCGCGGGCGACATCGGCGTCGGCGGGCGCGAGATCGGCTATATGTTCGGCCAGTACAAGCGGCTGACCAACCGCTACGAGGCCGGCGTCCTGACCGGCAAGGGGCTCGCCTATGGCGGGTCGCGCGCGCGGACCGAGGCGACGGGCTTCGGCCTCGTCTATTTCGTCCAGCAGATGCTCGCGACCAAGGGCCAGTCGCTCGACGGCAAGCGCGTCGTCGTGTCGGGGTCGGGCAATGTCGCCATCTATGCGATCGACAAGGTCCGCCAGTTCGGCGGGACCGTCGTCGCCTGCTCCGATTCGAACGGCTATATCGTCGACGAAGAGGGGATCGACCTCGCCCTGTTGCGCGAGATCAAGGAAGTCCGCCGCGCGCGCCTGTCGACCTATGTCGAGCTCAAGGGGCCGGGCGCCCGCTATATCGAGGGCGGATCGATCTGGGACGTCCCGTGCCAGATCGCCCTGCCCTGCGCGACGCAGAACGAACTGACCGGCAAGGACGCGACGACGCTGATCAAGAACGGCGTCGAGGTGGTCGGCGAAGGCGCCAACATGCCCTCCACCCCCGATGCGGTAGACCTGTTCCACGGCCAGGGCGTGATGTTCGCGCCGGGCAAGGCGGCCAACGCCGGCGGCGTCGCGACCTCCGCGCTCGAAATGCAGCAGAACGCCTCGCGCGACAGCTGGAGCTTCGAGCAGACCGAGGCGCGCCTCGCGCAGATCATGCGCGGCATCCACGACGATTGCGCCGCGACCGCCGACGAATATAGCGCCCCCGGCAATTATGTGCTGGGCGCGAATATCGCCGGCTTCGTGCGCGTCGCGGAGGCGATGAGCGCGCTGGGCGTCGTCTGATCGGCGAAAAGGGGGCGAAGTTGGCCATGCTCGAGGGAATCCGGATCGTCGATCTGACCACCGTCATCTTCGGCCCCTATGCGACGCAGATGCTCGCCGACCTCGGCGCCGAGGTGATCAAGGTCGAAACGCCGGGGCTCGGCGACGTGTCGCGCTATCTGGGCACCGGTAAGCCCGATCCGACGATGGGGTCGATCCATCTTACGGTGAACCGCGGCAAGCGCTCGATCGCGCTCGATCTCAAGCAGGCGGAGGACGCCGCGGTGCTGACCGACATCATCGCGACCGCCGACGTCTTCTTCCACAATATCCGCGGCAAGGCGATCGCGCGGCTCGGGTTCGATTACGAAAGCTGCAGGGCGATCAAGCCCGACATCATCTATGTCCACGGCACCGGGTTCGGGCAGGACGGCCCCTATGCCGACCTTCAGGCCTATGACGACGTCATCCAGGCCGCGAGCGGGACCACCAGCCTGCTGCCGCGCGTCGACGGCAATCCGCGCCCGCGCTATATCCCGTCGCTGATCGCCGACAAGGTCGCGGGGCAGTTCGGCGCGCAGGCCATCCTCGCCGCGCTGGTCCACAAGCTGCGGACCGGCGAGGGCCAGCATGTCGAAGTGCCGATGTTCGAATGCTTCACCGCCTTCATGCTGACCGAGCATCTGCGCGACGCGACGCTCGACCCGCCGATCGGCCCGGCGGGCTATCCTCGCCAGCTCGATCCTGCGCGCCAGCCCTTCCCGACCGCCGACGGCCATCTCGCCATCGTCCCCTATACGCCCGCATCGACCGCGCGGCTGATGGAACTGCTCGGCAGCGAGGATCTGCTCACCAGCCCCGAATATGCGGCCGCGAAGGCCGCGGGCACGCAGATGACGCTGATCTACGAAGAGATCGCGCGGCGGACGCCGGCAAAGACCACCGCCGAATGGCTCGCCATCTTTGCCGAGAACGCGATCCCCGCGATGGCCGCGCACGACCTGGAAGAGGTTCGCGACGATCCGCATCTGACCGCGACCGGCTTTTTCCGCCGCCGCGAGCATCCCGAGGCGGGCGGCTTCGTCGAGATGCGACCGCCGGTGAAATATGGCGCTGCGCGGGCCGGCGAACTGGGGTTCGCGCCGCGGATCGACCAGGATGGAGAGGCGATCCGCGCCGAGGCCGCGGCGCACAGGGGCTGATGCGCGCTTCCCATTGCATCTCGCGCCGCATGCCCTAGCATCGCGCCCCGGACGGCCGGGCCGTGACCCGCCGCCGGGGAAGGGGAAATGCGATGCCAGGAAATCTGTTGGCGGCCGGCGCGGTGCTCGCGCTGTGGACGCTCGTCATGCTGCTGTGGACCGCGACGACGCGCTTTTCGGCGCTGGCCAAGGCCGGCGTCGACCTCAAGACCGCGCCGCCGGGCGGGCGCGGGGTCGATCTGGAGGGCGTGCTGCCGCCCGTAACCAACTGGAAATCCCACAATTACACGCATCTGCTCGAACAGCCGACGCTTTTCTATGCGGTGATCGTCTTCCTGCACCTGTCGGGCGGCGACACCGCGCTGACGCAGGGTTTCGCCTGGGCCTATGTCGTGCTGCGCATCGTCCACAGCCTGTGGCAGGCGACGGTGAACCGCGTCCCGGTGCGCTTCACCATCTTCGCGCTGTCGACGCTGTGCCTGCTGGCGCTGTCGGTGCTCGCCGTCATCGCGACGCTGGGTTGAGGGGGGAAAGACATGGATACGAACGCGATACTGGGACCGGTCGCGACGCTCGCGCTGTGGTCGATGGTCATGTGGGTGTGGATGTACGCGACGCGCATCCCCGCGATGAGCCGCGCGAAGATCGACGCCGCGAAGATGGTCGGCGGAACCGGCAAGAATCTCGACGAGGTGCTGCCCGCCGAGGTGCAGTGGAAGGCGCACAACTACAACCACCTGATGGAGCAGCCGACGGTCTTCTATGCCGTCGCGCTGGCGCTCGCAGTCGGTGGCCTGGGCGGCGGGCTCAACGCGCAGCTCGCCTGGGCCTATGTCGGATTGCGCATCCTCCACAGCCTGATCCAGGCGACGGTGAACCGGGTGATGTGGCGCTTCGCCGTCTTTTCGCTCGCCAGCCTCGTGCTGATCGCGCTGTGCGTGCATGCGTTTATGGGGTTCGTGCTGCATTGACGATTCCCCTCCCGCTTGCGGGAGGGGTTAGGGGTGGGCAGCGACGGGGCAGAAGTCCACCCCGCTGCGACTAACGAGCAAGCTCGTAAGTCTCGCTGCCCCTCCCGCTTGCGGGAGGGGAGATTATTTCATGAAGCGCGCCGCCAGTTCGACGTGGGTGGACCAGCGGAACTGGCCGACCGGCTGCACCCAGTCGAGGCGATAGCCGCCCGCGACGAGCCGCTTCGCGTCGCGCGCGAAGCTGGCGGGATTGCAGCTGACATAGGCGATCGCGGGCACGGTGGACGCCGCGAGTTGCTGCACCTGCTCTTCCGCCCCGGCGCGCGGCGGGTCGAGGATCACCGCGCCGAAGCGGTTCAGCTCCGCCGGGATCAGCGGACGGCGGAACAGGTCGCGGTGCTCGGTCGCGACCAGCGCCCGCGCGCGGTTCGCCGCGCCGGTCAGCGCGAGCAGCGCGTCGCGCGCGCCCTCCGCGGCATAGAGCTTGCGCCCCGCCTGCACCGACAGCGCAAAGGTGCCGATGCCCGCGAACAGGTCGGCCACCGCGCCCGCCTCGCCGATCGCTTCGCGCACCGCCGCGACCAGCGCCGCCTCGCCCGCCGCCGTCGCCTGCAGGAAGGCGAAGGGCGGCACCTCGACCGCGATCGCACCGAAGCGCATCGTCGGAGGCTCGGGCTGCCAGACCGTCTCGACCCCGTCGCCCTGGTCGATCGCGAGCCGCGCCAGCCGATGCGCCGCGGCGAAATCCTGCAACGCCATCGCCGCATCGAGCCCCTCGGCGCGCACGCCCTCCAGCAGCACCTCGGCGCCCTGATCGAGCCTTTGCAGCTTGACCTTCACCGGCCGGCGCTGCGGCGCGATCGTTTCGAGCAGCCGGCGCAGCGGCTGGACGAGCGCGAACAGCTCGGGCAACAGCAGCGGGCATTCGCGCATGTCGACGATCTGGCTGCTCTGCGCGGCGTTAAAGCCGATGGCGACCCGCCTGCCCGCCCGCAGCGCGGTCAGCGCCGCGCGGCGGCGGCCGTGCGGCGGCGACAGAAGCGCGGGACGGATGGCATCCGCCGCCACCTGCTGCGCCGCGAGCGCCCCCGCCACCCGGTCGCCGACATAGGCGAAGAGCGCGTCCTCGGCGACATGCTGGAGCTGGCAGCCGCCGCATTGGCCGAAATGGCGGCAGACCGGATCGGCGCGGTGCGGGCCGGGCACCAACGCGCCGTCGGCCGCGACGCGGTCGCCCGGCACGCCGCCGGCGACGTGGCGGCCGTCCCCCGTCACGCCGTCGCCGCGCGCGGCGATGCGCACGATCAGATTGTCATCACTCATTTCGCAGTCTTCACCAGGTCATCCGCAACAAGGCCGCGGCCTATAGAGCGCGCCCGCGCGATATGCCAGCCGACCGCCGCGACCGCCGCGTCGAACGCATCGCCGCCGCGCGCCAGCATCGCGCCGCACACCCCCGCGAGCACATCGCCCGTCCCCGCCGTCGCGAGCCACGAGCTGCCCGGCCACGCCGCCACGACGCGCCCGTCGGGGGCGGCGATGACGGTGTCGGCGCCCTTGTAGATCACCACCGCTTGCGCCCGCCGCGCCGCCGCCAGCGCGCGTTCGATCTTGCTGCCCCGCGGATCCGGAAAGGCGCGCGCGAACTCGCCCTCGTGCGGCGTCAGGATCGCCGCCGGCGCGTCCTTGCCAAGGCGGGGCAGCGCAGCGCCGATCGCCGCGGCATCGAGCACCAGCGGCTTGCCGGTGTCCAGCACCTCCCCGACCGCCGCCGCGAGGGCATCGCTCTCCGGAAAGCCGGGACCGACGACGATGGCGCCGACGCGCGGATCGTCCAGCCGCGCGCGGAACGCCGCGGGCGCTTCGGCGATGATCGCCGACAGCGGCGCAGGCCCGCCATCTTCGAGCACCACATACCCCGCCCCCGCGCGCAGCGCCGCCGCGGCCGAAAGCCCGGCGGCGCCCTTCATCGGCCCGGCGCGGACCAGCACCATGCCGCGGCTGAACTTGTGCGCGTCGGCGGTCGGCGTCTCCGGCCGCAGGGGCGGCAGCGTCCGCATCCGCCGCTCCGCATCGATCCCGATCGGCGCCAGCAGCACGCGTCCGCAGGCCGGTGCGGCCGGCAACAGCAGGTGCGCGGGCTTGAGCGCGCCCAGCGCCAGCGTCACGGCGGCGGGAAGCGGCGGCAGCCAGTCCTGCAAGCCGTCGCTCTCGACCCCGCTCGGCACATCCACCGCCAGCACGCGCCTGCCGTCGAAACGGCGCAGCATCGTGGCCCATTCGTCCGACAGCGGCCGCGTCAGCCCAACGCCGAACAGCGCATCGACGATCAGCGGTGCGGGCGCGGTATCGAGCGCGAACGCCTCGACCGGTCCATCCCACGCAGCGCGCGCCGCCTTGGCCAGATCGGTGGCCGGCGGCGCCAGCGCGGCGACCCGTATCGTCGCGCCGCGCGCCTTCAACAGGCGCGCCGCGACATAGCCGTCGCCGCCATTGTTGCCGGGGCCGCACAGGATCAGGACCGGCGCGCCCGCCGCCATCCGCCACGCGACATCGGCCACCGCCGCCCCCGCGCGCTCCATCAGTTCGGACAGGGACACGCCCGCCGCCGCGCACGCGGCCTCGGCGGCGCGCATCGCGTCGGCGGTCAGGATCGGGGCATCGGCTGGCACGGTCATCCGCCGGTCCTAGACCATGATGCCGTCGGAAGGAATCGACTCAATTTCGTTCGTGTCGGGCAAGGTGGACAGGTGCCGCGATGCCACCGCAGTCACGCCGTTTCCATTTCGTCACCCCGGATCAAGTCGGCATATATGTCCTTCAGGCAAGTCAGGAGCCGTTCCCCGGCGAAAGCCGGGGTCCAGATGGTACAGCGC
>NZ_BCUA01000041.1 GCF_001591045.1 Sphingopyxis granuli NBRC 100800 | reverse complement strand
GGACAAGGTCAGGGTGACGGAAAAGAGAAACCGTGCCGAAATCCGAATCCCCACGGGTCTTAGAGTATCCGTGATGGTCAAGCGCGTACTTTGACCCAGAGTCTATTGGCTTTGAGGAGAGCGTTTGCGGTGACGATGATTTTTCGCATGATAGCAGTGATGGCGACCTTTGGCGGTTTTCCGGCGGCGATGAGCTGTCGTGCGTTAAATCTGCATCACCCTTTCTGCCGTTCGTGCTGAGCTTGTCGAAGCACCGTCCTTTTTCTTGCGGCGCCAAAAGAAAGAACGGCCCTTCGACAAGCTCAGGGCAAACGGTTCAGATTTAATGCTCGATGCTCTAAAGCAGGAGCGAGTTCGGCGGCAGTCCGACGAGCGCGCGGCCATGCAGTTCGGTCGCGACGTCGAGGTCATAGACGATGTGGCTCTGCATGACCTGCACGTCGCGCAGCAGCCGCTGCATCGGGTTGTCGAGCGCATGGACGCTCGATCCCACCGCCTCGCAGCACGTCCGGACCGCCTCGACGCATTGCTGGACCGCGATGGCGATTTCGGCGCGAAGGCGGATGCGCTCGGTCGTCTGTTCGGGTTCGTCGATTTCGCCGATCGCCAGATTCTCCTTCGCGGCCCAGCGGATCGTGCGCTCGGCGGACCGCGCCAGCAGGTCGGCGCGCGCGAGGCGCATCTGCGCCGCGGGCTTTTCGACGCTGGCGTTGCCGCTGCCCATCTTGACATGGTTCTTCAGCCGCTCGCCGCACAGCGCGATCGCCTGCCGCGCGGCGCCGAGCGCCGGGATCGACGCGGTCACGCACAGATTGGGCAGCATCGGCGAGCCGTAAAGGCCGGGACCATAGAGCGCGCGGCCGTTGCCGCGCCCCGAACGGACCGGCTGCACCGCGAACTGATAGCCGGCGGGGACGAAGACGTCCTCGGCGACGATGTCGTTGCTTCCCGTCGCCGCCATGCCCGCCATGTGCCACGTGTCGATCACGCGCACCTGATCGGCGGGAAGCAGCATCATGCGCACGATCGGCGGCGCGCCCTCCTGCGCCTCCAGCGCGTTGAGCAGCACCCAGTCGGCGTGCATCACCACCGTGCCCCACTTCCAGCGGCCGGACAGGCGATAGCCGCCCTCGACCGGGGTCGCCGTTCCCGGCGGCGCGGCGACGCTGGGAGCGATGACATAGGGGGTCCTGCCCCACACCTCGGCCTGCGTCGCTTCGGGCAGCTGCGCGATCAGCCAGTTATGCTCGGCGGCGAAGCAGGCGGTCCAGCCGGTCGAGGGACAGGCCTCGGCGATTGGCAGCGTCGCGCTGATATAGGTGTCGGGGTCGAACTCCAGCCCGCCGAAACGCCGTGGCACGTAAAGATAGAAATAGCCGCTGCGACGCAGTGCATTCCATACCTCGTCGTCGGGACGCCGCTGGTGCTCGGCCGAGGCCGCGCGCTCGGCGACCAGCGGCTTCAGCGCGCGCGTGCGCTCGATCAGCCCCTCGGGGGTGATCGCGTCCAGTTCCTCGCGGCTCAGATAATCGTCGCCCGCCGGAATGCGGCGATCGGCCAGGGGTTCGGTCATCATCCTCTCCTTCCAATTTCCGGAGCGAGTCATAGTCACGCACTCTATAATGTCAACTTAGTTGACTAATATTATAGGGGATGGCAAGGGAGGGCGATGGAAAAGCCGCAAACTGCTCAGGAGATCGCCGCCGCGCTGCGCCTTGCGCTGCGCGGGCTGGTGCGTCCCGTCGCGGTGCTCACCGCCGAGCATCGCGGCGTGCGCCATGCCATGGCCGCCACCGCTTTCTGCGAGGTGAGCATGGACCCGCCGTCGATGCTGGTGTGCATCAACCGGTCCAATGCGACCTATACCGCAGTGGCCGAGGGAACCGAGATCGGCCTCAGCCTGCTGTCGGAAGAGCAGGAAGAGGTGTCGCGCCGCTGCGGCGGCGGCGCGGCGGGCGAGGACAAGTTCGCGGTCGGCGAATGGCTGCTCGAGGCGGGAAAGCCGCCGCGGCTCGCCGACGGCTGCGCGGCGATGGTCTTGCGCATCGCCCAATGCGTCGACCACGGCACGCATGTCGTGGTGATCGGCGAGATCGTCGATATCGCCCACGGTGCGGCCCCGGCGCCGCTGGCCTTTCACGACGGCGCCTATTTCTTCCCGCTGACGCAGGCCGCGCTCAACCTGGTTGCGCAATCGTGCAAAACAGGCGAAGCGGACGGGATGAACGACGGTTATCTGATGATGGATCTGATGCGCGCCTTCTACTGGTTCGACGAAGGGCTGCAGTCGGCGCTCAAGGCGCGCGGCTGGCAGAGCATCTCGCGATCGCAATCGTTCACGCTCGCCAATATCGCGCTCGGCATCCACCGGCCGTCCGACATCGCGCGCAACCTCGGCATCTCGCGCCAGGCGGTGAGCAAGATGCTCCAGGAAATGGGCGAACAGGGTCTGATCACCGTCGAACCCGACCCCGACGACAAGCGGGCCTCGCTCGTCGGTTTCAGCGAAAAGTCCGCGCAACTGCGCGCCGACGCGCTCGAGATTCTCATGCAGCTCGAACGCACGATCGGCGAGCGCATCGGCGCCCGCGCGCTGAAGGCGCTGCGCGCCGCGCTCGGCCAGGATTGGGGCGCGCTGCCCGCCTAACGCCGGCCTCCAGCCAATATCCTGCTTGCCGGTCGCGCGCGCCTGCTGCGCCGCGCCGTCATTGACACGTCGCGCCGTCCCGATAATATTGTCAATTAAATTGACAAGAGGAATCATGGGATGAGGGTGAGCAACGCGCTCGTCCGGGCCGCGCGGGCGGCGCCGGACAGGATCGCCGCGATCGAGGGGGAGCGCGCTCTGACATGGCGCGAGATCGCCGATCGCGTGGCGCGCATCGCCGCCGTCCTCGACGATGCGGGAATCGATCCCGAGCGGCGCGTCGCGGTCCTCGCGCACAACGGCATCGCCTATTTCGAGGCGTGGTACGCGGTGCCGTGGTGCGGCGGCGTCCTCGTGCCGCTCAACACGCGGCTCGCCGTCGCCGAACTCGATTTCCAGCTTCGCGATGCGCAGGTGGGCCTTCTGCTTCACGATGCGGCGTTCGCGGGCGCGGCGGCGGAACTGCGCGCACGCGGCGCGGTCGCGCGTACCCTTTCGCTCGATGCGGAGCTGCCGGCGCTCGCCGCGGCGGCGGAACCGCGCGCCGAACATGACGGCGCGGGCGAACTCGCGGGCATCTTCTACACCGGCGGCACGACCGGGCTGCCGAAGGGCGTGATGCTCAGCCACGGCAATCTGACCGCGATGGCGATGAACCTTCTCGCGCATATCGATTTCGCCCCGGGCGACGTGCTCTTCCACGCCGCGCCGATGTTCCACCTCGCCGACATCGGCACGCTGTTCGGCACCATGGCCGCCGGCACCCATGTCTTTCGCCCCGCCTTCGATTGCGGGGCGATGCTCGCCGATTTCGCGCGCTTCGGCGTCACCCATTGCTTCACCGTCCCGGTGATGATCGAGCGGCTGACCCGCGAAGCCGCCGACCGCGGGCTCGACCTGTCGCAGCTGCGCTACCTCGGCTATGGCGGGTCGCCGATGGCGGCCGCCTCGCTCGAAAGGGCGCGGCGCCAGTTTCCGGGGATTCGCTTCGTCCAGGGCTATGGCCAGACGGAATTCCCGGCCGCGACCTTTCTGTCGCCCGCGGATCACGCCGCCGACGCCGATCCCGCGCTGCTGCGCTCGTGCGGCCGGCCCTGCGTGGGGTACGACATCCGCATCCTCGACCCGCAGGGCGGCGAATGCGCGCCGGGCGAGGTGGGCGAGATCGTCGGGCGCGGCGACAATGTGATGATGGGCTATCTCGGCCGGCCGGAGGAAACCGCCGAAGTGCTGCGCGACGGCTGGCTGCACACGCGCGATGCGGGCTATCGCAACGCCGACGGCTATCTCTTCATCACCGACCGGCTGAAGGACATGATCGTCTCGGGCGCCGAGAATGTCTATTCGATCGAGGTCGAGAATGCGCTGTCCTATCACCCGGCGGTCATCGAAAGCGCGGTCATCGGTCTGCCCGACCCCGACTGGGGAGAGCGCGTCCACGCGATCCTGGTGGTGGCCGAAGGCGCCGAGCCCCCGGCCGGAGCCGATCTCGATAGCGTCTGCCGCGAACGGATCGCCGGATACAAGATTCCGAAAAGCTATGAATTCCTTGCCGAACCGCTTCCGCGGTCCGCCGCCGGCAAGGTGCTGAAGCGGGCGCTCCGCGATGCGCGGATCGGCGATGCGCCATGACCACGATCACGGAAGGACAAGCGACCCATGCTCGACACACGGACGAGGCCGTTCGATCTCACCCGGTCCGAAACCTTCCGCGACGGCCATCCCTTTGCCGTCTATGACGCGATCCGGACGGCGGAGCCGGTCTATCGCAACCCCGGCGACGGCCGATCGCCGCCGATCTGGGTCCTGACGCGGCACCGGGACGTCGAGGCCGTTTCGCGCGACACCGCGAATTTCACCTCGACCCAGGGTTTCCGGGTCTTCGAGCAGGGCGGCGTCGCGGCCTTGAAGCCGCATATCCGCGAAGCGATCACCAGCACGCTGCTGACCATGGATCCGCCCGACCATACGCGGATCCGCCGGCCGATGCAGGCGCATTTCCTGCCGTCGGCGCTGCACCGGCTCGAAGCCCGGATCGACAGCTTCGTTCGCGACATGGTGGCGGCGCTGCCCGCCAACGCGGAAATCGAGTTCGTCACGCGGGTGGCGGCGGTGGTTCCCATTCGCACGCTGTGCCTGCTGCTCGACATTCCCGAGGCCGACCGGGCGCGCGTCTTCGACTGGACGAACCGGCTGGTCGGCACCTCCGACCCCGAATATGGCGCGAGCGCCGAGGATTCGAACGCCGTGTTCGAGGAGGTCTTCGATTATGGCACCCGGCTTCTCGAACGCCGTTCGGCCGAGCCCGGCGACGACCTGCTGAGCGTGGTGGCGCAGATGTTCGGCGGCGAAGAGGCAGGGATGCGGAACGTCCGGCGGGGGATGTTCACCCTGCTGCTGGCGGCGGGCAACGAAACGACGCGCAATTCGCTGTCGGGCAGCATCGTCGCGCTGAGCGCCGCGCCCGACCAGCGGCGGATGCTCGCCGAAAATCCCGATCTGATCGCGCGGGCGATCCCCGAGTTGCTGCGCTTCGTCACCCCGGTCATCCAGATGATGCGCGTCGCCCGGTCGGACGTCGAGGTGGGCGGGCAGCTGATCGCGGCCGGCGACCGCGTCGCCATGCTCTATGGCGCGGCCAACCGCGACCCCGAAATGTTCGACGATCCGCACCGGCTCGACATCGCGCGGCCGAACGCGGCGCGCCACCTGTCGTTCGGAATCGGCATCCACCATTGCCTCGGCGCGCGGATCGCGGCGCTGCAGCTGAATGCGATCCTGCGCGCGCTACTGGGCCGGTTCCCCGAAATCGGCGCGGTGCGGGACCCGGCCTATCTTCAGAGCAATTTCGTGTGCGGGATCAAGCATCTCGCCGTTCATCTGGGGCCCGAGCGGCGCTGAAGGGGCCGTCGGTTTCCGCAGCGTCGCAGTAGCCCGCCCCGCGTCTCGTCAAGCGACTTAACCTTTCGGCGGCTGCCGTGTATCGCCGGGCCGGGCCGGGCGGCAGGGGACTTGCGTCGTGATCGAAACCGAATTTCTGTTCGTATCCCTGATGGAGGGGTTCGAATGGTTCGACGAAAGCCTGCAGCGCAGCCTGAAGGCGGCGGGCATTCCGCAACTGTCGCGGACCGAATCGATGATCATGATCCACGTCCAGATGAACATCGTGCGCCCCGCCGAAATCGCGCGCAACCTGCGCCTGACGCGGCAGGCGGTCCACCTGACCATCGGATCGCTCGTCAAGCGCGGCGTTTTCGAGCTGCGCCCCGATCCCGGCGACAAGCGGGTCAAGATCGTCGCGCTCACCGAAAAGGGGCGCTGGATGCGCAAGAATGCGAACCGCATCGTGCGCGAAGTGACCGACGTCCTGGCCTATCGCATCGGCCAGCAGCAGATCGATGCGCTGCGCAGTGCCTTCCGCCAGCCGTGGGGCGACCCCGTCACGCTCGATTCGAAGCCCGACCCCGAAGCGCCGCGCGATCAGGGCTGATCGAAGCGCGGCGCTCGCTTTTCGAGGAAGGCGGTCCGGCCTTCGCGAAAGGCGGGCTCGTTCCCCAGCAACAGCTGGTTGCGATCCTCCATCGCGAGCGCCGCCTCGAAACTCGGCGCGTCGAGGCTGTGGTTGAAGCATTGCTTCGTCATCCGCAGCGCCTCCGGCGCGGTCGCGCGCATCGCGGCGAGATAGGCTTCGGCGGTCGATTCCAGCGCCTCCGGCGCGACGACGTCGGACAGCAGGCCCAGCGTCAGCGCGCGGTCGGCGGACAGGTCGCGCCCGGTGAACAGGATCGAAGCGGCGGGGGAGGCGCCGATCAGCCGCGGCAGCAGATAGCTCGCCCCGACGTCGCAGCCTCCGAGGCCGACCTTGATGAAGGCGGCGTTCATCCGCGTGTCAGGGGTCGCGATGCGGATGTCGGCGGCGAGCGCGAGGACGAAGCCGCCGCCGGCCGCCGCGCCGTGCATCAGCGCGAGGATCGGCTGCGGGCAGCGGCGCATCGCCAGCATGATGTCGCGGATGTCGCGCTGGACATCCATCGCCTCGGCGAGCCCGCCCTCGGCGAAGCGCCGCGCCTGGTCGCTCGCCAGGTCGAGCCCCGCGCAGAAAGCCCGGCCGGCGCCGCGCAGCACGACGATGCGGCAGTCGCGGCGGCGATAGAGCCGCTCGAAATAGTCGCGCAGCTCGGCCGTCAACCGGTCGTCGAGCGCGTTGAGCCGCCCGGGCCGGTTGAGCGTCACCCATTCGACGTCGCCGCGCCGCTCGATCAGCAGGGGTGCATCCGTGGTCATGCCCATATCCTGTCGGCCGGTCCGCTCAATAGCCGGCGAGATGGCCGTTGCCGCGCAGTTCGTAGCTGAAGGTCGAATCGAGATAGGGCAGCATCTGCTTGTCCCACGCCGCGAACTCGGCCTTGAGCGCGTCGAAGACGTCGGGGCGCACCGTCCGGAGGTTGGCGACCTCGCGCGGGTCGGCGGCGACGTCGAACAGGAACTCGTGCCCGCTCATCGCCAGATATTTCATCGCGCCGCGCATCGCCGCGCGCTGGTCCTGCGCCTTGTGGCGCCAGAAGAGCAGGCGGTCGGGCCCGGCGCTTCCGGCGGCCAGATCGGGCAGCAGGTCGCGCCCTTCGAGCCCGAGCCCGGCGGGCGCCTCCGCCCCGGCGGCGGCGAGCAGGGTCGGCACCCAGTCCATGGTGATGTTGGTCAGCGCGCTGCGGGTGCCGGCGGGAACGTGGCCCGGCCAGCGGAAGATCGCCGGGACGCGGATGCCCCCTTCGAGCAATTCGCCCTTCATGCCGCGGAACGGCCAGACCTTCGAGAAGCGCTCGCCGCCATTGTCGCTGGTGAAGACGACGATCGTGTTGCCGGCCTGCCCGCTCGCCTCGATCGCCTCGAGAATCCGGCCGACGCCGTCGTCGAGGCTCTTGACCATCGCCGCATAGACCGCGTTGCTGCCGCCGTCATAATGAAAGGAATCGCGGATCGTCTTCGCGACCGCCTCGTCCTCGGGGCCCTCCCACGGCCAGTGCGGCGCGGTATAATGGACGCTGAGCAGGAAGGGCTGCTTCGCCTGCGACAGCCGCGCCATCTCGTCGACGCTGCGCGCGGTGATCAGGTCGGTCAGATAGCCCTGGCGATGAATCTCGGTCTCGTCCTCCCACAGGTCGTGGATGAATTTGCCGCGGATCGTCATGCCGTGCTGGAAATAGTCGACGCCGCCCTGATAGATGCCGAAGAAGCGGTCGTAGCCGCTCTTGAGCGGGCCATATTGCGGCAGGCCGCCGAGGTGCCACTTGCCGACCAGCGAGGTCGCATAGCCCGCGCGCTTCAGCAGGCTGGGCAGGGTCGCGACCGACGGCGGCAGGCCCAGGTCGGGATGCACTCCCAGCGGCTCGTCGAGCCCGCCCGGCAGGCGATATTGATAGCGCCCGGTCATCAGCGCGAGGCGCGTCGGCGAACAGACGCTTGAATTGGAATAGGCCCGGTCGAGCGCGATCCCGCCCGCGGCGAGGCGATCGAGATGCGGCGTCTGGAAATCCTCGCGTCCGAAGCAGCCGAGATCGGCAACGCCCAGATCGTCGGCGAGGATGAAGACGATGTTGGGCGCATCGCGCCGGGGGGATCGCGCGAAACCGGTCGCGCTCGCCATGCCGGCGACGACCGATGCCGCGCCTGCCTTCACCATGTTGCGCCGCGACCACATAAGACCTCCTCTTCCCGTCGATCCCCGTGTCTTTCCGGCTCCGATCGCCGCACGGGATAACGTAAAAAACTTTCACATACGTCACGGCGATCCGATTGATATGTCTCGCCAAATATGTCGGATTTCCGGCGTTTGTGCCGCTCGTCCAACGTGCGGACCACTGTAAAAAATGTCAAGCTACTTTACAATACTTAGACTTCAATCTAAGCTTCTCCCACAGGAATGCCAGAGGGGTCCGCCCCCAGGCAGTCGTGCAACGAAGGGCCGGCCCGATCGCAGGAGCCGGTTCCGAAAAGGGAGATGAGGGATGCAGGGAGTGACTGTCCGCACGGTTCGTCGTCGTGCTCTTCTGATTGCTTCGGTCGGCTCGGTCGCGCTCGGCGCGCCCGCGTTCGCGCAGCAGGCTGCCCCCGGAGCGGCGAGCAGCGACAATGTCATCGTCGTCACCGCGCAGAAGCGCGAGCAGGACATCCAGGACGTGCCGATCTCGATGTCGGTCGTCGGCGGCGAACAGCTCGCGGACATGGGCATCAAGGATTTCAACGAGCTCGATCGCTACGTCCCCAACCTCTATGTCCAGACGACGCCCGGCAACAATGCCTTCTACATTCGCGGCATCGGCTCGCAGCCCGGGAACCTCGCCTTCGAACAGACCGTCGGCCTGTTCGTCGACGGCATCTACGGCGGCCACGCGCGCCAGTTCCAGGCCCCCTTCCTCGACGTCGAGCGGATCGAGGTGCTGCGCGGGCCGCAGGGCGCGCTGGTCGGCAAGAACACCAGCGCCGGCGCGATCAGCGTCGTCAGCGCGAAGCCGACGCGCGATTTCCGTGGCCAGATCGACGCCAGCTATGAATTCGAGCTGGGCGGCGGGCGGCTGTTCGGCATGGTGTCCGGCCCGGTGTCCGACCTCGTCAGCGTCCGCCTCGCCGGCCAGTATGAAAAGTCCGACGGCTATGTCCGGAACCTGATCCAGGGCGGCAACGAGACCAAGCGCGAGGCCTGGTTCGGCCGCGCCTCGGTGCTGCTCGATTCGGGCGGGCCGGTCGATGTGCTGGTCAAGGTCGAGGGCGGCAAGGTCGACCTGACCGGCAACCCCGTCGAACGCTTCCTGACCCCCAACGACCCCGACCTCGAACGCTCGACGAGCGGCTTTCCCGGCTTCGTCGACAGGGATTACGACAACACGAAGAATTTCAACGCCTCGGCGACCGCCAATATCGAGATCGGCGACCATGTGCTGACCTCGATCACCGGCTATTCCGCCTACAGCTTCGAGAAGCGGCTCGACGCCGACTTCGGTCCCAGCCCCAGCTTCGCCTCGTCCTTTGGCGAGAATTTCGACCAGCTGTCGCAGGAAATCCGGCTTGCGTCGCCGACGAACGGCGCGCTCGAATATATCGTCGGCGGCTATTTCCACGTGAACGACTACGATCTGTTCCAGACCACGCTGATCGCGTTCGGCCCGTTCGACGGCCGCGCCGACCGCGTCTTCCGGCAGGAGAATGTCGTATGGTCGGGTTTCGGCAGCGCGACCTGGCACATCGGCGACACGCTGCGGCTGATCGGCAGCCTGCGCTACACCTATGACCGCAAGATCGCGGATCAGACGCGCGCGAACACCGGCGTCGTGCAGCCGACCTGGCTCGCCACGCCGCTGTCGGGCAAGCGGATCGAGCGCGAATGGGATCCTTCGGCCGCGATCCAGTGGGACGCCGGTCCCGATGCGATGCTCTATCTCTCCTATGGCCAGGGGTCGAAGGCGGGCGGCTTCATCGGCGCGCAGTCGACGACGACCGCGGCGCAGTTCGAGATCGAGCCCGAAAGCGCCGAAACGATCGAGGCGGGTGCCAAGGTGGCGCTGTTCGACCGCCGGCTGCGCTTCAACATCTCGGCCTATCGCACCATCTTCAAGAATCTCCAGGTCAGTTCGTTCGACGCGGTCTCGACCGCCTTCATCACGACCAATGCGGGCAAGGCGCGCAGCCAGGGCTTCGAAAGCGATTTCATCCTGGACGTGGCCGACGGCGTCTCGCTCACCGGCTCGCTCGCCTATCTCGATTCGACCTATCTCGATTTCCTCGGCGCGCCCTGTCCGTTCGACAATCCGACCTGCGTCCCGGCGAACAACAACGCCGCGGGCCGCCCATTGCCGCGCGCGCCGAAATGGAGCGGAACGCTGTTCGCCGATATCGCGCTGCCCGTCAGCGGCGCGATCGACTTCATCGCCAACGGCGGCATGACCTTCCGCAGCAACACCTATCTGGAGGAAAGCTACAACCCCGACGCGGTCCAGCGCAGCTTCGCCAAGCTCGACCTGCGCCTCGGCGTCCGCTCGTCGGACAAGGCGTGGGAACTGGCGCTGGTCGGAAAGAATCTGACCAACAAGCTGACCGGCTCGCACGCCTTCAACACGCCGCTGGCGGCGGGGATCATTTCCAAGTTCATCAATCCGCCGCGGACGATCGCCGTCCAGGCGAAACTCAACTTCTGACGCGGCGGGGGCGGACGTGACGGTCGCGGCGGCTCCATCGCCGGCTCCTTCGGCAGACGCGGCGGTGGGGGCGACCGGGCGCTTCGACCTGGTCGATCCCGACTGCTTCCGCGCCGGCCACCCGCATGCCGCATACGATGCGTTGCGGCGGCAGGGGCCCGTCGTGCCGGTCGAAGGCGCCGACGGCGAGCGGCTGTGGCTCGCCACCGATCACGAGGCGATCCGGGCGATCAGCGCCGACAGCGCGCATTTCAGCACCGCGCGCGGCTTTCGCGTCCACACCGCGCACCGCGCGTCGATGGACCCGGAAATCGGCAAGGTGCTCAGCCGCTTCATGCTGTCGATGGACGAGCCGGAGCATGCGCCGTTCCGCCGGCTGGTCACGCCCTTCTTCATGCCGTCGGGCATCGCCGCGGTCGAACCGCTCGTGCGGCAGGGCGTCGACCGGCTGATGGCCGGACTCGCCGGCCGCGACCGGGTGGAGTTCGTCGAAGAGATCGGCGCGCGGGTGCCGATCAGCACGATCTGCGCGATCATCGGCGTGCCGCCCGAGGACGAATGGCGCGTCTTCGAATTCACCAACGCGGTCTTCGGCACCGACGATCCCGAACTCGCGCCGTCGAAGGCGGTGGCGAACGAGCGCTACCTCGCCATCTTCGACTATGGCTGGTCACTGCTCGAAAGCCGCCGCCGCGAACCGCGCGACGATGTGATCAGCTGCATCGCGCACGCGACGCTGCCCGACGGACGGCCGCTCAGCCGCACCGAGCAGGTCAGCTATTTCTCCAACCTGATCGCCGCGGGCAACGAAACGACGCGCAGTTCGCTGTCGGGCGCGATCTGGCTGCTCGCGAACCATCCCGACCAGCGGCGCGCGCTGGTCGACGACCCCGCGCTGATCCCGCGCGCGGTGCAGGAGATCCTGCGCCGCTTCAGTCCCGTCATCCACATGGCGCGGACCGCGACGCGGGACGTCGAGGTCGGACCGGCGCAGGTCGCGGCGGGCGAGCGCGTCGCGATGCTCTATGGCGCGGCCAATCACGATCCCGCGCTGTTCGCCGATCCCTATGCGCTCGACATCGGCCGCGCCAACGCCAACCGGCACATCGCCTTCGGCTATGGCATCCACCACTGCCTCGGCTCGCGGCTTGCGATGCTCCAGCTCTCGCTGATCCTCGAGGCGTTGCTGCGCCGCTTTCCCCGCTACGAGGTCGTGTCGGACCCCACCTATATCCGTTCCAATTTCGTCCTCGCCATGAAGCGGCTGGACATATCGCTGTCGCCGGGCGGCCGCTGACGGCATCGCGCAAGGAGGCCCTATGACATCCATCGAACCCAGGCCGATCGTCGGCGTCCACCACGCCGCCTTTCGCTGCCGCGATGCCGAACAGACGATCTGGTTCTACCGCGACGTGCTGGGGCTCGCCGATCCGACCGGCATCATCGTCGAGGAGGTGCCCGGCAGCGGCGCCGACGATCCCTATCTGCATGTCTTCTTCCGCATGCGGAACGGCGAACATATCGCCTTCTTCGACGCCCCCGGATCGGCCGACCCGGCGTGGTTCGCGCGCAAGGACAGCTTCGACATGCACTGGGCGTTCGAGGTCGGGGGCGAGGACGACCTGATCGCGATGCGCGACCGCATCCGCGCCCACGGCGTCACCGCGCACGGACCGATCGACCATCATTTCGTCCGCTCCATCTACATGTACGACCCCAACGGCATCCAGATCGAGCTGACGTACCGCACCGCCGATCACGACCGCATCCTCGACGAGGAGCAGCGCAACTTCGGGCAGACGCTCGCCCGGTGGAGCGAGCGCACGCGCGCGGCGAAGGAAGCGAAATTCGGCGCCGAGGCGCTCGACCGCCGCAGCCGCGGCGACGCGTGAGGGGGAACCGGCATGAAATATGAACGCATTCCCTATCTGGTCGTCTTCGACGAGGTCAGCGCCTTCAAGGACACTTATGGCGGGCAGATCGGCAAGGTCGCGATCGAGGCGCATCTGCTGAGGCCCGAGGTGCCGTCGGACAGCGTCGTCATCTTCTCGCACCCGATCGGCGGCGGCGCCTGGCTGCCGCTGGTCAGCACGCTGGCGAAGCGCGGCGTCCACACCATCTATTGCAACACCCGCTATCGCGGCAACGACACGGCGCTGATCATGGAACGCGCGGTCATGGATTTCGCCGCCTGCATCCGCGATGCGAAGGAACGGCTGGGCTACAGCAAGGTCTATCTCGGCGGCTGGTCGGGGGGCGGCGCGCTGTCGATGTTCTACCAGGCCGAGGCGCAGGACCCGCGCGTCACGCACACGCCCGCGGGCGATCCCTACGACCTGACCGCAGCGAAGTTCATTCCCGCCGACGGCGTGCTGCTGCTCGCCGCGCATCTGTCGCGCAACCTGACGCTTACCGAATGGCTCGATCCGTCGATCACCGACGAGACGCGGCCCTTCGACCGCGATGCCCGGCTCGACCTCTATGCCGCGGATGGACCCAGGCCGCCTTATTCGGCGGCGTTCGTCGCCGAATATCGCGCGGCACAGATCGCGCGCAACCGGCGCATCACGGCGTGGGCGAAACAGGAACTGGCGGCGCTGAAGGTGGCGGGGCTCGCCGATCACGAACGCTGCTTCACCGTGCAGGGGACGATGGCCGACCCGCGCTTCCTCGACCCGACGCTCGACCCCAGCGACCGCAGGCCGAACTGGTGCATGCTGGGCGACCCGAAGGTCGTCAACGACGGCCCGGTCGGCCTTGCCCGCTTCACCACGCTGCGCAGCTGGCTGTCGCAATGGGCCTATGACGAATCCAACGCCGACGGCCTCAAATGCGCCGCGCGCATCGCCTGCCCGATGCTGGTGATCGAGAACAGCGCCGACGACGCCTGCACGCCCAGCCACGCGGCGCGGCTGATGGACGCCGCGGTCCATTGCACCAAGGACCATCACGTGATCGATGGCGCCAACCATTATTATTTCGGGCAGCCCGAACTGGCACAGCAGGCCGCCGACATCGTCCACGACTGGATTGCGGCGCAGCGGTGAAGGCCGATATTCCGGGATGGCTTTTAGCGGTGTGGCGCACCCGACAGGATTCGAACCTGTGACCTCTGCCTTCGGAGGGCAGCGCTCTATCCAGCTGAGCTACGGGTGCCGGTAGAGCGCGGCCTCTAGCAAGAGCGTGACGTGCCAGCAATGGTCTATCGACCGTTGTGCGGCATTGGGCGAAACAACCCGCGATGGCCGTCCGCCGACTATCCCGCCCGCGTCTGCGCTGGTGACGTCATGGCATCGCGGCGGCTGGCGGCGCGGTCAGCCTTTCGGCAGCGACCAGCTGACGGTGAGCTGTGTAGCGCGGCGCGGAATGTCGAGCTTGGCTTCGGAGAAATTGACCTTCTCGTTGGGCGGCAGCGTGCGCACGGGCGGCTTGATCGTCCAGCTGTAGACGATCGTTCCCTGCGCGTCGCGCAGTTCGGCGAGGATCGGGGGCACCGTCTGCGCGCGGTCGGTCGGGTTGATGATCGTGCCGCTCGCCGCGAAATAGATGGTGCCGTCGGCAAGCTCGCGATGATCCTGATTGGGCGGCAGTTCGATGACCAGATCGGGCTCGGCGGCGGTGCCCGGCAGGCCGAGCCCCTGCGCCCAGCCCGGCAGGCCGAACATGTAGAGGCCGGCGGTCGCGCCGATCATCAGCACCGCGGCCGCCGCGGCGACCAGCGTCCAGCGCTTCGCGGGATTGCGGCGCGGACGGCGGAAAGGCAGCGGCTCCTCGGCCGGGGGCGCGGCGGGGCGCGGAGGCGCCTCTGCGGCGAAAGCCTGCGGCGGGGGCGGCGCCGGATCGGCGGCTTGTTCGGCCGGTGGCGCGGCGGGGACGCCGGCGGCAGCCTGGGCTGGCGGCGCGGAGGGACCGTCGGCGGGCGGCGGCACGACGATCGCTTCGGACTGTGCGGCGGCCGCCGACGGTTCCTGGAACCAGCTATGGCGGCAGTTGGCGCATCGCACGGTGCGGCCGTTCGGTCCGATCGCCGTATCGGGAACGACGTAGCGCGTGTGGCACGAAGGGCAGGCGAGGATCATGGCCCCTCTAAACACGCTGAGTCGCGCGCTGGCAAGCGCCGCGTGGCGGGCCGCGCGCCGCCGGGGCCGCAAACGGCACCGCTAAGCGCTTTACGTCGCGGGGAAGGCATGCAACAGGCAGCGGATGAGCGCCGAGGCTCCCTTCTTCCGCAACCCGGCGGGGCGCGATGCCGCGCGCCGGTGACGCCATGACGGACGCTGCGCCCCCGCGCCCCGGCGGCGCGATGGTCGAGTTCAGCGGGGTCGGGCTGCGCTACGGTCCCGACGCCGAAATCCTGTCCGACATCAGCTTCAATCTCCAGCCCGGCAGCTTCTATTTCCTCACCGGCGCGTCGGGTGCGGGAAAGACGTCGCTGCTCCGCATGCTCTATCTGGCGCAGCGGCCGAGCCGCGGCATCGTGCGGCTGTTCGGCGAGGATCTGGTGGCGATGCCGCGCCATCGCCTGCCCGGTTTCCGCCGCCGCATCGGCGTCGTCTTCCAGGATTTCCGGCTGATCCCGCACCTGAGCGCGCGCGACAATATCGCGCTGCCGCTGCGCATCGCGGGGGTGAGCGAGGAGGATCTGGCGGGCCCGGTCGGCGAGATGCTGAGCTGGATCGGGCTCAGCGCGCGCGCCGACGCCTTTCCGCCGACGCTGTCGGGCGGCGAGCAGCAGCGCGTCGCGATCGCGCGCGCGGTGATCGCGCGGCCGCAGCTGCTCGTCGCCGACGAGCCGACCGGCAACGTCGACCCGGACATGGCGATGCGCCTGCTGGGGCTGTTCGAGGCGCTCAACCGGCTGGGCACCACCGTCGTCGTCGCGACGCACGACATCCACCTGATCAGCCGCATCGACAACGCCCAGATGATGCGGCTCGAAAAGGGACGGCTGTCCGACCCCACCGGCGCGCTGCGCTATCCGCCCAATCGCGCGTGACGTCATGATCATCCCGCGCGTTCCCGTCCAGCACCGCCGCCTGCTTCCCGACCGCCGCCTGACGGGGCCCACCCCGTGGGTGATCGCGATCCTGATGATGCTGACCTTGCTCGCCGCCGCCGCCGGGATCGGGCTGGCGCGATCGGCGAACGCGATCGGCGACGCGATCGCCGGGCGGGTGACGGTGCAGATCGTCACGGCGAACCCCGTGGCGCGCGCCGCACAGGCCGCGGCGCTGCGGCGCCGTGCCGCGGGCGAGCCCTATGTCCGCGCGGCGCGCGCGGTCGAACAGGACGAACTGCTCGCGACGCTCGGGCAATGGTTCGGCAGCGAGGGGGGCGACGACCCGGTGCTGAAGTCGCTGCCGCTTCCCGCGCTCGTCGACATCGACTTCGTCGGCGGCGGCGACCGCGCCGGCCAGATGGCGCGGCTGCGCGCGCTGGTCAGCGCCGAGGCGCCGGGCGCGCGCATCATCCCGCACGCCGAATGGCTGGGCCCCGTCGCGCGGCTGATCCGCTCGCTCGCCTGGGTGGCCGGCGGGCTCGTCCTGCTGATGATCGCCGCGAGCGCCGCGGTGGTGATCATGACGGCACGCGCCGCGCTCGGCACCCATTATGCGACGATCGAGATGCTGCACCTGATCGGCGCGACCGACCGCCAGATCGCGCGGCTGTTCCAGCGCCGGATCGCGATCGACACCGCCTATGGCATCGCGCTCGGCAGCGCGGTCGCGGCGGCGATCCTGCTGCTGATCGGCTGGCAATGGTCGGGCGTCACCGCCGGCCTCGCCGCGACCGCCTCGCTCGGCCCGGCGGGCTGGGCGCTCTTGCTGGCGCTGCCCCTATTGGCTATCGCGCTAGCCGCTCTGACGGCGCGCCAGACGCTGCTCGCCGCGCTCAAGAAGATATTATGATCAAGCGCCTGATATCGCTCCTGTTCCTGGCCTGGGTGCTCGGCTTCGCCTGGTTCGCGCTGCTGCCGCCGATGCCTGCGCCGCCGCAGAAGACCGACGCGATCGTCGTGCTCACCGGCGGCCCCGGGCGCATCGACCGCGCGCTCGACCTGCTCGAGGCGGGACAGGCGAAGCGCGTCCTGATCAGCGGCGTCGCGCGCGAGGTCAAGCCGAAGGAACTGGCGGCCGAATACCGGCGGCCGCAGGCGCTGTTCGACTGCTGCATCGCGCTGGGGTTCGAGGCGGAGGACACGCGCTCGAACGCGACCGAGGTCGCCAGCTGGGTTGCGCGGCGCAACTATCGCAGCATCCGGCTGGTGACGACCGACTGGCACATGCGCCGCGCCCGCTACGAACTCGGTCGCGCGCTCGGCGACAAGGTGACGATCCTGCCCGACGCGGTGCGCAGCCAGCCGAGCTTTTCGACGCTGTTCCGCGAATATCACAAATTTCTGGCCGGGCTCGCGGGCGGCCTGCTCGGCCTGTGAGATACGCGCTCGCCCTTGTCCGGTCGATCCTGTTCTGGATCGCCTTCGTGATCATGAGCAGCATCTGCTCGATCGGCGCGGTCGTCGCGCTTCCCGTCTCGCACCATGCGACGCGCTGGTTCGTGCGGCTGTGGGCGCAGTTCCACCGCCTGATCTGCCGCTTCATCCTCGGCCACCGCGTCGTGGTCGAGGGCGCGATGCCCGACACGCCGGTCCTCTATGTCTTCAAGCATGAAAGCGCGTTCGAGACGATCGAACAGCCGATGCTGTTCCGCTGGCCCGCGGTGTTCGCGAAGGAGGAACTGTTCTCGATCCCCGTCTGGGGGCAGGCGGCGCGCTTCTATGGCCTGATCCCGGTCGACCGCGACGGCGGCGGCAAGGCGATGCGCGCGATGCTCGCCGCGGCGAAGGCGGCGCTGGCCAACGGCCGGCCGCTGGTGCTGTTCGCCGAGGGAACGCGCGTGCCGCACGGCCAGGCACCGTCGCTGCGCGCGGGATTCGCGGGCATGTACCGGATGCTGGGCGTGCCGGTGATCCCGGTCGCGGTGAACAGCGGCGTCGCCTATCCGCCGCGCCGCTGGGTCAAATGGTCGGGCACGATTACCTACCGGATCGGCGAGACGATTCCCGCCGGCCTGCCGCGCGACGAGGCGGAGGACCGCGTCTGGCGCGCGATCAACGCGCTCAATCCGCCCGCGGCGCTGGAAACGGCATCGGAATAATTGTCGCCATAGGTAGCGTGGACAAATTCGGGCGACTGCAAGCGACCGAACTCAGTCGTTCAGCAACGAGCTGGTACAGTCTATTTGCGGACACTCCCTAGCGGTGCCATGGTGACTGCATGAACACCCGGCTCACTCTGATTAACATGATGAAGCGAGTGCTAGCCGACGGCAACATCACTAACAGTGAGCTACTCGCTGCCGCGCCCGATCCTAAAGACCTAGCTGAGCTAGAGCGTGTGGCATGGCAAAGGCTCAGCCATTGGGCAGACGATGACGACATCCGTGCAAAAGACAAAGTTTATGTCGACATGCAGCGGCGAAACATCGCCGAAGCACTCGCGGATCTGGAAGGGCTCGAAGCGGACCACGATCCGAGTGAGATTAACCGTGACGAACATCAAGCGACGCATGTTTCTTTGGGATGCATCGTGGCCACGGTAGCACTAATTGCGACCTTCTATGCGATGTTCGCACAAGGCTTTTTCATGCGTGGTGACTGACTAACGGCGGCTAGGTCTGTAAACCGTTGCAGAGCTGTCAGACCGCTTCCCACCCCAAACCTGCCAGAATGCACAATCGGAATTTGTCCACATACTCTAACGAAAGCCAGGGCCGATCGAGATGGAGCGCAAGGCCGATAGCGGCTCCGGCTTTCACCGGGGCGACTATGGCGTTCAGTGCTTCCGCCCGAAATCGGGGGCGGGATCGTCCTGTCCTTCGGCGATGATCGAGCGGCGGATCGCGCGGGTGCGGGTGAACCACGCCTCCAGCTTGTCGCCGTCGCCGCGGCGGATCGCCTGCTGGAGCACGGTCAGATCCTCGTTGAAGCGCTGGAGCGTCGCCAGCACCGCGTCGCGGTTGGCGAGGAAAACGTCCCGCCACATCACCGGGTCGCTCGCGGCGATGCGCGTGAAGTCGCGAAAGCCGCCGGCCGAATATTTGATCACCTCGCTCTCGGTCACCTCTTCGAGCTCGCTGGCGGTGCCGACGATCGTATAGGCGATCAGGTGCGGCAGGTGGCTCGTCACCGCGAGCACCAGATCGTGATGCGCGGCGTCCATCGTCTCGATCCGCGCGCCGAGCGCCTGCCAGAAGCCGGTGAGCGCCGCGACCGCGTCCGCGGGGGCGTCGGCGGCCGGGGTGACGATGCACCAGCGCCCCTCGAACAGCGTCGCGAAGCCCGCCGCCGGGCCGCTGTTCTCGGTCCCCGCGACCGGGTGCGCGGGGATGACGAGATGATCGGGCAGCGCCGCGCGCAGCGCCGCGCCGACGCCGCTTTTCGACGACCCGACATCGGATATGATCGCGTCGGGCTTCAGCCCCGGCGCGCAGGCGCGCGCCGCTTCGGCCATCCGCCCCACCGGCACCGCGAGGATGACGAGGTCGGCGCCCGCCACCGCGTCGGCCGGATCGTCGGCGATCCGGTGGCACAGGCCCAGCGCGCGTGCCTCGGCGCGCACCCCGGCGCTGGCGTCGTGGCCGGTCACCGTCACGTCGGGCAGCTGCGCCACGACCGCGCGCGCGATCGACGAGCCGATCAGCCCGAGCCCGACGACCGTCACCGTCCCGATGGTGCGCGCCACGCGGTTCAGCCTTCGAGCGCGGCGCGGATCGCCGCCGCGAGCCCGCGCGTCTCGTCCTCGGTGCCGATCGTCATCCGCAATGCGTGCGGCAGGCCCTGTCCGGGCAGCCAGCGCACGATATAGCCCGCCTCCATCAGCCGCTGGTACATCGCCTCCGCGGTGACGTCGCCTTCGAACAGCACCAGCAGGAAATTGGTCGCCGACGGCACCACGCGGACGCCGCGGTTGCCGAAACCGTCGAGTTCCCGCGCCAGCCATGTGCGCCAGTGGGCGTTGTGGGTACGGCTGGCGGTGACGAAATCCTCGTCGCCCAGCGCCGCGATCGCCGCCGCCTGTCCGCAGCGCGTGACGTTGAACGGCAGGCGGATGCGGTGCAGCGCCGCGATCACCTCGTCGCTGGCATAGCCCCAGCCGATGCGTTCGGCGGCCAGGCCGTGGATCTTAGAAAAGGTCCGCGTGACGAACACGTTGGGGGCGCTCTTCGCCAGCTCCAGCCCGCCGTCGTCCTGCTGCGGGTCGAGATATTCGGCATAGGCCTGGTCGATGACGAGCAGCACATCGCGCGGCAGCCCCGCGTGCAGCCGCGCGACCTCTTCGCGCGTCGCGAGCGTGCCGGTCGGGTTGTTGGGGTTGGCGAGATAGACGACGCGCGTCCGCTCGGTCACGCGGGCGAGCAGCGCGTCGACGTCGGTCGCATAGTCGCGGTCGTCGGCCTCGACCGGCGTCGCGCCGACCCGCCGCGCCGCGATCTCGTAGACCGCGAAGCCATAGCGGACATAGAGGATCTCGTCGCCCGGCCCGGCATATGCGCCCGCGGCGAGGTGGAGCAGGTCGTCGGACCCGGTGCCATAGATGACGCGCGCCGGGTCGAGCCCGAACTTCGCCGCGATCGCCTCGCGCAGCGCCGCGGCGCCGGGGTCGGGGTAGCGCGACAGCGCGTCGGCGTCGGTGGCGGCGGCGCGAAAGGCGGCCCGCGCCTTTTCGCCGGTGCCCAGCGGATTTTCGTTGGCGCTGAGCTTGACCAGCGGACGCCCGTCGGCCCCCGCCGACTTGCCGGGGACATAGGGCGCGATGCCGCTGATCCACGGCTTGGGGGTTAGGGGAGCGGTCGTGTCGGTCATGCCGCGCGGTTTAGCGCCTGCGCGCCCCGAGTCCAGCACGTTGACAGCCTTCGTGCGCGCGCCTAGCCCCGCGCAAGCCATGGCGAGCCTTCTCCACCAGTTCCGGCATCAGGATGTGACGATCGACCGGCCGCTGCCGCTCGACAGCGGGCAGCAGCTTGCGTCGGTGACGATCGCCTACCAGAGCTATGGTACGCTCAACGCCGATCGGTCGAACGCGGTGCTCGTCTGCCATGCGCTGACCGGCGACCAATATGTCGCGTGCGACCATCCGACGACCGGCAAGCCCGGCTGGTGGGCGCGCATGGTCGGGCCGGGCAAGCCGATCGACACCGACCGCTATTTCGTCCTCTGCGCGAACGTGCTGGGAAGCTGCATGGGGACGAGCGGACCGGCGACCGTCGATCCGGCGACGGGCGCGCCCTTCGGCATGGGTTTTCCGGTGATCACGATCGCCGACATGGTGCGCGCGCAGGCGATGCTGCTCGACCATCTGGGCATCGCGCGGCTGCACGCGGTCGTCGGCGGATCGATGGGCGGGATGCAGGCGCTCGCCTGGGCTTCGGCCTATCCCGAACGGCTCGTCTCGGCGATCGTCATCGCCAGCGCGGCGCGTCATTCGGCGCAAAACATCGCCTTCCACGAAGTCGGCCGCCAGGCGATCATGGCCGATCCCGACTGGCAGGGCGGCCAATATTATGCAGCGCACGCCCCGACCAAGGGGCTCGCGGTAGCGCGCATGGCCGCGCACATCACCTATCTGTCGGAAGCCGGGCTGACCGAGAAGTTCGGCCGGCGCCTGCAGGCGCGCGATGCGAAAAGCTTCGGCTTCGACGCCGATTTCCAGGTCGAATCCTATCTGCGCTATCAGGGGCTGGCCTTCACCGACCGCTTCGACGCCAACGCCTATCTCTACATCACGCGCGCGATGGATTATTTCGACCTCGCCGAAGCGCATGGCGGGCGGCTCGCCGCGGCCTTCGCCGGCGCGGGCGACGTGCGGTTCACGCTGGTCAGTTTCGACACCGACTGGCTCTATCCGACCGCCGAATCGCGGCGCATCGTCCAGGCGCTGCAAAGCGTCGGCGCGGCGGCGAGCTTCGTCGAGCTGTCGGCGCCTTTCGGCCACGACAGCTTCCTGCTCGACGTGCCCGCGCTCGACCGCCTCGTCGCCGGCGCGCTGCGGAACGGCGGCTGACGATGGCGCTGCGCCCCGACCTCGCCATCATCGCTGACGCGGTGCCGGCGGGAACGCGCGTGCTCGACGTCGGCTGCGGCGACGGCACGCTGATCGCGGCGCTGCGCGACAAGGGCGTCGACGCGCGCGGGCTGGAGATCGACCCCGCCAACGTCACCGCGGCGATCGCGCGCGGCCAGTCGGTGGTGCAGGGCGACGCGAACCACGACCTCGGCGAATATCCGGCGGGCGCCTTCGATTATGCGATCCTGTCGCAGACCTTGCAGACGACCGAGCGCCCCGACCGGGTGATCGAGGAGCTGCTGCGCATCGCGCCGCACGCCTTCGTGAGCTTTCCCAATTTCGCACACTGGCGCATCCGGCTCGCGCTGCTGTGGAACGGGCGGATGCCGGTGACGCGGCTGCTGCCCGTCGCGTGGTATGAGACGCCGAACATCCACCATCTGACGGTCAGCGATTTCCGCGAGCTGCTGCGCGAGCGCGGCATCGTCGTCGAGCGTGCCTGGTATCTGTCGGGCGACCGGCCGACGAGCGCCGCCGCGGCGAGCTGGCGCGCCGAGCACGCGATCTTCCTGATCTCGCGCGGCTGAAGCGGCGCGCTCCCGAGTGCGCCCGATGGCCTGCCCGTTCCCCGGCGAAAGCCGGGGTCCAGATGGCATGGCGCTATTCCGCGTGGGCCCCGGCTTTCGCCGGGGAATGGTTCCTTGTCAAAAGGGGGGGCAATTGCCACCCGAGTTCCGGGCGACAACGCCAGAAATGGCGCTGGGCAAAGCGGAATCCCTGCCATGCCTATACCGGCAGGGCGCGCTCGTTCTTTAGCGTTTCCATGGCGAAACTCGCGCTCACGTCGCTGAGCGCGACCTTGGCGATCAGCTTTTTGTAGACCCGATCATAATCCTCCATGCCAGCGACGTGCAGCTTGAGCAGATAGTCGGTGTCGCCCGCCATGCGATAGATTTCGACGATTTCCGGGTGCGCCGACGCGGCCTCGCGAAAGCGCGACAGCCAGGCGACGCTGTGATCGCCGGTCTTGATCGCGACGAACACCGTCAGCCCCAGACCGACCGCCTGCGGATCGAGCAGCGCGATCCGCCGCGTGATGACGCCCTCGGCCTCGAGCCGCTTGACGCGCCGCCACACGCTGTTCGTCGATAGCTGCACCGCCGCGCCGAGCTGCTCGAGCGAAAGCGAGGCATCCGCCTGTAATTTGCGAAGCAGGCGGCGATCTGTCTCATCGAGTTCGACCATATGGGGATTTATAGGAATATTTTCCCGGATATGCCAGAATAATCGGGGGATTCTGCGATGATTTCATCGCGCCCGCTTTGCTAGGCCCGTCCTGTCGAAATCTGGAGGACGCCGCCATATGAATGCTGTCACCGCCCTTCGCTCACCGACGGCCGCCACCGGTTTCGGGCTCGATGCGTTGATCGGCAACACGCCGCTGATCCGGCTCGACCTTACGGTCGCGGGGCGCGCCTGCCGCATCTTCGCCAAGGCCGAGTTCCACAGCCTGACGGGATCGACGAAGGACCGGATGGCGGCATCGGTCATCCTGCGCGCGCGCGAACGCGGCGAACTGGCGCCCGGTCAGGAAATCGTCGAGATGACCAGCGGCAACGCCGGCATCGCGCTGGCGGCGATCGGCACCAGCCTTGGGCACAGGGTGACGATCTTCATGCCCGACTGGATGAGCGAGGAACGGCGCGGCCTGCTGCGCTCCTTCGGCGCCAACCTGCGGCTGGTGAGCCGCGACGAGGGGGGCTTTTGCGGCGCGCTGGACCTGAGCGAAGCCTATGCGGCGGAGCGCGGGGCGTTCCTGACGCGGCAGTTCGCCAATGCCGACAATGTCCGCGCGCATCGCGACGGCACCGGGACCGAACTGCTGCGCCAGCTCGCCGCGCTCGGGCTGCGGCCCGATGCCTTTGCGGCCGGGGTCGGGACCGGCGGCACCGTCATGGGGGTTGCCGAATGCTTCGCGGCCGCGGGGATCGCCGCGTCGGTCCACCCGGTCGAGCCGCTCGAATCGCCGACGCTGTCGACCGGGCACAAGGTCGGCCATCACCGCATCCAGGGCATTTCGGACGAGTTCATCCCGCCGATCGTGCGGCTCGACCGGCTCGCGCGGCCGGTGGCGATTTCCGACAGCTGCGCGATCCGCATGGCGCAGCGGCTGGGGAGCGAGCTTGGCATGGGGGTCGGCATCTCGAGCGGCGCCAACCTGCTCGCCGCGATCGAGGTCGCGCGCGATCTGGACGAGACGGCGGTGGTCGCGACGGTCTTTTGCGACAACAGCCTGCGCTATCTGTCGACCGACCTCGCGCGCGCGGAGCCGGCACGGCCGGGCTCGATCGTCGGCGACGTCCGCTTCGACCATGTGTCGATGATCCGGGCTTGCTGAGGCGCGAAGCAAGCGGGCGCCCGCTTTTCTTCCCGCAAATTTATGCGCTTGTGGGACAAGATCGCACGTCGATATAGTCCGCCGCGGACGATGCCATGGCGCGGCACCATCGCCGACGGCGCGTCCGGCAACGCGGGAGAGAGTTTCGATGAGCTACGGTCGCCCTGGAGTCCTGTTTCTGGCGCTCGCGGCGCCGCTCGTTGCGCAGGCGCAGGCGCCGGCCCCGAACAGCGCCGACCAGCAGCTTCGCGCGCTCTATGAGGCCGAATGGGCGTGGCGTGGTACCGAGCTGGGCCATTGGCGCGGCGATGACGAGACCGGGCCGCTCGACCATTTCCCCAGGGTGGATGCCGCGAGCCAGCAGGCGCGCGTTGCGCATTGGGCGGATATTCTGAAGGCGCTCGACCGGATTCCGGTCGACCGGCTGTCGCCCGAGGAACGGATCAACGCCGCGGTGTTCCGCACCAGCCTGGAGGCGTTCGTCGCCAACGGGCGGTTCCGCACCTGGGAGATGCCGTTCAACGCCGACAGCCAGTTCTGGTCGGGCATCGCGGCGCGCACCCCCTATCGGACCGAGGCGCAATATCGGCGCTACCTCGCCCGCCTTTCCGACCTGCCGCGCTATTTCGACGAGCAGATCGTCAACATGCGCGCGGGGCTGAAGCGCGGCTTCAGCGTGCCCGGGGTGACGCTGGCGGGGCGCGACAAGTCGATCGAGGCGCATATGGTCGCCGACCCCGAAAACAATCCCTTCTGGGGGGCGTTCGCCGACCTGCCGGCCGCGATTCCGGCGAGCGAGAAGGCCGCGATCCAGGCCGAGGCGAGGCAGATCATCGCGCAGAAGATCGTTCCCGCCTATGCGAAGCTGCTCGCATTCTATCGCAACGAATATCTGCCGCAGGCGCGCAAGACGCTGGCGGCCGAGGCGATGCCCGACGGCAAGGCCTTCTATCAGGCGCAGATCCGCGAATATACGACGACCGACCTCACCCCGGAGCAGATCCACCGCATCGGCCTCGAAGAAGTGGCGCGCATCACCGCCGACATGGAGAAGACCCGGGAAGCCGCCGGGTTCAAGGGTGACCTCAAGGCGTTCATCCATTTCCTGCGCACCGATCCGCAATTCTATGCGCGGACGCCCGACGAGCTGATGGGCGTGTCCGCCTATACCGCCAAGCGGATGGACGGGCTGCTCCGCACCACCATCGGCTTCCTGCCGCGCTACCGCTTCACCATCCGGCCGGTGCCCGACGCGATCGCGCCCTTCTTCACCGCGGGTCGCGGCGGGCGCGAGGCGTGCCTGATGAACACCTATGACCTGCCGTCGCGCCCGCTGTACCAGATTCCGGCGCTGACGCTTCACGAATGCGTCCCCGGGCACAGCCTGCAGGGAGCGATCGCGATGGAGGCGCCCGTTCCCGACCGGCCCGAGTTCCGCAAGCAGACCTATTTTTCGGGCTATGGCGAGGGGTGGGGGCTCTACACCGAATGGCTGGGCAGCAAGATCGGCATCTATCGCACGCCCTATGAGGAGTTCGGCCGCCAGTCCTACGAAATCTGGCGCGCCTGCCGTCTCGTCATCGACACCGGCATCCACCATTATGGCTGGACGCGCGATCAGGCGATCGCCTACCTCGCCGATCACAGCGCGCTGTCGCGGCACGAGGTGGAGACCGAGGTCGACCGCTATATCAGCTGGCCGGGACAGGCGCTCGCCTACAAGCTGGGCGAACTGGCCATCCGCCGCCAGCGCGCGAAGGCCGAGGCGGCGCTGGGTCCCGCCTTCGACCAGCGCTGGTTCCACGACAAGCTGCTGAGCCTCGGGTCGGTGCCGCTCGACGTGTTCGAGCAGGAAATGGAGCGCTGGACCGCCGAGGGCGGCAAGAACCCCTTCCCCGGCGCGGTCTGATCGCGCCGGCTGGACGAAGCCGGGCAACTGACCCCAACCGCGGTCCGTCAGCTGGCCGCGAGGCGGAGCAGGCCGTCGATGTCGATATGGTCCGACAGCGTTTCGGCGATCGCGTCGAGCGCGGCATCGACGTCGGCGCCATGGTCGTGCGCGCGGGCCGCGACCCCGATATGGGCGAGCAGCGCGCGGCGGAGCGCCGGCGGGGCGAACAGGCCGTGGAGATAAGTTCCCATCACCGTTCCGCCCCGGTCGATCGCGCCGTCGGCGCCGCCTCCGTCGAGCATCGCGAAGGGCGCCGCGGTGCCGGGGCCGCGCGTCTCCCCCATGTGCATCTCATACCCCTCGACCGGGACGCCCAGCGCTTCGCCGCGGACGCGGCGCAGGACCTTCACGGGGGAGAGGGTGGTCGTCACGTCGAGCAGGCCGAGCCCGTCGACCTCCGACGGCACCCCCTCGATGCCGTGCGGATCGGCGATGCGGCGGCCGAGCATCTGATAGCCGCCGCACAGGCCGACGATCAGGCCGCCGCGCCGATGATGCGCGCGGATGTCGATGTCCCAGCCTTCGGCGCGCAACGCCGCGAGGTCGGCGATCGTCGCCTTCGATCCGGGCAGGACGACGATCGCGGCCTCGGCGGGGATCGGGCGCCCGGGCGGCACCATGACGAGCTCGATGCCGGGTTCGAGCCGAAACGGGTCGAGGTCGTCGAAATTGGCGATGCGCGGCAGGATCGGGCAGGCGACGATCCGGCGGCCGCTGTCGGGCATGGAGCGCCGGTCGAGGATCACCGCATCTTCGCTCGGCAGGCGGGCGACGGCGGGCAGCCAGGGAATGATGCCGAAACCGCGCCACCCGGTCCGCGCCTCGACCGCGCGATAGCCGTCCGCGAACAGCGCGGGGTCGCCGCGAAACTTGTTGACCAGGAAGCCGCGGATCATCGCGGCGTCGGCGGGGTCGATCACCGCGCGCGTGCCGACCAGCGATGCGATCACGCCGCCGCGGTCGATGTCGCCGACCAGCACCACCGGCACCCCCGCCGCCCGGGCGAAGCCCATGTTGGCGATGTCGCCGGCGCGCAGATTGATCTCGGCGGGCGACCCCGCGCCCTCGACGAGCAGGAGATCGCATTCGGCGCGCAGCCGGTCGTGGCTCTGCATCACATCGGCCAGCAGCGCGCCGCGTGCTTTGCGGAAATTGTTGCTGCCCAGCGTGCCGCGCACCCGGCCGTGGACGATCAGCTGCGAACTGCGGTCGGCCTGCGGCTTCAGCAGCACCGGGTTCATGTCGCTGTGCGGCTCGACGCGGCAGGCGAGCGCCTGAAGCGCCTGCGCGCGGCCGATCTCTCCGCCGTCGGCCGTCACCGCGGCGTTGTTCGACATGTTCTGCGGCTTGAAGGGGCGGACGCGCAGGCCGCGGTTGGTCCAGGCGCGGCACAGCCCGGCGACGAGCACCGACTTGCCGACGTCCGACCCCGTGCCTTGCAGCATCAGCGCGCCGCTCATCCGCGGCTGCGCCCCAGCGCGGTGATCGTCGGCCAGGCGCCGCCAAGGTCGACCTCGGCCTCTATGCCATAGACCGCGCGCAGATTCGCGCGCGTCAGCACCGCGGCGGGCGGACCGTCGGCAACGATCGCGCCCTTGTCGATCAGCAGCAGCCGGTCGCAATAGCGCGCCGCCATGGTCAGGTCGTGGAGTACCGCGATGACGAGGCCGCCGCCGTGCGCTTCGCCGCGCAGCAGGTCCATGACGTCGATCTGGTGGCCGGGATCGAGGCTGGCGAGCGGCTCGTCGGCGACCAGCATCGGCGCTTCGACCGCCAGCGCGCGGGCCAGAAGGATGCGCGCGCGCTCGCCGCCCGACACATGGGTCGCGTCGCGGTCCCGCAGGTCGAGCACCCCGGCGCGCGTCATCGCGCGCTCGATCGCGGCGAGGTCGGCGGCGCCCGGGCGCGACATCGGGCCGAGGTGCGGCAGGCGGCCGAGCCCGACGAGCCGCTCGACGGTCAGCGGCCAGTGGAGCGTCTGGCCCTGCGGCAGATAGGCGGCGCATCGCGCGAGCGTCGCGCGCGGCGTCGCGGCGACGTCGGCGCCGTCGATGCGGATGCGCCCCGTGCTCGGCACCAGCGCGAGCAGTGCGCGCGCCAGCGTCGACTTGCCCGCGCCATTGGGGCCGACGATGCCGGTGAGCGTGCCGCCGGCCAGCGTCGCGCTGACGTCGCGCACGACGGGTCGCCGCCCGAGGCGGACATCGACATGATCGAGCGTCAGCGTCACCACAGCCGGCGCTCGCGCATCAGGTGGAACAGGAAGACGGGCACGCCCAGAAAGGCGGTCACGACGCCCAGCTTGAGCTCGCTGGTCGTATCGATCAGCCGCACCGCCAGGTCGGCGAGCGTCAGCAGCGCCGCGCCGCCGATCGCCGAGGGCAGCAGGATCGCCGACGGGCTGCGGTCGGTCAGCGGGCGGATCAGATGCGGGACGATCAGCCCGACGAAGCCGATCGCGCCGGACACCGCGACCGCGCCGCCGACCCCGATCGCGGTGCCGAGCAGCAGGCGCAGGCGCGTGCGGGCCAGGTCGACGCCGAGCGCCTGCGCGCCGTCCTCGCCCAGCGTCAGCGCGTCGAGCGCGCGCCCGTTCCATAGCAGCAGCGCCATCCCGGCGCCGATGCACGGCAGCGCCGCCCATAAATGGCCGAACGAACGATTTTCGAGGCTGCCCATCAGCCAGGTCATGATCTCCATCGCCGCGAAGGGGTTGGGCGACAGATTGAGCGCGAGGCTGATGCCCGCCCCCGCGAGCGTGCCGACGGCGATGCCGGCGAGGATCAGCGTCAGCGGGCTTTCGGAGCGGCCCGCGAGCGCGAAGAGCAGCGCGAGCGACAGCAGCGCACCGGCGATCGACAGCAGCGGCAGCGCCGCCGGGTGAAGATTGGCGAGCCCGAAATAGAGCGCGGCGACCGCGCCGAGCGCCGCGGCGTTCGAGGTGCCGAGCACCGACGGCTCGGCGAGGGGATTGCGCAGATAGCCTTGCAGCGCTGCCCCCGCGAGGCCGAGCATGGCGCCGACCGCGAGCCCGACCAGCAGGCGCGGCAGGCGCAGGTCGAAGAGGATGACGGTCGCGACATGATCGCCGCGGCCGGATGCGGCGGCAAACAGGCGGGCGAGCGGCAGGTCGACGGTGCCGAAGCACAGCGAAGCTGCCGCCGCGCCGCATGCGAGCGCGAGCAGCGCCAGCGTCAGCCGCCGGGGCGATCGGGCGTCGCGCATCGTCATCGGCGCGCGCCGTCGTGGCGCTGGATCTGCCCGGCAAGGCGGTGCACGGCCGCCCCATAAGCGGGGCCGCCGCAAACGGTCCACGCCTCCGGCACGCTGAGCCGCGGAATGCCCCGCAGCGCGGGGTGATGCAGCATCTCGCTGCCCTGATCGGTGATGGTGTCGCTCGCGCTTTCGACGATCAGGAAATCGGGGTTCGCCGCCACCATCTCCTCGAGGCTCAGCTGCGACAGCGGCGGCTTGCCCAGCTTTGCGGCAAGATTGACCAGCCCGACGCGCCCCATCATCTCGTCGATCAGCGTCCCCGTCCCGGTCATGTAGCCGCGCCGCTGGTAATAGGCGGCGATCCGGCCGCGTCCCGGGCGGGGCACGTCGGCGAGGTCGCGCTCCATCCGCGCGATCAGCGCTTCGCCGCGCGCCGGATCGCCGAGCGCGGTCGCGGTCAGGCGGATCGTCCGGCGGATGACGTCGAAGCTGTTGGCGGTCGGCAGGTCGAGCGTCCGAAAGCTGCCGTGCGGCAGCGCCGCGACCGCCGCGCTGCCGCTGGCGGGCATGCCGACGATCAGGTCGGGCGCCGCGACCAGTATCTGTTCGGCGGCGTTGCGGATCAGCGGCAGCCCGCGCGCCGCCGCGGCGGCCGCGGACATGCCGGGATCGGTCGCGTTGCGCGTCAGCCCGGCGATCCGGTCGCGGTCGGCAAGCGCGAGCAGCAGCTGGTCGGCGCACAGGTTGAGCGACACGACGCGCTGCGGCGCGGCCGGTGGCGTCGTCGGCGCCGCGCGGCCGCCCTGCTGCGCCCACAGTGCGCCGCCGCCGGCGAGCAGCAGCGCGAGCGCGGGCAGGGCGGCGTGCGGGGTCAAGCGGGTTCCTCTTCCCTCAGAAGCGCAGGCGGACGCCGCCATAGGCGGCCCGGCCCGGCGTCGCGATGCTGAAAACCTCCTCATAGTCGACCCCGAGCAGATTCTCGACGCGCCCGAAGACCGAGATGGCGTCGGTCACCCGATAATCGGCACCAAGGTTGACGAGCACATAGTCCCTCATCGCGACCACGACCGGGACATAGCTGGGGTCGATATAGGCGAGGTCGGTCGTGCGGCCGTTGTAGCGCAGCGTCAGCGTCCCCGCAAAGCGCTGGTCGCTGCTCGACACGGTGGCGTTGAAGCTGGCGATATGCTTTGGCCGCCGCACTTCGGGCGCGCCGTTCTCGCGCGCCTTGATCCAGCTGTAGGCGAGGTCGAAGCGAAGCTGCGGCAGCGGCCGCGCGCTGGCGAAGGCCTCGATGCCGTGCTGCTTGCTCGTCGTCGCGCGGTTCGCCGGAGTCGCGGTGAAGTCGGGCGCGGGATAGTCGGTGAAAATCTCGCCCTTCAGCGTCGAATCGAACCAGGTCGCCCCGATCGTCGCCCAGTCGTCGGCGCCGAAGCTCTGCTCGATCCCCGCTTCCCAGCCCTCGGACTTTTCGGGTTTCAGGTCGGGGTTGCCGATGTAGCGGCCGTCGATATAGCCGAACAGCTCGAAATAGCCCGGATTCTTGACCCCGGTGCCATAGGCGCCGCGGATGCGCGTGCCGGTCGGAAGGCGATAGCTGCCCTGGACGCGCCAGGTCGTCGCATCGTCGAAGCGGTTGTTGTCGTCGTGGCGCAGCGACGCGCCGAGCGAGAGCGCGCCCGCGGTCAGCTCATATTGGGCGACCAGCCCCAGATTGTCGGTGTGGCGCTTTCCCTGAAAGGCGCCCGGCGTCAGCGTGCGGAACGCCTCGCGCTCGACATCGACCGCACCGGTCAGCCGGTGGGCGATCGCATCGGTTCCGAAGCGGATGCTCGAGGTCAGCGATCCCTTGTAGCGCTGTCCCTTGCTGCCATAGTCCAGCCCGAAGGGGGAGCGGCCGTGGCGCGCGGTGTCGGAAAGCTGCCCCGACAGGCTGGTCACCCAGCGCCCGTCGAGCGCGGTCAGTTCGGCCGCCAGCAGGGCATGGAAGGATTCGGTCTCGACATGGACGCCGGGGCTGTCGACGATATAGCCGAAGCGCGGGCTCGTCGTGTCATATTCGCTGTCGTTGTTGTCGGCGTCGCTGAAGCCATAGCGCAGCACGGCGTTCAGCCGGAAGGCGTCGCTCGGCGTCCAGCCCAGCTTCGCGCTCGCGCCGACCGTCTGCATCCCGACGTCGCGCACCCCGCCGCGCGCGGTCGGATAGCCGTTCGCGCCGTAATAGGTGCCGGTGATCGCATAGTCGAAGCTGTCCGATGCGCCCGCGGCGCGGGCGCTGCCGGCGACGGTGCCGAACGACCCGCCCTCGATCCGGGCGCTCAGGCCCGGCGCCTCGCGTCCCGACAGGGTGATGTAATGGATCACGCCGCCGATCGCGTCGGAGCCATAGAGCGACGATTGCTGGCCGCGCAGCACCTCGATCCGCGCGGCGGGGTCGGCGAGCAGACCGCCGAAATCGAACTGGCCCTGATAGGGGTCGGCGACCTCGATGCCGTCGACCAGGACGAGGACGTGATTGGCTTCGCTGCCGCGGATGCGGATATCGGTCATGCCGCCGAGGCCGCCGGTGCGGCTGACCGCGACGCCGGGCACGTCGCGCAGCACGTCGGAAACGATGCGCGTCTGGCGCTGTTCGAGCGCTTCGCTGTCGATCGCCGTGACCGAGGCGCCGAGCTGGTCCGCCCGGACCCCTTCGCCCGAACGCGAGGCGGTGACGATGATCGCGTCGCCGGGGCGCGGGTCGGCGGCGGCATCGCCGGTCTGGGCCAGCGCCGGCGACGTCGCCGCCAGCGCCACGATGGAAAGGCCGTATTTCAACATGGGAGTCCCCCATGCGCCGAGAGCGAAGGCGGGGACCTGCCGAGCCGCGTGCGCGATCGACCGGCGCACGGGCGGCGGGCTGGCGCAAGGCGCCCGCATTTCGTGCCCCGAAGCGGCCCCGGCCGCTGGGTCGTCGCTCGACGGAGTTC
>NZ_BCUA01000040.1 GCF_001591045.1 Sphingopyxis granuli NBRC 100800 | reverse complement strand
AATTGGAGAATGCAGGATGAGGCGGGATCGTCCCGCGACGGGCGCGCTTACCCCTTCTGGCGTTCGCGTGCGCGCCGGAACCCGTCGCGCGCTGTGCAGCGTGCGAGCCAGGCGGTCGTCGCTTCGCCCAGCACGTCGTCGGCGCCCAGCGTCGTGGCGAGGAAGGCGGCATAGCCGATCGCGATGTCGGCGATGGTGAAACGTCCGGCGACCAGCCAGTCGCGGCCGTCGGACAGCGCCGCCTCGATGCTCCGCGCGCGCCCTCCGAAGAAGGCCTTGTAGTCGGCGACTGCCTGCGCCAGCCGCCGCTCGGGCGGCTCGACGCGCGTGTAGCGGATCATAATCGCAAGCGGAAAGGTCAGCGTCGCGTCGCTGCGGTGCAGCCAGTTGCGCCACGCCCAGTAATCCCCCTCTTCGCGGCGCACCTCCAGCGGCGTGCCTTCGGCGATGCGCTCGCAGATCGCGGCCGATTCGGTCATCAGCCGCCCGTCCTCGACCCAGCCCGGCACCGTCATCAGCGGGTTCACCGCGCGATAGTCGGGCGCGAAGGCGCGCGGCGGGAAGGGCAGCAGGCGAAGATCGATGGCCATCCCCGCTTCCTCGGCCGCCCACAGGCAGCGCAGCGACCGCGCGTCGGCGCAATGATAGAGGATCGGTCGCGTCATGCGGTGATGTCCTTCTGCCGCTCGATATGGAGGCGATGCTCGCGCCACGCAATGAACAGGCCGCTCGCGATGATCAGCGGCGCGCCGACCCAGGTCGTGTCGGCGGGCAGCGTGCCGAAGAAATACCAGCCGCATGCGATCGACCAGAGCAGGCTCGAATAATCCATCGGCATCACCACCGCGACGGGGGCGAGCCGCAACGCGCCGGTCAGCGCCATCTGCACCACCGCGCCGAGCACGCCGAGCCCCGCGAGCAGCGCCCATTCGGCGGGGCTGTGCGCGGTCATCACGAAGGGCAGGGCGAGCCCCAGCGGCACCAGCGAGATCAGGCTGAACCAGAAGACGATCGCCATCGGGCTTTCGGTGCGCGCGAGATCGCGGACCTGGATGGTGATGAGCGCGGTCATGATCGCACCCGCCAGTGCGATCAGCGTGCCCATGCCGTGCTCGCCGGCAAAGCCGCTCGACACGACGGTGGTCGGGTTGAGCACGACGAGAACGCCGAGGAAGCCGACGATCACCGCGCTTCCCCGCTGCCAGCCGGTGCGTTCGCCCAGGAAGATCGCGGCAAAGATCACCGCGAAGATCGGCACCGACAGGTTGATCGTCGTCGCCTCCGCCATCGGCAGGAAGATCATGCCCCCGAAATTGAGCGCCATCCCCGTCAGCCCCATCATCGCGCGGCGGGCATGGGTGCCGAGCCGGTTGGTGCGATAGAGCGACAGCCCGCCGTGCGTCATCGCCCAGGCGACCAGCATCGGCAGGACGATCGCCTGCCGCCAGAACAGGCTTTCGACGATATGGATGCCCGCCGCGTCGATCAGCTTCACCAGCACGAACATCAGCGACAGGCTGAGCATGGCGAGAAGGCGGAGCGCGATGCCGCCGAGATAATGCTGCGGAACGTCGAAGGGGCGGGCGGCGGTCATGCGGGTCCGCGCATATCAGCCCGGGGGTGCTTTGCAAGCTATGCATCGGCATGGCCGTGATCCAGGCAATCGCGATTGTCTTTCCTCCCCTCCCGCCTGCGGGAGGGGAGGCAACTCTTCGCAGCCATTTCAGACGGGACCTGCGATCCACGCTCGCAATCCCCTTGCGCACTCCTGCCCGTTGCGGCTAAGGGCGCTGTCCGGCCTAGGGGTATAGCTCAGCTGGTAGAGCATCGGTCTCCAAAACCGAGGGTCGCGGGTTCGAATCCTGCTGCCCCTGCCAGGCCGCCAAAGAGGCCACGTCCTCGCCCGCATCGTGCGGGTTTCATGTCCGGGACGGCCCGGCAGCCTGTTGAAGGAGGCTGCCCCATGGCCTGGGTCTATCTTGCGATTGCCGGCATACTCGAAATCGTCTGGGCTTTTTCGATGAAGCAATCCGACGGTTTCACCCGATTGGGTCCGTCGCTCGTCACGCTGGTCGCGATGACGGCCAGTTTCGGCCTGCTGTCGTTGTCGATGAAGGCGCTGCCGCTGGGAACCGCCTATATGATCTGGACGGGAATCGGTGCCGTCGGCGCGTTCGTGGTCGGCGTCGTCGTGCTCGGCGAGGCGATGAGCGCGATGCGGATCGCGGCCGCGGTGCTGATCGTCTGCGGCCTGCTGCTGATGAAGCTGGCGTCGCCCGTCTGAAGGCGTTGGTGACGTGGAAAGCGAAGGCGCCTGGCCCCTATGGTCCGGCCAGGCGGGAGGCGCTTCAGGATTCGAAGCGGCGGATGCTTTCGAGGTCGGCGCCGCCGAGCGGCGAGGCGAACCAGATGCCGGCGCGATTCTTGCGCGACCAGCGGACGATGCCGCGTCGGCGGACGTCCTCGCCCAGCGCCAGCGTCAGTTCGGTGCCGGCTTCGAGCCGGCCGTCGTGGATGATGCCGGCGCCGTTCTGCGACAGATTCTCGATCTCGACCGGAAACTCGCCATCGTCGGTCACTGCGAGCGCGCGGCCCTGGACGGGCAGGCGCGGCGGGCGATATTCGCCCGACTGCCGCTCTGCGGCCAGCTGGCGCAGGATGTCGAGCGCATTGACCGGCGCGTCGAAGGCGACGCCGCAGCGCCCCTCGCGCGCCCAGACGACCTCGCCGGTCAGTACCACCTCTTCGGATAGTGCGATTTCCAGCCGCTCGCCCGTTTCCACGGCGACGCTGGTCGCCAGCATCATGCCGTTGTCGGAGATGTTGCGCACGCGCCACAGGCCTGCGTCGCCTTCGCGCGCGATCTTCGCGATACGGAACACGGTACAATGACGATTTCCGCCGCGGCGGTCCTCGATGGGGGCACTCGCATCCGCAGGCCGCGGCGTGGGAGCGCGAGACATGGTCATAGGCTTTTCCTCTTCATGGCGACCCGAAAGAGCGCTTGGGGACCTATGCGTTTACGGAGAAACCATAGAATATTAAGGCAGTTCAGTCGATATATATTGTTCCTGAAAAATATTTATTAATATATTATTAGGGATTGTGTATTTTGTCCGACCGGCCGGCCGTAATCTTCGGCGGTCACGGGCACACTTGCCAAGGACGGGGCGCGCGGGTAAAGGCCGCCCATTCGGACAGATGCGCCGTTTTCCATCCGCCTTTCCCGACCTGTCGGGGAGGGTGGGCGGAGTGGTGCCCGAAAGCGCGCTTGACGCGTAGCGGGTGGCAACCCATCTGACCCGGACCACGGACGTTTGAAAGACAGGACGATCGACATGGCCAAGAACAGCCCGGCCGAATTCCTCAATCAGGTGCGCGCCGAAGCCCGCAAGATCGTGTGGCCGACCGGCAGCGAGACGGTGCGGACGACGATCATGGTGCTGATCATGACGGTGATCCTGTGTTTCTTCTTTCTGGGCATCGATTCAGTTTTTCAGTTCATCGTTAGCTGGCTGACGTCGCTCGCGCGCTGAGCCGCGCTTTTTCGGATTTCGGGGACAGGACACGCATCATGGCGCGCTGGTACATCATTCACGCCTATTCGGGCTTTGAGAACAAGGTCCGCGATTCGGTGCTCGCGGAAGCCGAGCGCATGGGGCTCGGCGATTTCGTCGAGGCGGTCGAGGTGCCGGTCGAGACCGTCACCGAGGTGAAGCGCGGCAAGAAGGTGCAGGCCGAGCGCAAATTCTTTCCCGGCTATGTGCTCGCCAAGCTGACGATGACCGACGACGTCTATCACCTCGTCAAGAACACGCCGAAGGTCACCGGCTTCCTCGGCTCGTCGGGCAAGCCGCAGCCGATCAGCGAGGCTGAGGCGGCGCGCATCCTGAACAGCAAGGAAGAGGCCGCGGCGCGGCCCAAGACCGAGGTGCGCGTCGATTACGAGATCGGCGATCAGGTCAAGGTGCTCGAAGGCCCGTTCGCGAGCTTCAACGGTGTCGTCGAGGAACTGGATTTCGACAAGGCGCGCGTCAAGGTCAGCGTGTCGATCTTTGGCCGCGCGACCCCGGTCGAGCTCGATTTCGAGCAGGTCGAACGGATGAAGTAAGCGTCGTCCCGGCCGAGGCCGGGGCCGTTGGCGATTGCGGCAACGCAAGCGATCACGGCTTTCGCCGGGATGACGAAAAGGGGCATGACCGTGACATCCCTCTCTCCTTCCGAGCTTCAGGCGCGCATCGCCCGCGCGCGCGAGATCAACGCCGGCGTTTCGGCCGAGACGGTCGTCGGCGCCGTCATGCGCCTGTTCGACCTCGATCCCGTTCCCGGGGTCGAGGACGAGTTCACCTTTCCGGCACTGCCCACCACAGCGCGCGACCGCATCTTCGGCGGGCAGGTGATCGCGCAGGCGATGGTCGCGGCGGCGCGCACGGTCGAAACGGGCAAGCAGATCCATTCGCTCCACGCCTATTTCCTGCGCGGCGGCGATGAGACGAAGCCGCTGCATTTCCGCATCCACCGCGATTTCGACGGGCGCAGCTTCTCGAACCGCCGCGTCGTCGTGCGGCAGGACGGCAGGGTCATCTTCAACCTGACCGCCTCCTTCCAGTTCCCCGCCGAGGGGCTGGCGCACCAGGTGCCAATGCCCGATCTGCTGCCGCCCGAGCAGTGCTGGGACTTCACCGATTTCGTCGCCGCCGATCCCGACATCTCGGAACGCCACCTCGCCCACATGTCGCGGCGCCGGCCGTTCGAGATCCGCAGCTATCGCCCGCCCGCTTCGGCGCAGGCGACGCAGCATTATCAGTGGTTTCGCGTTGCCGCGCCGATCGGTGACGATCCGCTCGTTCATCGCGGTTTCCTGGCCTTCGCCTCCGACATGGGGCTGTTGTCCACCGCGATGCTGCCGCACGGCGTGAGCTTCTGGACGCCGGGGATGGTGTCGACCAGTCTCGACCACGCGATGTGGTTCCACGGCGACATCCGGGTCGACGAATGGTTCGTCTTCGTGATGGACAGCCCGTGGACGGGCGGCGACCGTGGGCTGTGCCGCGGGGCGATCTATCGTCAGGACGGCACGCTGATCGCGCACGCGGCGCAGGAAGGACTGGTCCGCTACCGCCCTCAGGGGTGACGATCGGGCTTGTTTTCGGCGGCATTTGCGCCTAAGCGCGCCGCTTCGTGTCAGATACGGGCGCGAATCCGCGCGGGAGGAGGGGTGATGCCCTTCCGTTCGACCGCTTATTTTGAGGCTCGCCGTCCGCGGCGCGCCGACAGAAAGAAAGGAGGCCATCATGGCCAAGAAGATCAGCGGCTATATCAAGCTGCAGGTTCCGGCGGGGACCGCGAACCCCTCGCCGCCGCTCGGGCCGGCGCTGGGTCAGCGCGGCGTGAACATCATGGAGTTCTGCAAGGCGTTCAACGCCGCGACCGACGGGCTCGAAAAGGGTCAGCCGACCCCGACGATCATCACCGTCTTCGCCGACAAGAGCTTCACCTTCGTCACCAAGACGCCCCCGGCGACCTACCTCATCAAGAAGGCGGCGAACCTCAAGTCGGGCTCGAAGGAACCCGGCAAGCTCGTCGCCGGCAAGATCGCCCGCTCGAAGCTCGCCGAGATCGCCGAGCTGAAGATGAAGGATCTGAACGCCAACGATATCGAACAGGCGACGAAGATCATCGAAGGCAGCGCCCGCTCGATGGGCCTCGAAGTGACGGAGGGCTGAACCGATGGCAAAGCTGACCAAGAAGCAGAAGGCGCTCGAGGGCAAGGTCGACGCGACGAAGCTGCACAGCGTCGATGACGCGCTGAAAACGGTGCGCGAACTCGCCTCGGCGAAGTTCGACGAAACGCTCGAGATCGCGATGAACCTGGGCGTCGACCCGCGTCACGCCGACCAGATGGTGCGCGGTGTCGTCACGCTGCCCGCCGGTACCGGCAAGGACGTCAAGGTCGCGGTCTTCGCGCGCGGCGACAATGCCGAAAAGGCGCTCGCCGCCGGCGCCGATAAGGTCGGGGCCGAGGACCTGATGGAAGACATGCTCGCGGGCAACCTCGACTATGGCCGCGTTATCGCGACGCCGGACATGATGGGCATCGTCGGCCGCCTCGGCAAGACGCTGGGTCCGAAGGGCCTGATGCCGAATCCGAAGCTGGGCACCGTCACCCCGAACGTCGCCGAAGCCGTGAAGGCGGCCAAGGGCGGTCAGATCGAGTTCCGCGTCGAAAAGGCGGGGATCATCCACGCCGGCCTCGGCAAGCTGTCGTTCGGCGAGGACAAGCTGCGCCAGAACTTCGACGCCTTCGTCGATGCGATCGTCAAGGCGAAGCCGGCCGGCGCGAAGGGCAAATATGTCCGCAAGATCGCGCTGTCGTCGTCGATGGGCCCGGGCGTGAAGATCGACGTCGCCGAAATCGGCGCCTGATCCGCACCACCAAGATTTGGGGAAGGGCCGGGGGAAACCTCGGCCCTTTTCTTTTGGGAAATGCGTATGTCGATCTTCTTCTCGTCATCCCGGACTTGATCCGGGATCTACTCAGGCCAGTGTCGGATGAGTGGATTCCGGATCAAGTTCGGGATGACGATGAAAGGATAGGCCCATTCCTGCTTCTGGATCGCTCCTTACTCTCTCAACCCCCGCAGTGCCGCCCCTGCCGCAAACGGGCCGATCACCGTCAGCAGCAGGCTCGACGCGGCGAGCAGTTTCACGGCGCCGCGCCCGGCGGGGTCGAGCATCCCGGCGCCGAAGATCAGCAGCGGCACCGCCAGCGGCAGCACCAGCAGGCCGCCGATCGCATTGCCGCCTTTCAGCCCCGCCGTCAGCGCCGCGCTCAGCACCGCGAGCGAGGCGAGGGCGGGGATGGCGATGGCGAGGCCGGTCGCCAACGTCTCGACGCGGGCGCCGTCCTGCGCCAGCAGCGCCGCCGCGGGGAGCAGCGCGATCAGCAGCGGCAGGCCGAAGCCGATGGCGTGGGCGGCGATCTTGATCGCAGCGATGATCTCGTCGGCGAAACCGCGCACCGCGAGCTGGTCGAGCACCCCCGCCTCGCGGTCGGGCCGAACGAGGCGGTCGATCGGCAGCAGCGCCGCTAGCAGCGCCGCGACCCACACCATGCCGCCGCCGGTGCGCGCGAGCAGCGGCGCGTCGGGGCCGACTGCGAAGGGAAAGGCGGTCGCGACGAGCAGGAAGAAGACAACCGGCAACCATAGCGCGCCGCTGCCCCACGCGCGGCGCAGGTCTCGCCAGAACAGGGTAAGGAGGGCGGTCATCGGTCCTTTCCCGTGGCATTGCCGCCCCAAATCCGCTTGTGCTGAGCTTGTCGAAGCACCGTTCTTCCTTCTTTCGAGGGTAAAGGAAAGAACGGCCCTTCGACAAGCTCAGGGCGAACGGAACGGGGGTGGGGTTGATCGGGGATCATGCCAGCGCTCCCAAGTCGAGTTCCGCCATGCCTTCGATCCCCAGCGCGAAATGCGACGCCAGCAGCACCGCGCCGCCGTTCGCGCGGTGCGCGGCGATGGCCGCGACGAGCCGCGCCCGCGCCGCGTCGTCCATGCCGTTCGCGGGCTCGTCGAGCAGCCAGATCGGTGCCGCGCTCGCGATGACGCGCGCCATCGCGGCGCGCTTGCGCTGGCCGGTCGACAGCATCGCCACCGGCACTTCGGCGAGCGGGGCGAGCGCCATCGCCTCCATCGCGCGCGCCACCATCGGTCCGTCGATGCCGTCGATCTGCGCCCAGATGTCGAGCGCGCGGCGCAGCGGCAGTTCGGCGTCGAGCGCCGTCGCCTCGTCGATCAGCGCGATGCGTTCATGGCGCTCCACGGTTCCGGCGGCCGGGCGCAGCAGCCCCGCCGCGAGCCGGATCAGGCTGGACTTGCCCGTGCCGTTCGGCCCGCGCAGCCATAGCGCCTCGCCGCGCGCCAGCGTCAGCGACAGCCCCTCGAACAGCAGCCGGTCGCCGCGAATGCAGGCGACGCGGTGGAGGCGCAGCAGCGCGTCGGTCACGCCATGTCTTCCAGCGCGTGCATATCGTCGTCGGAGAAGCCGAAATGATGGCCGATCTCGTGGATCAGCACATGGCGCACCAGCCAGTCTAGCCGTTCGCCGCCCTCGATCCATTCGACGAGGATCGGGATGCGATAGAGCGTCACGCGGTCGGGCATGCCGCCGCTGTGGTCGATGCTGCGTTCGGTGAGCGGGCGGCCTTCGTACAGGCCGGTCAGATCATAGGGATGCTCGATGTCGAGCGAGGCGAGCGTCGCATCGTCGGCGAATTCCTCGATCGCGATCACCACGTCGCGGATGTGCTGCAGAAAAACGTCGGGCAGCGTCGCCAGCGCCGCCTGCGCCATCGCATGAAAGGCGTCGGCGTCGGGCGCGCCGCCGGTCCAGCCGGCGGGCAGGTCGGAAAGGACGGTCTTGTCGGTCATCGCGCCCTTCCTTATGGCGGGCGCGCGGCCTTGACCAGCGGGAGAAGAACAGGTGGTCCAGAAACTCGACGATGCGGCGCGCGCCGCGCTGCTCGCCCGCTTCCCCGACTGGCGGCACGAACCCGACCGCGACGCGATCGTGCGACGGTTCCAGTTCGCCGATTTCGCGCAGGCCTTCGGTTTCATGGCCAGCGTCGCGATCGTCGCGGAGAAGATGGATCATCATCCCGAATGGTCGAACGTATACAACCGCGTCGACATATTGCTGACCACGCACGACGCGAACGGCCTGTCGGAGCGCGACGCCCGGCTGGCCGAGGCGATCGAGGCCCTGCTTTGACACACCGATGATCCGTTTCGACCGCGCTTATCAGACACTGGCAATCGGGGTGGCGGCGCTGGCGGGCTTCGTCGACGCCATCGGCTTCGTCGAGACCGCCGGCTTCTTCGTCTCCTTCATGACGGGCAACTCGACGCGCTTCGCGGTCGGGGTCGCGGAGGGGACGCGCGGCGCGGCGATCGCCGGCGGCCTGATCGCGACCTTCGTGGCCGGCGTCGTCGCCGGTTCGCTCGTCGCCGAACAGTATCGCAGCGTCCGGACGCCCGCGGTGCTGTCGTGCGCGACGCTGCTGCTGTGCGCCGCCGCGGGGCTGCGCGCGGTCGATGCGGTCTGGCCCGCGGTCCTGAGCCTGACGCTCGCCATGGGGGTGGTCAATGCGGCGTTCCGCGGGCGCGACGGCGCGGTGGTCGGCGTCACCTATATGACCGGCACGCTCGTCCAGACCGGCTACAAGCTCGCCAACCGGCTGCGCGGCGAAGGCGACGCGCGCTGGTGGCCGCATCTGGCGCTGTGGGCTGGGCTTACCGGCGGCGCTATCCTGGGCGCGGTCGCGGTCATCCAGTGGGGCGTGCTCGCCTATGGCGCCGCGATCGGACTTGCCGCCGCGCTGACGCTGCGCGCCGCGGCGATCGATCGCCAGGCGCGGTGAAGCGGCGCTTGCCTTCGCCGCGCCGCCGCTCCACAAGACCGCAAACCAGAGAGGGGAACAACGCATGTCCGACAGCCTGCTGCGCCGCAAAGTAATCGAGACGGAGGGGCGGGGCGATCAACTGGTGCGCACGCTGAGCTGGCCGCACCTGGTGGCGCTGGGCGTCGGCGCGATCGTCGGCACGGGCATATTGACGCTGATCGGGGTCGGCGCCGACAAGGCCGGACCGGCGGTGATCCTGTCCTTTGCCGTCGCGGGCATCATCTGCGCCTGCGCCGCGCTCGCCTATGCCGAGATGGCGACGATGATCCCGGCATCGGGAAGCGCCTATACCTACAGCTATGTCGTGATCGGCGAACTGATCGCCTGGATCGTCGGGTGGAGCCTGATCCTCGAATATTCGCTGGTGGTCAGCGCGGTCGCGGTCGGCTGGTCGGGCTATGCCGCGCCGCTGCTGCAATCCTGGGCGGGCATGCCGATGGCGTTGATGCAGGGGCCCGAACTCGGCGGCATCGTCAACCTGCCGGCGATCGCGATCATCGCTCTCGTCGCCGGGATGCTGCTGTACGGCACGCGCGAGAGCGCGACGGTCAACGCGATCCTCGTGCTCGTCAAGATCGCGGCGCTCGCCGTGTTCGTCGCGGTCGCGCTGCCTGCCTTCGATGCCGCGAACCTGGAGCCGTTCAGCCCCTATGGCTTCGCCAAGCACATGGGCCCCGACGGCGTCGAGCGCGGGGTGATGGCGGCCGCGGCGATCATCTTCTTCGCCTTCTACGGCTTCGACGCCATCGCGACGGCGGCCGAGGAGACCAAGAACCCCGACCGCGACCTGAAGATCGGAATCGTCGGGTCGATGATCGCCTGCGTCGCCATCTATATCGCCGTGGCCGTCGCCGCGGTGGGTGCGGTCGCCTATGGCCGCTTCGCGAATAGCCCCGAACCGCTGGCGCTGATCCTGCGCGAGCTCGGGCAGCCGCTCGCCGCGCATTATCTCGCTATTTCGGCGGTGATCGCGCTGCCGACGGTGATCCTAGCCTTTTTCTATGGCCAGAGCCGCATCTTCTTCACCATGGCGCGCGACGGTCTGCTTCCCGAAGGGTTGGCGAAGCTGTCGGGACGCGGGACGCCGGTGCGCATCACCATCTTCACTGCGCTCGTCGTCGCGGTGCTGGCGGGCTTCATCCCGCTCGGCGAACTGGCCGCGCTCGCCAACGCGGGGACGCTCGCCGCTTTCACCGCCGTCTCGCTGTGCATGCTCATCATGCGCCGCCGCGCGCCCGATGCGCCGCGCACCTTCCGCGCGCCGATGCCGTGGGTGGTCGGCATCGTCGCGATGCTCGGCTGCGTCTATCTCTTCTTCAGCCTGCCGGTGAATACGCAGATCTGGTTCTGCGTGTGGAATGCGGCGGGTCTCGCCGTCTATTTCCTCTATGCGCGCAAGCGCGCGCTGGCGGCGGCAGCGAGCTGAGGTCGGTTCGGCCGCATCGGGCGGGGCGCCCATGCGGTCGAGGGCATGGTATCCACACGGGGGGAGGTAATGATGCGGTGTTGGGGGCGGATGCTGGTCGTGGCGGCGGCGGCGCTGCCGGCGGGCGCGGCATCGGCGGGCGAGGAACCGCTTTACCGGCCGGCGCCCGAATGGGTGACGCCCGTCAAGCTGCCCGACATGGCGAGCGCGCCGAACGGGTTGCTCGTCCTCGACATCCAGCAGCGCGTCGACGGGCCCACCGTCTGGGCGTTCAGCGATACGGCGGTGAAGATCGGCACGCCCGAGGAATTGTCGCAAAGCAGCAACATCGTCCTGCCCTGGTCGCCCGACAAGGGCGACCTGATCATCCACCAGCTCGTCATCCTCCGTGACGGGACAGAGATCGACGCGCTCGCCAACGGGCAGAAATTCACCGTGCTGCGCCGTGAGCAGGCGCTCGAGCAGCGCGAACTGACCGGCATCCTGTCGGCGGCGCTGGCGGTCGAGGGGCTGCGGGTCGGCGACACGCTGCGGCTGCGCATGTCGACGACGAGCAAGGATGCGGCGCTCGGCGGGCGCAGCCAGCTCGCCGTCCCGCTGCTCGCAGAACCGGTTCGCGTCGCGTCGGCGTCCTATCGCCTGTCGTGGCGCAAGGACGAGCCGCTCAAGTGGCAGGCGCTGACCGGCGGCGTCGACGCCGCGCCGCGGCGCAACGGCGATTTCATGGAATTGCCTATCGCACTGCCACTGGCGAAGCAGCCCGAGATGCCCGACGATGCGCCGATCCGCTATCGCCGGCCGCCGATGGTCGAGGCCTCGACCTTTACCGGCTGGGACGATGTGTCGAAGGTGATGGCGCCGCTCTATGCGACCGAGGGGACGATCGCCGACGGCAGCCCGATCGCGGCCGAGGTGGAACGGATCATGGCGGCGACCGACGATCCGCTGCGCCGGACGGCGATGGCGCTGCAACTGGTGCAGGACAAGGTCCGCTATCTGGCGGTCGGCATGGACGGTGGCAATTATGTACCGCAGACCCCCGCGAAAACGTGGGATGCGCGCTATGGCGACTGCAAGGCCAAGACCTTGCTGCTGCTCGCCATGCTGCACGCGATGGAGATTGACGCGGAGCCGATGATGGCGCACGCCCAGCTCGGCGACGCGATCCCCTCGCGGATTCCGAGCGTGCTCGCGTTCAACCATATCCTCGTGCGGGCGCATGTCGGGGGCAGGGCGCTGTGGCTGGACGGCACGGCGCTCGGCACCAGGCTGCCCGACCTTGGCGACCCGCCGCCTTTCGGTCATGTGCTGCCGGTGCGGGCGGCCGGCGCGGAACTGGAGCGGATCGACGCGCGCCCGCCGGCGCGGCCGATCGTCGATCTCGCCCTCGACGCCGACGAAAGCACCAGCGTCGACCTGCCATCGGTTATGACGGTCGACATGACGCTGCGCGGCCAGCTTGCGAGCCTGCTCACGCTGGCCTCGTCGCAGCTCGGCGCGAAGGAGAGCCGCGACCTGACCCAGCGCCTGCTGCAGGAATATGTCGGCGAAGCCCAGTTCGAGGATGTGACCGTAACGCCGGCGGTCGAGGACGGCAGCATTTCGATCCGTGCCCGCGGCGTGTTCGGCAGCGCGTGGGATCGCGTCGACAAGCGCACCGAGCGCTGGCTGGCGCGCATTCCCGATATCGTGGCGTTCGCGCCCGACCGCGCGCGCGCCGCCTGGGCCGAGATTCCCGTGGCGACGCCGGGTCCCGATCGCGCCCGTTACCGCCTTCGCATCCGTCTGCCCGACGGTGGGCGCGGGTATCGGATCGAAGGCGAAGGGGCGCTCGACGGCCGCTATGGCGGATATGAGGTGCAGCGATCGGTGACGCTGGCCGACGGCATCGTCACCGTCGACGAGACGCTGGCGACCTCCGGCATCGAGATTCCGGCGGCGCAGGTCGCGGGAGAGCGCGACCGGGTCGCGACGATGCTGGGGCAGGCGCCGCGGATGATCGCGCCCGAGGACGCGCGCCGTCGCTGGAACCTCGCCGGGGCGGCTTCGACGTCGCAGCTCGACGCGATCAAGGCGATCTATGCGGCCAATGCCGCCAAGGCGGACGAGGAGAATATCACCGCGCTGACCAGCGCCACGTCGTTCCAGCGCGGCATCGGCGATTTCAAGGCGGCCGAGGCGATGCTCACGCGGCAGATCGCGCTGCTTCCTTCGGTCGATGCCTATCTGGAGCGGTCGGCGGTCCGCAAGGAGCTGGGCAACAGCACGGGCGCGATCGCCGACGCTGAGGAGGCGCGCAAGCTCGACCCATCGTCGGCGTCCGCGATATCGTCGCTGGCGTGGCTGGTCGCCGCGCAGGGCGATGTCGACCGGGCGGCGCGGCTGCTCGACGAGCGTATCGCGCTGGGCGGCAAGGCGCGCGACGATTTCCGCTTCGCCAAGGCGGCGATGGTCGGCGAGTTCGGTGAAGCGCAGGCCGCCATCGACGCGTTCGACGCGCTGATCGGGGAGAAGCCGGGCTCGCCGGCGCTGCTCAACGCGCGCTGCTGGGTGAAGGCGACGCGCAACGTCGCGATCGACACTGCGCTCAAGGACTGCACCTCGGCGATCGAGCTGAGCGAGAGCACGGCGAACATCCTCGACAGCCGCGCGCTCGTGTGGATGCGGCTCGGCCGCGACGAGGATGCGCTGCGCGACCTCGATGCGGCGCTGTCGCAAATTCCGGCGCTCGCCTCCAGCCGCCTGCTGCGTGCGATCGTCAACAAGCGGCTGGGCCATGGCGAGCGAGCGGCGGCCGACCTGGCGGTTGCCCGCCAGCTGTCCCCCGCGCTCGAACGCGATTACGCGCGGTTCGGCCTGAAACCCTGATCTTCGGGCGCGCGCCAGTCGAAGGCCAGCGGCGCCTCGCGAAAGGCGAAGCGGTCGAGGTGGCGGGCGACCACCTCTTTCAGCGCTTCGAGATGCTCGGCGCTGCTGGCGTCGATGCGGACGGTCAGCGCGGCGGCGGTGGCGTCGAAGGTGACGCGCGCGTCGCCGGGCCAGTCGGCCCCGCGCACATCGCGCGGGAACACGACCGTTCCGCGATCGGGGGTGAACTCGACCGCCAGATTATGCTGCCAATGCTTGCATAACTGCTGGAGGTAGCGGCTGGCGTGGCCGGTCGGCACCGTGGCGGTGGCGGCGCTCGTCGCTTCCTCCGTCACAGCCGCTCGATCTTCTGCGCCGCCTCGTCGATCAGCGCGACGACCTGGTGCACCGTCGCCTCGTCGAGGTCGCGCGAACGCAGCCGGTTGACGAGCACCGCGCGCAGGTTGCCCATCGCGCGGCGGACCGACGCGCTGTCGGTGCGCTGCTGCTCCTCGCCGATCGCGGCAAGGCGCGCGATCAGCGCTTCGACGAGCTCGCGGTTCGCCGCCAGTTCCTCTTCGCCGGCGGCGGTGATCGCGAACAGCTTCTTCGCGCCTTCTCTCTGCTGCGCCTCGATCTGCCCCATGTCGTCGAGCAGGGTAAGGGTGGGATAGACGACGCCCGGGCTCGGCGCATAGGTGCCGCCGGTCAGTTCCTCGATCCGGCGGATCAAGTCGTAACCGTGGCGCGGTTCGTCGGCGATCAGCTTCAACAGCACAAGCCGCAGTTCGCCGCTGTCGAACATGCGGCGACGCGGACCGCGCGCGCCGTCGTCATGGCCGCGCCGGCCGCCGAAGCCCGGACCAAACCCATGGCCGAAGCCGCGTCCGCCGCGATGCATGCCGTGCCGTTTGCCGCAGCCGTCCTTATGTCGATGAAAATGCATGATATCTTTCCTTTATGTGTTTCAAGATGTTTCTAAGATATATCTTAAATAGATTTTGGCAAGGGCGAATGATGAGTTTCATGTGGCGCCGGGTCATTTTGAATGCGGCGGCTGAGATCTGACTCCCCTCCCGCAGGCGGGAGGGGAGATCAGGTAGGCGCACGACATCCTAATGACCCCCCACGCCTTGACTTTGCGCGCCGCGCCGCTATGAGCGCCCCCGTGTTGTCAGGGCCCCGGCCCCGGCAATTCCGTCCGAGACCGTTGGTGCGGGGGATTTGCCCCGCTTAATTTCCAGCCTAGACGGGGAACAGTCTTTATCGGTCGCCCGCCTGGCTCCGCCCGGCGTTCGCGGCTTGACCGCCCCCATCGGACATCGTTGCGCGCGGATCGGCGGGATGCGTCCCGTGTCTGTCCGCGCGTGTGTCAGCCGCCCGGCGGCGCGCGCATTCCGGTGCGCGGGCTTTCGGGCATGAGTGGAGAAACAAGGCATGGATCGTGCTCAAAAGGCCGAAGCCGTATCCGCGCTGAACGCTACGCTGTCGAATGCAGCCTCGGTTGTGATTGTTCGCAACCTGGGCCTCACCGTCGCCCAGTCGACGGTGCTTCGCCAGCAGATGCGTGACGCCGGCGCGAGCTTCAAGGTCTCGAAGAACCGTCTCGCCCGTATCGCGCTCGACGGCACGCCCTATACCGGTATCGGCGATCTGCTGACCGGCCCCACGGCCATTGCTTCATCCGCCGATCCGGTGGCTGCTGCGAAGGTTGCGGTGGAATTTGCCAAGACCAACGACAAGCTCGAGATCGTTGGCGGCGGCATGGGGGACGTAGTCCTCGACGTGGAAGGCGTCAAGGCGCTTGCGGCGCTGCCGTCGCTCGACCAACTGCGCGCCACGCTGGTCGGCCTGGTTCAGGCCCCGGCCACCAAGGTTGCCCAGATTGCGGCAGCCCCGGCGGGTCAGCTTGCGCGGGTGTTTGGCGCCTATGGTGCCAAGGAAGCGGCATAAGTCTTTTACCTGATTATCTATCTGCAACAATTCACCGGGTTTTCCCGGTCCCATATGGAGAATGAACATGGCTGATCTTGCCAAGATCGTTGAAGACCTGTCGGCGCTGACCGTTCTGGAAGCCGCCGAGCTTTCGAAGCTGCTCGAAGAGAAGTGGGGCGTTTCGGCCGCCGCCGCGGTTGCGGTTGCCGCTCCCGCCGCTGGTGGCGCCGCTCCGGCTGCCGAAGAGCAGACTGAATTCGACGTCATCCTGACGGGCGACGGTGGTCAGAAGATCAACGTCATCAAGGAAGTCCGCGCGATCACCGGCCTGGGCCTGGGCGAAGCCAAGGCGCTCGTCGAAGGCGCGCCGAAGGCCGTCAAGGAAGGCGCCAACAAGGCGGAAGCCGAAGAAATCAAGAAGAAGCTGGAAGCTGCCGGCGCGACCGTCGAACTCAAGTAATCGGTCGTGCGGGTCGCGGCGGGCCTGTCCCGCCGCTTCCGCTAAAGAAAAAGGGCGGTGCCGTATGGCGCCGCCCTTTTTCTGTTGGTCAGCCGCGGGTCAGGCCGGGACGGCGCGTCTCGCCGAGACGACCCGGCGCCGGCCGGCGTACCTCCTGCTCGGCCACCGGGGCCGGGGCGGGGCGCTGCGAAACCTCCCACGCGCTCACCGGCTTGCGGCGCAGGTCCTTCTGGCCCGCGAGCATGGCGTCGTAGCGGGCGCGGTCCTGTCGATCGAGGAAGCGTGCGCGCACGAGGCGCTTGCGGAGCGTGACGAAGGGGTTGCCCGGGGTAGGGCCGGCCATCGCCATCGCTTCGTGACGACCCATGCCGGCAGCAGGGGTTGCGGCAAAGGCGGGCGCGCTCGGCGGCGTCGGCGAGGGTGCGGGAACCGCCGGGACCGGATCGGCTGCACGGGCATCGTCGATGAAGACGGTGTCGAACGCTTCTTCCTCATCCGCCGTACGCCGGCGGCGTGCGAAGGCGAGGCCGGCGCCGCCGATCACCAGCAAGGCCGCGGCGCCGCCGACGATCTCCCAGGGAAAGGAGTCATTGCCCGTCGCGCGCTGCGCAACTGGTTCGGCCATGGTCTCGGCCGGCGGCGCAACGGTCGCGGGGGCTGCGGCAAGCGGAGCGGCCGCTGTCATCTCGGCGGCTGGCGCCGTTTCAGCGGGGGCTGTTTCGACGGGCGCCGGCGCGGCGGCGGCCCGAGCGGACTCTGCCGCGCGCGGCCGTGCCGGGGCACGCTGCGCCTGTGTCGGGGCCGCTGCGGCTGCCGCCTTCGGTTCGGCCTTGGGCGTGTCCGCCTCGTCGGGCGGCGCGATATCGAGGGGAACGCGGATCACCGGCTGCGGCGCGGGCGGCGCGGGCGGCGTGGCGACGGGGGCCGTGGAAGCGGCCGGGCCGGGTGCCGGAACGGTCGGTGCGGCGACCGGCGGGCTCATCGGCATCGTGGGGGATATTGTGGGAGGCGCCGTCGGCGCTTCCTGCGCGAAAGCGGCAGGGGCGGACAGGACCAAGAGCGCGGCAATCGCGCTCGTGGCGGGGCGGGAGAGGGCAATATGTCTTGTCATAGTGACAATCGAACGGATGGCGCGCGCAAAGCGCTGCCCAAAACAACCGATTTCCACGATGAGCCGTTGTCCTGAGGCGGCTGGGCGAAGATTGGGCGCTGCTGCGTCCGCCCGAAGGCGTCAGTCGGCGACCCAGTTGCCGTGGAATCCCGGCGGCACCCGGTGCGGCAGATGCACGACGGCTTGCGGCGGTCCGCTGAAGTCGTCGGCGTTCAGGATCGTCAGTTCGGTCGTCTGGTCGTTCATGTCGACGACCAGCCCGATCAGCCAGCCGTCATCCTCCGCGCCCGCCGCCGCGCGCGGCACGAAGACGAATTCGCCGGGATGGCGTCCGGGGCCGAAGTCGCGCGCTTCGGTCGTGCCTTTCTCCAGATCGTGGCGCAGCAGCCGTGTCTCGGCGATCGCCATCTCGGCGCCGGCGCTTTCGGACAGCGCGACGCTGTAGATATAGCGATAGGGGCGCGTCGTCAGCCGCTCGTCGTAACGCGGGAATTCCTGCGGCTGGTCGTCGATGACCGTGCGCAGCGTCGTCCGCGCCGCGGGATCGATCGTCCAGCGTTCGAGCCGCGACCGCTCGCTGTCGGGGCCGCGTTTCGAGCGCGCGAACATCGTGTCGTGCGCGACGACATCGACGATCACCTTGCCGTCCGCCGTCTCAAACGCATTGGCAGGGTGAAAAACATAGCAGGGATCGACCGGCACCCAGACGATGTCGTCGCCGCGCCCGGTGCGGGGCAGCAGGCCGATCCGCGCCGGATGACGCTCGTTCCACGCATAGGGAAAGCTGTGCCCGGCGAGCAGCGATTTCATCGAGAAGGTGACGGGCAGGTCGAAGACCAGCGCATAATGTTCGGTAATCGCGCAGTCGTGGATCGACGGCCCGTCGCTGACCGCGACCGGTTCTTCGCGGATCACATGCGCGTCGGCGTCGAGGACGACGTGCCACACGCGGTTCGGCTCGCCCCCGGCATAGGTGACCGCATGCGTCTCGTTGGCGAAGGGGTCGTGGTGCGGGTGCGCGCTGTAGGGACCGGCGAGCGTGCCGTCGAACGGATTGTGCGCGATGCTGTCCAGCGTGTCGGACAGTTCGACCGGCTTGCCGCCCGCCTCGACGATCGCAAAGGTCCGCCCGGCCAGCCCGACGACATTGGTGTTCGGCGCATCGTTGCGGTCGCCGCGCGGTCCGGGCGGCAGTGGTTCGCCGAGCGCCTCGCACGCCTCGGCCCCGCGCACCCAGCGGTTGCGGTACCAGTGCGCCCGGCCGTCCGCGATGCGGATGCCATGGACCATTCCGGCGCCCGTGAACCAGTGGTAGCTCGCGGGATCGGGGGGGAGAGCCGGATTGGGGCCGTTGCGCAGGTAGCGGCCGGACAGCGCGGCGGGAATATCGCCCTCGACGCGCAGCGCCTCCAGCGTCAGTTCCTCGGTCATCGGCGTGTGGATGCCGGTCAGATAGGGATGCGCGTCGGTCGGTTGGGGCAGGCGCCTGCGATTATAGTCCGCCACCTTGGTGATACCCTTGGTCACCGCGCTGCGGATCAGATTTTCGACGTTGCTGGCCATGGCAGTGCTCCTCTGCTCCTCGGTCCGGACTCTGCGCTTGCGCGATCGAGTCGCTATGTTTACGGTGGCAACATGGCAGGCGATGATAACAGTGTCAACTTGGAAAGCGGCCTGGCCGCGCCGGCACCGGACGCGGAGGGCACCGTGCCGCGGGGCGGCTCCTATCACCACGGCGATCTGCGCGCGGCGGTCATCGCGGCGGGGATGAAACGGCTGGCGGAAGGCGACGGGAGCGACTTGGGCCTGCGCGCACTGGCGCGCGACGTGGGGGTGAGCGCCACTGCCCTTTATCGCCATTTCCCCGACAAAGAGGCGTTGCTCGACGCGCTTGCCGACGAAGGGCTGCGGCGACTGGGCGCGCTTCAGGCGCAGGCGTGGCTGAAGGCGGGCGGCGGCAAGGCGGGCTTCCTTGCGACCGGCATCGCCTATGTCCGCTTCGCGCATGACGAGCCCGCGATCTTCCGGTTGAGCTTCACGCGGCAGATGCCGGAGCGTTATCGCGACGGCGGTGCCGACGGGGGAGAGACCGCCTATCATCTGCTGCGCGCCGGGGTGGCGCAGGCGCTGCCCGATCTCGACGATCCCGAACCCGCGTCACTCCACGCCTGGGCCGTGGTCCACGGCCTCGCCATGCTGATCCTCGATCACCGGGTCGAATGGGACGAGACGATGGTGGAGAAGGTCGTCGGCCTGACCTTCGGCGTCGCCGAATAGGAACCCTCCTTCCGGATGCACCATACGAAGAAGGGCGCGGAACCGCGATGGTTCCGCGCCCTTCCTGTTTGCGATCTGCGACGCGTCAGTTCGCGGAGCGATCCGGCGTCTCGGTATCGGCATCGGCAACCGCTTCGCTCGCGGTTGCCGGGGCCGTCGCTTCGGCGACCGCCGCGGCGAACTGCTCGGCGGTGAAGCTGGTGGCGAGACCCTTGGGCGAGAGGAAGAAGGCATGGCGCGGCAGCTTGACGTCGCCGCTCGATGTCGCGACGACGATGCCGTCGGCTTCGACCAGCTTGACCTTGCCGACCACGGCGCTGCCATTCGCGCCGAGGATATCGGCACCCGGCTGGATCGCGGCGTCGAGTGCGGCGGCGGTCTGGGCGGCCGCCTGATCGACCGCGGCGGTCAACTGCGCGCGGGTGATGGTGATCGCGGGGCCCTTGTCGGACTGGCCGAATGCATTCTTGGGAAGGGTGACCGGCTTGTCGCCCAGCATCACGACGATATTGTCGCCGACCTCGCTGGAAACCGGACCGATTTCGGCGCCTTCGGAATCATAGACGACCGTTCCGGGCGCAAGATTGGGGCCGGCCGCGGCCTGGGCCGCTTCCTGCGCTGCCGCCGGAGCAGCAGCGGCGAGGGCCATGCCGAGGGAAAGAGACGTCATCAAACAGGCGATCTTTCGCATCGCGTTCATTCTCCTTGGTGATCAACAGACATGCACGCTGAACCCGCCAGCGCGCGATATAGCCAACGCGATGCTGCCGAACCGTGCGTTCGGCGGGACGAGTCGTGTAATCGGCCGCGACGGGGCGGCGACGGCGCTCGGCGCCGATGTGCATTTTCGGCTGCAAAGGCCTAGGCTCGCCGCGGCTGTCCGAGTCCGGGCGCCCGCAAAGGAGAAAAAGGATGAGTGACGCAAGCTGGCTGCCGAGCCTGACGACCGAAACGCCCGAAGAGGGCTTCGCGCTCGCGGTCAAGATGGCGCGTATCGCGGTCAAGCTGACGCAGCCCGACGCCGCGGTCCGCGATGCGGGCCGGGCGGCCTATGGCGGCAATGCCGATTCACTGATCGCCGCGTCGCAGGTCGTCGCGACCCATTTCGCGACCGTCGCCGCGGCGAACGACTATTGGAAGGGCCGGTGACGGCCGGAGCGGGCGCGGCCCCCGAACTCGACATTGCGCGCTGGTTCAACAGCGCGCCGCTGTCGCTCGCGGCGCTGCGCGGCCGCGTCGTGGCGATCGGCGCCTTCCAGATGCTGTGCCCCGGCTGCGTCGCCAACGGCCTGCCGCAGCTCCAGCGGATATATGAGCTGTTCCCGAAGGAAGCGGTCGCCGTCATCGGCCTGCACAGCGTGTTCGAACATCATGCCGCGATGACCCCGGTGTCGCTCGAGCCCTTTCTCCACGAATATCGTATCGCCTTTCCGGTGGCGGTCGATCGCCACGACGATCCGGCGGGCATGCCGGTCACGATGGCGCGCTATGGTCTGCGCGGCACGCCGAGCCTGTTGCTGATCGACCGGCAGGGCCGCCTTCGCCTGCATCGCTTCGGCCATGTCCCAGACCTCGCCGTCGGCGCCGCGATCCAGCAACTGCTCGACGAGGGGGAGGGCGCGATTCCGCCGGTCGGGCAGGAGGGCGACGTCTGCGCCGTCGGAGGCGATTGCGGCTGAGGGTGCGGGTCCGAGCCCGCTTCAACATGCTTCGTCATGCTGAAACAAGTTCAGCATGACATGGGGGTGAGTGCGCGGGGCATCGTGGCAACCTCCCCACGTTGACAGCGCGCGGCTCCGATCCTATATCGCGCCCACACCTCCTTACGTCCGGGACGGGTCCGACCTTGCGCAGCGGGCCACAGGAATAGGGCTTCGGGGATTTCGGGATGCGTTGAGAAGCTGCGGTAAACCGGCAACGGTTGCCTGCGGCCTTTTTGCGTCCCTATCGCGCTCGCGACTTGATTTTTTGCAGGCGAGACAATCACTATGGCGACCAAGGCGACGTCGGTGGGCAAGGCCCTCGAAGCAACCGCAAGCAAGCGAATCCGCAAGCTGTTCGGCAACATCCACGAAGCGGTGGAAATGCCCAACCTCATCGAGGTGCAGCGCGAATCCTATGAACAGTTTCTGCGGTCCGACCCCTCGGTCGGCTATGTCTCGGGCCTCGAAAAGACGCTGCGCAGCGTTTTCCCGATCCGCGATTTCGCCGGCACCGCCGAACTCGACTTCGTCCACTACGAACTCGAAGATCCGAAATATGACGTCGAGGAATGCCGTCAGCGCGGCATCACCTATGCGGCGCCGATGAAGGTCACGCTGCGCCTGATCGTGTTCGAGGTCGATAGCGAAACTGACACCCGCTCGGTCCTCGATATCAAGGAGCAGGACGTCTACATGGGCGACATGCCGCTCATGACCGAGAACGGCACCTTCTTCATCAACGGCACCGAGCGCGTCATCGTGTCGCAGATGCACCGTTCACCGGGCGTGCTCTTCGACCATGACCGCGGCAAGACCCATTCGTCGGGCAAATATCTGTTTGCCGCGCGCGTCATTCCCTATCGCGGTTCGTGGCTCGATTTCGAGTTCGACGCCAAGGACATCGTCAACGTCCGCATCGACCGCAAGCGCAAGCTGCCGGTCACGACTCTGCTTTATGCGCTGGGCATGTCGGGCGAGGACATCCTCAATTTCTTCTACGACCGCCTCGTCTTCGAGCGCGCCGAGAACGGCTGGAAGGTGCCCTTCGTCGTCGAGAACTGGCGCGGTGCCAAGCCCGCGTTCGACGTCGTCGACGCCAAGACCGGCGAAGTCGTCTTCGCCGCGGGCCACAAGATCAGCCCGCGTCTCGCCAACAAGGCGGCGAAGGACGGGCTCGACACGCTGCTGATCCCGACCGAGGAAATCTTCGGCCGCTATTCGGCCTATGACCTGATCAACGAGGCGACCGGCGAGATCTATATCGAGGCCGGCGACGAAGTGACGGCCGAGAATCTCGAAAAGATGGACGCGGCGGGCATCGACAAGCTGGTGCTGCTCGACATCGACCACAACAACACCGGCCCGTGGATCCGCAACACGCTGAAGGCCGACAAGGCCGAGGACCGCGACCAGGCGCTGAGCGACATCTATCGCGTCATGCGCCCCGGCGAACCGCCGACGCGCGAGACGGCGGAAGCGCTGTTCGGCGGCCTCTTCTTCGACCCCGAGCGTTACGACCTGTCGGCGGTCGGCCGCGTCAAACTCAACATGCGCCTCGGCCTCGATGCCGAGGACACGGTGACGACGCTGCGCAGCGAGGACATCCTCGCCGTGGTCAAGGAGCTGGTGAACCTGAAGGACGGCAAGGGCGAGATCGACGATATCGACAATCTCGGCAACCGCCGCGTCCGTTCGGTCGGCGAACTGCTGGAAAATCAGTATCGCGTCGGCTTGCTGCGCATGGAGCGCGCGGTGAAGGAGCGCATGTCGTCGGTCGACGTGTCGACCGTCATGCCGAACGACCTGATCAACGCGAAGCCCGCGGTCGCCGCGGTGCGCGAATTCTTCGGCTCGTCGCAGCTTTCGCAGTTCATGGACCAGACCAACCCGCTGTCCGAAGTCACCCACAAGCGCCGCGTTTCGGCGCTCGGGCCGGGCGGTCTGACGCGTGAGCGCGCGGGCTTCGAGGTCCGCGACGTTCACCCGACCCACTATGGCCGCATCTGTCCGATCGAAACGCCGGAAGGTCCGAACATCGGTCTGATCAACAGCCTCGCGACCTTTGCGCGCGTCAATAAATACGGCTTCATCGAGACGCCGTATCGCCGCATCGTCGACGGCAAGGTGACCAACGAGGTCGTCTATCTGTCGGCGATGGAGGAATCGAAGCACACCGTCGCGCAGGCGAACGCCGATCTCAACCCCGACGGCAGCTTTGCCGAGGAACTGATCTCGGCGCGCGAGGCGGGCGAATTCCTGATGGCGCCGAAGGGCCAGATCACGCTGATGGACGTGTCGCCGAAGCAGCTCGTTTCGGTCGCGGCGTCGCTGATCCCCTTCCTCGAGAACGACGACGCCAACCGCGCGCTGATGGGATCGAACATGCAGCGTCAGGCGGTGCCGCTGCTGCGGGCCGAGGCGCCCGTGGTCGGCACCGGCATGGAAGGCACCGTCGCGCGCGATTCGGGCGCGGCCATCGCGGCGCGCCGCGGCGGTATCGTCGATCAGGTCGATGCGACCCGCATCGTCATCCGCGCGACCGACATGGTCGAACCGGGCAAGTCGGGCGTCGACATCTATCGCCTGCAGAAGTTCCAGCGCTCGAACCAGAACACCTGTATCAACCAGCGCCCGCTGGTGAAGGTGGGCGAGGTGATCCGCACCGGCGACATCATCGCCGACGGTCCGTCGACCGAACTCGGCGAACTGGCGCTCGGCAAGAATGTGCTCGTCGCCTTCATGCCGTGGAACGGCTACAATTATGAGGACTCGATCCTCATTTCCGAGCGCATCGTGAAGGACGACGTCTTCACCTCGATCCATATCGAGGAGTTCGAGGTCACCGCGCGCGATACGCGCCTCGGGCCGGAAGACATCACCCGCGACATTCCGAACGTCGGCGAGGAAGCGCTGCGTAACCTCGACGAGGCGGGCATCGTCTATATCGGCGCCGAGGTCGGCCCGGGCGATATCCTGGTCGGCAAGATCACGCCGAAGGGCGAAAGCCCGATGACGCCGGAAGAAAAGCTGCTGCGCGCCATCTTCGGCGAAAAGGCGAGCGACGTGCGCGACACCTCGCTGCGCCTGCCGCCGGGTGTGTCTGGCACGGTCGTCGAGGTTCGCGTCTTCAACCGCCACGGCATCGACAAGGACGAGCGCGCGATCGCGATCGAACGCGAGGAGATCGAACGGCTGAAGCAGGACGCCGACGACGAACGCTCGATCCTCAACCGCGCGACCTTCTCCAGCCTCAAGGAACTGCTGGTCGGCCAGACTACAAGCGCGGTGCCGAAGGGCATGAAGAAGGGCGATGCGCTGACCGAAGAGCAGCTTGTCGAGCTCGAACGCTCCGACTGGTGGAAGCTCGCCGTCGTCGACGACCGCGCACAGGCCGCGCTCGAAGCGATCAAGGCGCAGTATGACGAGGCGATCAAGCGCATCAACGCGAAATATGAGGATCGCGTCGAAAAGCTGCAGCGCGGCGACGAACTGGCGCCGGGCGTGCTCAAGATGGTCAAGGTGTTCGTCGCGATCAAGCGCAAGCTGCAGTCGGGCGACAAGATGGCCGGCCGTCACGGCAACAAGGGCATCATCAGCCGCATTCTGCCGATCGAGGACATGCCGTTCCTCGAGGATGGGACGCACGTCGATGTCGTGCTCAACCCGCTGGGCGTGCCGAGCCGCATGAACGTGGGGCAGATCCTCGAAACGCACCTCGGCTGGGCATCGCGCGGCTTCGGGCGGCAGATCACCGCGGCGCTCGACGAGTGGCGCGCGGCGAACCCGAACCCCGAAGCGGCATCGCCGCCTGAGGCGGTCCGTGAGGCGCTGCTCAATGCCTATGGCGAGGACTATGCCGCCGACATCGAGGCGCGGACCCCCGATCAGGTCGTCGACCTCGCCGGGCGGCTGTCGCTGGGCGTGCCCTTCGCGACGCCGGTGTTCGACGGCGCGCGCGAGGGCGACGTGTCGGCGATGCTCGAACGCGCCGGGCTCGATCGCTCGGGTCAGGTCGATCTGTATGACGGCCGCACCGGCGATCGCTTCGACCGCCGGGTGACGGTGGGATATATGTATATCCTCAAGCTGCACCACCTGGTCGACGACAAGATCCACGCGCGGTCGATCGGTCCCTACAGCCTCGTCACCCAGCAGCCGCTGGGCGGTAAGGCGCAGTTCGGCGGCCAGCGCTTCGGCGAGATGGAGGTCTGGGCGCTCCAGGCCTATGGCGCTGCGTACACGCTGCAGGAAATGCTGACGGTGAAGTCCGACGATGTGATCGGCCGCACCAAGGTCTATGAAGCGATCGTCAAGGGCGACGACACCTTCGAGGCCGGCATTCCCGAAAGCTTCAACGTGCTCGTCAAGGAAATGCGCTCGCTGGGCCTCAACGTCGAGCTTTCGTCCTATGCGGACGAAGACCCCGACGAAGGTCCGGACGCTCTTCCCGAAGCCGCCGAATGATTTTTTCCTCACCCCTCTCGCTGGCCGCGAGAGGGGAAGATGGAGCCTGAAATATGAACCAGCTTACCAACTTCATGAACCCGGTGGCGAAGCCCGAAACCTTCGACATGATCAAGATCGGCATCGCCAGCCCCGAGCGTATCCGCTCGTGGTCGTTCGGCGAGATCAAGAAGCCCGAGACGATCAACTACCGCACGTTCAAGCCCGAGCGCGACGGCCTGTTCTGCGCGCGCATCTTCGGTCCGATCAAGGATTACGAATGCCTGTGCGGCAAGTACAAGCGCATGAAATACAAGGGAATCGTGTGCGAGAAGTGCGGCGTCGAGGTCACGGTGACCAAGGTCCGCCGCGAGCGCATGGGCCATATCGAACTCGCCGCGCCGGTCGCGCACATCTGGTTCCTGAAGTCGCTGCCGTCGCGCATCGGCCTGCTGCTCGACATGCAGCTCAAGCAGCTTGAGCGCGTCCTCTATTTCGAGGCCTATATCGTCCTCGAACCCGGCCTGACGCCGCTGGAGAAGTTCCAGCTTTTGACCGAGGACGAACTGCTCGACGCGCAGGACGAATATGGCGAGGACGCCTTCTCGGCCGGGATCGGTGCCGAGGCGATCCGCGTGCTGCTCGAGAATCTCGATCTCGAACAGGAACGCAGCGATCTGATGGAAGAGCTGGCGACGACCAAGTCGGAGCTCAAGCCCAAGAAGATCATCAAGCGCCTGAAGGTCGTGGAGAGCTTCATCGAATCGGGCAACCGTCCCGAATGGATGATCCTGGAAGTCATCCCCGTGATCCCGCCCGAACTGCGCCCGCTGGTGCCGCTCGACGGCGGCCGCTTCGCGACGTCGGACCTCAACGACCTCTACCGCCGCGTCATCAACCGCAACAACCGTCTGAAAAGGCTGATGGAACTGCGCGCCCCGGACATCATCGTCCGCAACGAAAAGCGCATGTTGCAGGAAGCCGTCGACGCATTGTTCGACAACGGCCGCCGCGGCCGCACGATCACCGGCGCCAACAAGCGTCCGCTCAAGTCGCTGTCCGACATGCTTAAGGGCAAGCAGGGCCGCTTCCGCCAGAACCTGCTCGGCAAGCGCGTCGACTATTCGGGCCGTTCGGTCATCGTGACCGGCCCCGAACTCAAGCTGCACCAGTGCGGCCTGCCCAAGAAGATGGCGCTCGAACTGTTCAAGCCGTTCATCTACGCGCGCCTCGACGCCAAGGGTCTGTCGATGACCCTGAAGCAGGCGAAGAAGTGGGTCGAGAAGGAACGCAAGGAAGTCTGGGACATCCTCGACGAGGTGATCCGCGAGCATCCGGTGCTGCTGAACCGCGCGCCGACGCTCCACCGCCTCGGCATCCAGGCGTTCGAGCCGGTGCTGATCGAGGGTAAGGCGATCCAGCTCCACCCGCTGGTCTGCGCCGCGTTCAACGCCGACTTCGACGGCGACCAGATGGCCGTGCACGTCCCGCTGTCGCTCGAAGCGCAGCTCGAAGCGCGCGTGCTGATGATGTCGACCAACAACATCCTGTCCCCCGCGAACGGCAAGCCGATCATCGTGCCGTCGCAGGACATGGTTCTCGGTCTCTATTATCTGTCGATGGAGCGCGAGGGCGAGCCGGGCGAGGGCATGCTGCTCGCCGACATGGCCGAGGTGCACCAGGCGCTCTACACGGGCGCGGTGACGCTGCACACGCGCGTGATCAGCCGCGTCCCGCAGACCGACGAGCAGGGCAACAGCTACCTCAAGCGGTTCGAGACCACCCCGGGCCGCATGCTGATCGGCGAATGCCTGCCGAAGTCGCACACCGTGCCCTTCGACGTCGTCAACCGTCTCCTCACCAAGAAGGAGATCGGCGACGTCATCGACCAGGTCTATCGCCACACCGGGCAGAAGGAGACGGTGCTGTTCGCCGACGCGATCATGGCGCTGGGCTTCCGTCACGCTTTCCGTGCCGGCATCTCGTTTGGCAAGGACGACATGATCATCCCGGCGGCCAAGGAGAAGCTGGTCGACGAGACGCGCGCCCTGGTGAAGGATTTCGAGCAGCAGTATCAGGACGGTCTGATCACGCAGCAAGAAAAATACAACAAGGCGATCGATGCCTGGTCGCAGTGTGGCGACAAGGTCGCGAACGCGATGATGGACGAGATCCGCGCTACGCCGAAGCTCGACGACGGTCGCCTCGCGCCGATCAACTCGATCTACATGATGGCGCACTCGGGTGCCCGCGGTTCGCAGGCGCAGATGAAGCAGCTCGCCGGCATGCGCGGGCTGATGGCCAAGCCGTCGGGCGAGATCATCGAAACGCCGATCATCTCGAACTTCAAGGAAGGCCTGACCGTCCTCGAATATTTCAACTCGACCCACGGCGCCCGCAAGGGCCTGGCGGACACGGCGCTCAAGACGGCGAACTCAGGCTATCTGACCCGCCGTCTCGTCGACGTGTCGCAGGATTGCGTGGTGATCGAGGAGGATTGCGGCACCGATCGCGGCATGGAAATGCGCGCGATCGTGCAGGGCGGATCGGTGATCGCGTCGCTCGGCGAGCGCATCCTCGGCCGCACGACGCTCGAGGACGTCACCGATTCCGACGGCACGCTGCTCGCGCCGGTCGGAACGCTGCTCGACGAAGCCACGGTCGCGAAGATCGAGGAGGCCGAGGTTCAGGCGGTCAAGATTCGCAGCCCGCTCGTTTGCGAAGCGGCGCTGGGCGTCTGCGCCAAATGCTATGGCCGCGACCTCGCGCGCGGCACGCCGGTGAACATCGGTGAAGCGGTCGGCGTCATCGCGGCGCAGTCGATCGGCGAGCCGGGCACGCAGCTCACGATGCGGACCTTTCACATCGGCGGCGCGGCGCAGGTCAACGAACAGTCGAACCTGGAGGCGATCTCCGACGGCACGATCGAATATCGCGACATGGAAACGATCGTCGATCAGCGCGGCCGCCGTCTGGCGCTGTCGCGTTCGGGCGAGATCGCGGTCATCGACCCCGAGGGCCGCGAGCGCGCGACCCATCGCCTGCCCTATGGTGCGCAGATCATGCACAAGGACGGCGAAAAGGTGAAGAAGGGCGACCGGATCGCCGAATGGGATCCGTTCACCATGCCGCTGATCACCGAAAAGAACGGTGTCGTGAAGTATCAGGACCTGATCGACGGCAAGACGCTGGCCGAACAGGTCGACGAGGCGACCGGCATCGCGCAGCGCGTCGTCATCGAATATCGCGCCACGGGCCGCGGCAAGAAGGAAGAGCTCCAGCCGCGGCTGACCCTGCTCGATGAGACGAGCGGCGAAGCGGCGCGCTACCTGCTCGCGGTCGGCACGATGATCTCGGTCGACGACGGGCAGGACGTGAAGGCGGGCGACGTGCTGGCGCGCGTCACGCGCGAAGCGTCGAAGACGCGCGACATCACCGGCGGTCTGCCGCGCGTCGCCGAACTGTTCGAGGCGCGCATCCCCAAGGATAATTCGGTGATCGCCAAGATCAGCGGCCGCATCGAATTCGTCAAGGATTACAAGGCGAAGCGCAAGATCGCGATCGTTCCGGAAGAAGGCGATCCGGTCGAATATCTGATCCCCAAGTCGAAGGTGCTCGAGGTGCAGGAAGGCGACTATGTGAAGCGCGGCGACGCGCTGATCAGCGGCTCGCCCAACCCGCACGACATCCTCGACGTCATGGGGGTCGAGGCACTGGCCGAGTTCCTCGTCGCGGAGATCCAGGAAGTCTATCGACTCCAGGGCGTGAAGATCAACGACAAGCACATCGAGGTGATCGTCCGCCAGATGCTGCAGAAGGTCGAGATCACCGACGGCGGCGACACCACGCTGCTGCCGGGCGAGCAGCTCGATTATCTGGAGATGATGGAATATAACGCCAAGCTGCCCAAGAACGGCAAGCCTGCCGAGGGCCGCCCGGTCCTCCTCGGTATCACCAAGGCGAGCCTGCAGACGCGCAGCTTCGTCTCGGCGGCGTCCTTCCAGGAAACGACCCGCGTTCTCACCGAAGCATCGGTGCAGGGCAAGGTCGACTCGCTGATGGGCCTCAAGGAGAATGTCATCGTCGGCCGCCTGATCCCGGCGGGCACCGGCGCGGCGATGAACCGCGTCCGCGTCACCGCTTCGTCGAAGGACGCCGCGCTGCGCGCCGCCATGCGCGCCGCGAACGAGGCGCACCTCGTCGCGCCGCAGACGGCGGCCGAGGAGCATGCGGCCGAACTGGCGCAGGGCCCCGAAGCCGCGCTGGGCGACGATCCGCTCGGCAAGGTACAGGGCGAGGACTTCACCACCGACGACGTGATGGTCGAGGACCGTCCCGAAGGCGGCGAGGAAGAATAAGCCTCACGCCGGCCCGACGGCCAAAGGAAAGAAGCCCCGCCGGAGCGATCCGGCGGGGCTTTCTTTTGGGAGTCCGGTGGCTCGCGAATATGTCTGCGTTCGGCACGGCCAATCCCTCCTGTTACGCTACCCTGAACGGGATTGGTTCGTCTCCTCCCTTGGAACATGGCGGATCTCGCTCCCCGGCGAAAGCCGGGGTCCGGAAGCGGCAGCGCCATCTGGCATGGACCCCGGCTTTCGCCGGGGAACAATTCCTGTCGGGCAGGGATAATCCCCAGCTTCAGGGGACGCGGCCTGCCCTTGAATGAAGGTGAGGTCGGCCACGGATGTCGAAACGAGTTCGGCATGGGCAAGAGGCCGAGAGTTTCCGGTTGGCCCTCTTTTTAATAGATATTGAGAATCAATATCAAATATAGTAAGCGGCAGCCATCGACGCACGCACGGGAGGGAAAGATGGCGGACAAGGCGCAGCGACCGATCCTGAAAGGGCTGGTCATGGCGGCGACCGTGATCGTCGCTCTCGCGTTGTTGCTGGCTGCCGCGCTGCGATGGCGGGAGAATGGCTGGGGGGCGCTGGTCTGGCTCGCGGCCTTCGTCGCGACCTTCGCCATTCGCACGCCGCATGCGAAGCGCAACCGCGCCAATATCGTGGTCGATGCGCGCAAAGGACTGGACGAAATCCTGCTGCTTGCGGCGATGTTTCTTGCGATGATGGTGCTGCCCCTTCTTCATCTTGCGGTAGGGGGCCTTGGCTTTGCCGACTATTCGCTGCCCGACTGGGCGACGGCGATCGGGGCGCTGGCGCAGCCCGCCTATCTGTGGCTGTTCTGGCGCAGCCATGCGGACCTTGGCCGTAACTGGAGTCCGGGGCTGGAGGTTCGCGACGGGCACCAGCTGGTTGCAAAGGGCATCTATGCCCGTATTCGCCATCCCATGTATGCCGCGATCTGGATATCGGCGCTCGCGCAGCCGCTGTTGATCCATAATTGGATCGCCGGCTTTCTGGTCGTGCCGGCCTTCGCGGCCATGTGGTTCCTTCGCGTTCCGAACGAGGAGGCTCTGATGCGCGGCCGGTTCGGCGACGCATGGGACGAATATTGCGCGCGCACCGGCCGTTTGTTCCCGAAAAGGGGCGCGCTGAATCGATGAATGAAAAAGCCCGCCGGCGCGGCCGACGGGCTTCTGGTTCTGGAAATGGGCGGGCCGGTGCTGGCGCCTCGAAGGCGGCCGGCCCGGTGCTGCTAGGGCGCGAGGATCGCGACGGTCAGGTAGAGCAGCAGCGGCAGGCCGAAGCCGAGCAAGGTCAGCGCCACGAAGGCGACGCGTGTCCACAAGACGTCGAAGCCGAACTGATCGGCCAGGCCGGCACAGACCCCGAAGATCAGGCCGTCCTGACGATTCTTGCGAAAACCCTGTTTCATGTTGTTCCTTTCGATCCCGGCCGCGGGGGCCGGCGTTACTGGCGAAGGCTGCGGCCGGTCAGACGACCAGCGAGCCGACCTGCGCGTTCTGGGCGGCAATCGCCATCAGCAGGGCCGAGGCATAGAGCGATGCGAAGGCGGCGAGGGCGTAGCTCTTGAACGAGTCCATGTCGAAACGGGCCATTGTGAAGTTCCTTTCTTTCCTCCCATCCGGGTTGTCCGGTGGATGTCCCGTGTTTTGCAGGGATCGTGCCAATTGCGTTCATTGGCGGTTCAGCGCTGTTTTTGCGGTTTTGATATTTTATTTCGTTGTGAAAATTGCGCGATGATGGGAAAAAATGCCATTGATCGGCATGATCTATGCGGCTTGGATCCGGCGGGGTGTTTTTCGTCACCTCCGCATGGAAGGCCGGTTCGCCCCCAGGTTCGTGGCCGATGAACCCGCCTGCTGATCCCGCTGTCGCGCCGCACGGGGCGAAAGAGCGGTTTCCCTTGGCGTGGGAAATATCCTACGCGGAAAGCCGATGACGCTGATCCGCCTCTCGCTGACCGATTTTCGCAATCACGCCGGCGCGGATCTGGCCGCTGGTCCGGGGCTGGTCGCGCTCCACGGCGACAATGGCGCGGGCAAGACCAATATATTGGAGGCGATCTCGCTGCTCGCGCCGGGTCGCGGGCTGCGCCGCGCGCCGCTCGCCGAGATGGTGCGCGACGGGGCGAGCGGCGGCTTCGCGGTGTTCGCGGAGGTGCTTGCGGGCGACGATCTGCCGCCGGTCGCGCTCGGCACCGGGATCGAGCCCGCGCATCCGGGGCGGCGGCTGGTGCGGATCAACGGCGGCGCGGCGGCGGCGACCGCGCTCGGCGACTGGCTGGCGGTGCTGTGGCTCACCCCCGCGATGGACCGGCTGTTCGTCGAGACCGCGGGGAACCGGCGGCGCTTCCTCGACCGGCTGGTGCTGGCGCTCGATCCCCGCCACGCGCAGCACGGCAACCGCTACGAGGCGGCGCTGCGCGCGCGCGGCAAGCTGCTCGCCGACGCGGCTTCGGCGGACCCGCAATGGCTTGCCAGTCTCGAAGCGCAACTCGCCGAGCATGGCGCCGCAATCGACGCGGCGCGGCAGCACACGCTCGCGGCGCTGTCCGCCGAACTGGCGCAGCAGCCCGACGCCCCCTTCGCGCGGCCGCTGCTGACGCTCGTCGACAGCGAAGGAGAGGCCCGCGCCGAACCATGGACGGCCGAGGCGCTGCGTGCGCTGTTCGCGGGGCGGCGGCGGATCGACGCGGCGGCGGGACGGGCGACCGCCGGGCCGCACCGCGACGATCTGTCCGCCGTCCACGCCGCGAGCGGCCGCGCGGCGGCGCGCTGTTCGACCGGCGAGCAAAAGGCAATGCTGCTCTCGCTCATCCTCGCGCACGGCGATTGCGTGGCGCGGGCGCGGGCGCGGGGGCGGCGGCCGGTGCTGCTACTCGACGAGGTCGCCGCGCATCTCGACCCATCGCGCCGTGCCGCGCTCTACGAGCGGCTCGCGGGGCAGGGAGGGCAGGCGTGGCTGACCGGAACCGAGGCGGCGCTGTTCGACGCCATGCCGGGCCCGGTGACGCGTTTCCATATCGCGGGCGGTCGGATTTCGGCCGCATGAGGGACGGATCGGCCGATGTCGGCGTCAATGCACGTGACGGAGCGGCAGTCTAGAGAATTTCCCGTACCACGTCCTGCGGCCGGCAGTAACGCACACCCTTGTCGGTTTCGACGAAGGGCCGGTTCACATAGGCGGGATTGGCCACCATCGCGGCGATGATTGCGTCCTCGTCCGCGTCGGGCAGGCCCCGCTCCTCGGCGTCGGTGCCGCGCAGGCGAAGCGCTTCGCGCGCCGTCAGCCCGGCGTCCGCGAAGAGTTGCTGCAACTTGTCGGCGGTGTAGGGCGTCTTCAGATATTCGACGACCTCGACCTCGACGCCGGGCGTCTCTTCGAGGATGGCGAGGGTCTTGCGCGAGGTGCCGCAGGCGGGATTGTGCCAGATGGTCGCTTTCATGCGCTCGCTCCTACCGCGCGGGTCCGGCGCGGGCAAGGTCGTGAAAAGGGGCGCCGGCGTAAACCCGCTATTCATGGCGAATATGCCACATTCTCCCGCATGACGAAGCACGACCGTCTTGCCTTTGCCACGCGGACAGGCGCTTATGACGATCGAGGAGCCGCCGGCTGGCGGCCGATGCGGGGTTGGGTTGCACGTGAATGAGATGATGGATCGCAGGGCGATGCTGGCGGCCTTGGCCGGTGCGGGGGCGATGGCCGCCGTCCCGGCCCGCGCGCAGTTCCCCGACTGGATTCGGCAGCCGGTGGCGCCGCCCGCGCCGCCGGTCGATTATCTGGCGGTCGCGCGCCAGCAGCTCGAACGGCAGGGCAACCGAATCGGCCAGACCGATCGCGTCGGCATCGTCGATTTCGGACTGCCCTCTTCGCGTCCGCGCTTCGCGCTCGTCGACCTCGTCGCGGGCACCATCGACCTCTATCCGGTGACCCACGGTCGCGGTTCCGACCCGCAGCACGACGGTTGGCTCAAGAGTTTCTCGAACCGCGTCGGATCGCTGGCCAGTTCGCGCGGCGCCTATCGCACCAGCGACTATTATTGGGGCGCCAACGGTTCGTCGATGCGCCTCGCGGGGCTGGAGCCCGACAACAGCAACGCCGACATCCGCGCGATCGTCGTCCACGGCGCCTGGTATGCCGACCCCGCGCTGATCGCGACGCAGGGCAAGCTCGGGCGCAGCGAAGGCTGCTTCGTGTTCGGCGAGGCGCTGCTGCCGCAGATTCTCTACAAGCTCGGCCCCGGGCGCCTGCTCTTCGCCGACAAGCTGAGCGTATCGCCGCCGCCGGCGCCGTTCGAGCTGCCGCCGGTCGCGGACAATATCATCCGCACCGGCGCCAACGGAACGCTGCCCAAGACGGCGGATTAGGGCATGATCGTCCTTGAATGAAAAGG
>NZ_BCUA01000039.1 GCF_001591045.1 Sphingopyxis granuli NBRC 100800 | reverse complement strand
CGACGCCGCCGACTATGCGCGCAAATGGGACCGGTGGGAAAGCGGCGACCGCACCGGCGAGCCGCCGAAGCGCGACCTGCAGCTCGAAACGCTCGCCGGGGTGCTGAAGGGCGAGATATTCGTCCAGAACCATTGCTACCGTTCCGACGAGATGGCGAACATGATCGACATCGCGCACGAGTTCGGCTTTCGGATTCGCGCCTTCCATCACGCGAACGAGGCGTACAAGATCGCGCCCCTGCTGGTGAAGGAGGACATCTGCGTCGCCACCTGGGCCAACTGGTGGGGCTACAAGATGGAGGTGTTCGACGCGATCGAGGAGAATGCCGCGCTCGTCGAGGCGGCGGGCGGCTGCGCGATCATCCATTCCGACGACCCGGTCCTGATCCAGCGCTTGAATCAGGAGGCGGCGGTGGCGCTGTCGGCTGCCTGGCGCGCCGGGCTGAAGATCGAAAAGGCCCGGGCGATCCGCTGGTTCACCGCCAACCCGGCCCGGGCACTCGGCATCGCCGACCGGGTCGGCACGCTCGAACCGGGCAAGAATGCCGACGTCGTGCTGTGGAGCGCCGATCCCTTCAGTATCTATGCGCGCGCCGACAAGGTCTGGATCGACGGCGGTCTCGTCTTCGATCGCGACGATCCAACCTATCGGCGCCATTCCGACTTTCTGGTCGGACAAGCGGGAGAAAGGCCATGATCCGCTTCCTCGCCGCCTGCGCGGCGCTCGCTCTCGCGGCGCCCGCGGCCGCCGAAACCATCGCCATCGTCGACGCGACGCTGCTGACGATGACCGAGGCCGGGACGATCGGGAAGGGGACGGTCCTGATCCGCGACGGACGCATCGCGTCGATCGGCGCAAATGTCGCGGTCCCGCCCGATGCGCGCATCGTCGACGGACGCGGCGGCGTCGTCACGCCGGGCTTCATCCAGGCCGACAGCACCCTGGGCGCGGTCGAGGTCAGCCAGGTGCCGGCGAGCGCCGACCGCGCGACGCACAGCCGGACGATCAGCGCCGGCTTCGACATTTCGCTGGGGCTCAATCCCGATTCGATCCTGCTGCCGGTCTCGCGGCTTGCGGGAATCACGCACGCGGTCACCACGCCGCTCTACGACGACCGGTCCGGGCGCGACCTGCAATTCTCGGGACAGGCCGCGGTGATCGATCTGGCGCAGCGCCCCGACATGGTCACGCGGCCGCGCGTGGCGATGGTGCTCGAAATGGGGGAGGGTGGTGCCGAACGCGCGGGCGGCGCGCGCGGATCGGCGATCGTGGCGCTGCGCGCGACGCTCGCCGACGTCCGCCATTTCGCGCGTCACCGCGCCGCCTACGACCGTGGGGAAGGGCGGCCGCAGACGCTGTCGCGCATCGACCTCGAAGCGCTGGTGCCGGTGGCGGAAGGCCGCATGCCGCTGATCGTCAAGGTCGATCGTGCGTCGGACATCGTCGAGATGATCGCGCTGGCCCGCGAGGAGGGACTGCGCATCATCCTCGACGGTGCCGAAGAGGGCTGGCGGGTGGCCGATGCCATCGCGGCGGCGAAGGTGCCGGTCATCGTCGACCCGCTGGCCAATCTGCCGCACAGCTTCTCGCAGGTCGGCGCGTCGATGGACAACGCCGCGCGGCTGCACGCCGCCGGGGTCGCCGTCGTGCTCAAGGCCGGCAGCGGCGTCGCGCATCGCGCGCGCGAACTGCGCTACAGCGCCGGCAACGCGGTGGCGTGGGGCCTGCCGCACGATGCCGCGGTGGCTGCCATCACCATCAACCCGGCGCGCGTTTTCGGGGTCGCCGACCGCATCGGGTCGCTGGCCGTCGGGCGCGCGGCCGACCTGATATTGTGGAGCGGCGATCCGCTCGAGCCGCTGTCGCAGCCCCGCCTGATCTTCGTCGAGGGGCTCGAAAAGCCGCTGACCGCCCGGCCGCTAGACCTGCGCGACCGCTATTTGCCCTGAGCGTCGGCTCAGGGCAGCGGCTTGCTGTCGACGTCGATCAGCTTCAAGGCGGGATAGCGCTCGCGCAGCGCCGCGATCCACTGTTTCGAATCGCCGGCAAGGATCAGCGTCGCCCGATCGCTCCGGATGTGTCCGGCAACCGTTGCGGCGATGTCTTCGGGGGATGGCGGCGCCTTCGCGGACACTTCGGATGCGAGCACGTCGAGCGACGCGTCGCTGGCAACCAGCGTCGAGAGATAGTTGGCGAGACCCGCCGCGCGCTCGGTCTGGCTCGACAGTCCGTTGACGACGAACGTCGCGCGGTCGGCGATCCGGGCGGCGTCCATGGGTTCGCTGCGCAGGCGCGCGATCTGGCCGAGCACCAGCCCCGCGACCTCGATCGCCGATTCGGTCTTGGTCTGCGTCGCGGCGATCAGGACGGTGGCGTCGCGGCGCACGTCGAGCAGACTGCCGGCGCTGTAGCTGAGGCCGCGCTTGACGCGGATCTCCTGGCTCAGCCAGCCTTGGAAGCCGCCTCCCAGGCCCGCGTTGATGACGCGTAGCGCAGGCCAGCCCGCATCGTCTCGCCCGACGGCCGGGAGCGCCGCGACCACGGCGGTCTGGCCGGCGCCGGGCATGTCGATGGCGATGATCTGCGGCGCGCGGGGCGCGGCCGCTGCACGGGGCTGCGGCGCGGGGACGGCGGATTCGCCTTTCCAGCCCCCGAAAATGCGATCGGCCAGCGCAAAGCCCTGTTCGGGCGACAGCGCGCCTGCGACGATCAGCGTCGCGTTGCGGGGAATCCACCATTGGCGCTGCGCCGCGACCAGCTCGTCGCGTGTGATCGCTGCCAGCGTCGCCGCGCTGGGTGTGCGGCCATAGGGGGCGTCGCCGAACAGGGCGGCCGGCACGGTGCGTAGCGCCGTCTGGAGCGGCTGCTTGTTGGCGACGGTGATGGCGGCGGCCTGCTGGCTGCGGACGCCGTCGAGCGCGTCGGCGGGGAAGTCGGGGCGGATCGCGACGTCGGCCAGGATATGCGCCGCGGTTTCGGCGTTGGCTGCGGGCACCTGAACCGACAGGACGGTCGCGTCGGATTCGGAACTCGCCGCGATCGTGCCGCCGAGCGCCGCGATGTCGCCGGCGATCCGCTCGGCACTCCGCCCCCCGGCGCTCTTCAGCGCCAGCGCCGCGGCGATGTCGCCGCGTCCGGCCTCGCCCGGCGGGTCGGCGGCGTCGCCTCCGTCGATCACCAGCGTCAGCGCGGCCAGGGGCACGTCGGACGACCGGGCGACGACGACGCGCAACCCGTTGGCGAGGCGGCGCTCGGCGACCGACGGCAGCGTCGCGGGGACCGCCGCACCGGGTTGCGGCGGCGGCTCGCGGTCGGCCTCGCTCGCCAGCGTAACGGGCGGCGCGCTCGCCGGCGGCACCGCCGGGCCCATCGCCGTCACCTCGGGCGCGCGGTCGCCGGTGTAGCCCGCGGGCCGCAGGCTTTCGTCGCGATAGCGCAGCGTCACGCGGCTCGCATCGGCCAGCCAGCGGCGCGCGATCCGCTGAAGGTCCGCCGACGTGATCGCGCGGATGGTGGCGAGCCGTTCGTCGGCCAGATGCGGATCGCCGGTCAGCACCGCGCCGCCGCCCAGCGCATAGGCGCGGCCGCGCGCCGTTTCGCGGGCGGAGAGCGCATCGCCGAACAGGCCGTTCTTCGCCGCGGCCAGTTCGCCCGGATCGAGCGGCGTATCGCGCAGCCTGGCGATCTCGGCGGCGAAGGCCGCCTCGGCTTCGCTCGGGTCGCGATCCTTGGCCAGCGTCACGACCAGCGCAAAGGCGTAGCCGTCGCGCGCGGGCAGGTTGTAACTGGTGACGGCCGACGCAAGCCCCTTTTCGTCGACGAGCGCGCGGCGCAGGCGCGATGCCGCGCCGCGGGTCAGCACGGCCTCGATCAGGTCGATTCCGGCGGCGTCGCGATCGGCCGCGGCGGGGGCGCGCCATGCGAACGCCAGCGCCGGCAGCGGCACGTTCGGCGCATAGGCGTCGATCGTCCGCGCCGCCACCGGACGCCCCTTGGCCGGATCGCGCGGAATGGCCCGCTGCGGCCGTGCGATCGACCCGATGTAGCGGTCCGCCCAGGCGTTCAGCGTCTCGGGCTCGAAATTGCCCGAGACGACGAAGACCGCGTTGTCGGGCCGATAATAGGCTTCGTGAAAGGCGCGCACGTCGGCCAGCCGGGCCTGGTCGAGATCGGCGAGCGAGCCGCCGATCGGGCGGGCATAGGGGTGCCCGTCGAAGGCGAAGGCGGGCAGCAGCGTATAGAGGATGCGGCCATAGGGCTGCGCCAGGACGCGCTGCCGCAGCTCCTCCTTGACGACGTCGCGCTCCGAATGAAAGCTTGCCTCGTCGATCACCAGATTGCGCAGCCGCTCGCCTTCGAGCCACAGCATCGCCTCGAGCCGGTTAGCGGGGGCGGTGACATAATAATCGGTGTAGTCGAACAGCGTCGACGCGTTGGCGGTGCCGCCCATCGCGTTCACCGCCTCCAGCACCCCGCCGGGCAGGTTCCGGGTCGTCTTGAACATCAGATGCTCGAACAGATGGGCAAAGCCGCCGCGCGCGGGGGGATCGTCGCGCTGGCCGACATCGTACCAGATGTTGATCGACACCGTTGCGGTGCCCGTGTCCCGGATCGCGTAGAGGGTCGCGCCATTGGCGAGAACGCGCTTCGTGAAATCGAGTTTCGGCACGTCGAGCAGGGCCGGCGCCGCCGCTGCAGTCTGTGCCGCGGCCGGCGTGAAGGACAGCGGGCTGGCGGCGAGAAGCAGGAGGGGGATCAGGCGGCGCATCGGAATCTCCCTGAATAGTGCAAGGGCTTCGGGCAAAGAGGGGGTCAGCGGAGCAGCGAGATGCCGTCGCGTCGCACCACGCGACCGCGCTGCATGACGAACAGCGGCCGTTCGGTCGCGCGGATGTCGGTGAGCGGGTTGCCGGGGACGGCGACGATGTCGGCCCATTTGCCGGGCGTCAGCGTGCCCATCTCGGCTTCGAGGCCGATCAGCCGCGCCGCATTGCTGGTACCCGCGAGCAGCGCCGCGCCGGGGCGCATTCCCGCCTCGACCATCAGCGCGAACTCCATCGCATTGCGGCCGTGGCCGTCGGGACGGACCGTCGCGTCGGTCCCGAGCGCGATTGGGACTCCGATGCGCAGCGCGGCGCGGAACATGTCCGCGTGCGCGGCGGCGGCGACATGCGCCTTTTCGGCGATGTTGGGGGGATAGCCGTCGGCGTGGCTCTCGACCCAGTCGAGCGCCATGAAGGTCGGGACCAGATACACGCCTTTCGCGCGCATCAGTTTCAGCGTGTCCTCGGACAGGAAACTGCCATGCTCGATCGAATCGATGCCCGCCTCGACCGCCAGCCGCGAGGCCGCGTCGCCGTGCGAGTGCGCGGCGACCTTGCGTCCCCATTTATGGGCCTCGCCGATCACCGCCTCCAGCTCCTCGCGCGTCAGTTGCGGCACGTCGACGGGGTCGTAGGACAGCACGCCGCCGGAGGCGCAGACCTTGATCGCGTCGGCACCCCACTTGATCTGGTCGCGCACCGCCTCGCGGCACTGGTCGGCGCCGGTGCAAACGCCCTCGCGCGGGGTCAGCGGCGCGACGCGCTGCGCCGGAAAGGGTGGCCGGTCGCAGCTGCCGCCGGTCGCGGTGATCGCATTGCCGGCGGCCAGGATGCGGGGCCCCGGCGTCAGGTCCGCCGCGATCGCGTTGCGCAGCCCGACGTCGATGAACTCGCGGCCGCCGACATGGCGCACCGCCGTGAAACCGGCCTCGAGCGTCCGGCGCGCGTTGGCGGCGGCATAAAAGGCCATTTCGGTCGGGTTGCGCATCAGCTCGTTGAGCGTCTTGCGATAATAATTCTCGTCGGGTTCGAGCGTCAGGTGCGAGTGGACGTCGATAAAGCCCGGCAGCAGCGTCGCGTCGCCCAGGTCGATGACCTCGGCGCCTTCGGGAATCGCCGCATCGCCGCCCACCGCGACGATCCGGCCGGCCCGCACGACGACGACGGCATCGCTGCGCAGTCGCTCGCTCGTCGCGTCGAACAGGTGCGCGGCGCGAAGCACGACCGTTTTTTCGCCGTCCTGCGCCGATCCGGTCGCGCCGGCGCAGAGCAGAAGGGCGCCCGCCAGCCCCGCGCGCGCGATGCGTTGAATGGCTTTCAGCATGGCATGTCCCCCGACCCCTTCGGCAAAGACGCGAACGCCCTATCGCATAGGAGCGACGAGTGCGCCGAATCCGCCAGCGCGATAGCGGATTTCGCGTCGCCATCCATCTGTTCATGCGCGGCAGCAACAGGGGAGCAGCATGTCCAAAAGCCGGATCGAGGGATCGTTCGTCGCCACCGTCACACCGTTCGACAGCCGCGGAGAGATCGATTTCGGCGCCTGGCGGACGCTGATCGACCATCAGCATCGTCACGGCACTGCGGCGATGCTGTTCCTGGGATCGACCGGCGAACCATCGCTGCTGTCGCCCGAGGAGAAGCAGCGGGTGATCGTCGAGACCGCGAAGATGCGGCCGCCGGGAATGCTCTTCTACTACGGCTGCACCGGGGCCTCGACGGCGCAGGTGATCGACAATGTGCGCTTTGCCGCCGCCAATGGCGCCGACGGCGCGATCATCGCCGCGCCTCCCTATATCTGCGCGCCGGAGACCGATATCGAGCAATTCTATCTTGATGTCGCCGATGCGGCGGACTTGCCGCTCGGCATCTACAACAACCCGCCGCGCGTGAAGACCGACCTTCATTGGGACCAGCTGCTGCGGCTTTTCCGCCATCCCAATATCGTCGTGCACAAGGAATCGACGGGGCGCGTCGGGCAGGTGGCGCAGATATTGGCGGCCGCACCCGACGTTTCGGTGATGTGCTGCGATTCCCCCAATCTCGGGCTGGTCGTGCCGACGATGGCGTTGGGCGGGCACGGGACCGCGAACATGAGCGGCAATCTGGCCCCGGCCGAAATGGCGGCGATTTCGAAACCCTGGACGGGCGCCGCCGATGCCGCCGCCTTTCGCGAGCGCTATCTGGAGCTGCTGCCGCTGCTGCATTTTCATTATTCGGCGATCAACCCGGTTGCCATCAAGTCGCTGATGCGCGCCTGCGGGTTGCCGGTCGGCGAATTGCGCCGGCCGCTTCGCGGTCTGTCGCCGGCGCAGGTCGAGACGGGGCTGGAATTCATCCGCACGAGCGGAATGGGGGCTCGCTACGGCTATACCACCGGGACGGCGTGAACAGGGCGCGGCGTTCGCGCGATCCCTGGAGCGTCCGGGAACCGCCGGATTTTCGGTCAGGCGCGGGAAACCCACGGTCCGGCTCGCACGGTTATTGACCTGGCCTCGCCCTTTACCCATGCGGACGGCTTGCTTGGGCAAGCGTGGGCCGGGGGGCGGGGCGCTTGATTCGGGCGCGACAAGGATCAAAGGTTTCGTCCCCGTTCATGACCATATTCCAGCGCTTCGCGCCGCACGCGCATGACATCGCCATCGACCTCGGGACGGTGAACACCGTCATTTACGTTCGCGGTCGGGGGATCGTGCTCAACGAACCGTCGGTCATCGCGCTCGAAACGCGCGACGGGATTCGCCACGTCAAGGTCGTCGGCAACGACGCCAAGCCGATGATGGGCAAGACGCCCGCCAATATCGAGGCGATCCGGCCGCTCCGCGACGGGGTGATCGCCGACATCGACGTCGCCGAACAGATGATCAAGCATTTCATCGACAAGGCGCTCGGCGGGCCGAGCCGCCTGCGCCGCCGCAGCCATGTCGTCGTCTGCGTCCCCTCCTGCTCGACCCATGTCGAGCGCCGCGCGATCCGCGACGCGGCCTCCAACGCCGGCGCCGTCAGCGTCCAGCTGATCGAGGAGCCGCTGGCCGCGGCGATCGGCGCCGGACTGCCCGTGACCGAACCGCGCGGAACGATGGTCGTCGACATCGGCGGCGGCACGACGGAGGTCGCGGTGCTGTCGCTCGGCGGCGTCGCCCACAGCAGTTCGGTGCGCGTCGGCGGCGACAAGATGGATGACATGATCGCCTCGTCGATCCGCCGCAAGCACAACATGATGATCGGCGAAATGACCGCCGAGCGCGTCAAGCTCGCGATCGGCTCGGCCGTCGCACCGCAGGGCGAGGGCATCGTCATGGCTGTCAAGGGACGCGACCTCGTCACCGGCCGGCCGTCCGAAGTCCAGGTGTCCGAGGCGGAGATCGCGGAGGCGCTCGCCGAACCCGTCGGCCAGATCGTCAGCGCGGTGAAGGCGGCGCTCGAACGCACGCCCCCCGAACTGTCGGCCGACATCATCGAGGAAGGCATCACGCTGACCGGCGGCGGGGCGCTGCTGCGCCGCATGGACCAGGCGATCGCCAAGGCGACCGGTCTGCCCGTCCGGGTGGCGGAAGACGCGCTGATCTGCGTCGCGATGGGCGCGGGCCTGACCTTCGACGATCAAAGCTATCGCGGTATATTGATGGCCGCCTGACGGCCGCGCAGGGCCGATGGGAATAGCCTTTCGGCCGCCGAACCCTCATCCCCCGCCCGCCACCGTTGGCGGCTGCGACGGGGGAATAGGTTGGTTGTGCACAAGAAGAACATTAAGAGAACAAATGGCGGCTGTCAAGCGGCGCATGCACGCAATGGCGACACAGTTTGAAATGCGTCGCGTGACTTTGCTTGGAAGGGAGGCGCCCACCGCCGCGCCACGCTCCCCTCGGTTGACGTAAACGGTAACTTGTCTATCGGTCGCTGCATCGGAACGGGAGACATCTATGAGCAAGGAACCGCAATTCGATCTTTCGGGGCGCGTCGCGCTGGTGACGGGGGCGTCGTCGGGGCTCGGTGCCGGGTTCGCGCGGGCGCTGGCCGCGGCGGGCGCGAAAGTCGTGCTGGCCGCGCGGCGCGCCGACCGGCTCGCCGAACAGGTCGCCGCGATCGAGGCGGCGGGGGGGCAGGCGGTCGCGGTGTCGCTCGACGTGACCGACGAGGCATCGACGAAGGCCGCCTATGATGCCGCGGAGGCGGCGTTCGGTACCGTCGACACGATCATCGCCAACGCCGGCGTGGCGACCGAGAAGGTGGCGCTGGGGCTGGCGGTCGAAGAGGTCGACGGCCTGCTTGCCGCCAATGTCCGCGGCGTCTTCCTGACCGTGACCGAGGGCGCGCGGCGGCTCGAAGCCGCGGGCAGCCGCGAGCGGCAGCACGGCCGCGTCGTCATCATCGGTTCGATCACCGCCGACAAGGTGTTCCCGGCGACCTCTGTCTATGGCGCGACCAAGGCGGCGGCGCGCCACATGGGCAAGGCCTTCGCACGCGAATGGGCGCGGCGCGGGATCAACGTGAACGTCATCCAGCCCGGCTATTTCGAATCCGAGATGACCGCCGAACTGTTCAGCAGCGAGGCGGGCCGCAAGTTCGTCGCCAGCTTCCCGCGCCAGCGGCTGCGCCCGGCCAGCGACCTCCATGCGCCGCTGCTCTTCCTCGCCTCCGACGCGTCGGCGGGGGTGACCGGCAGCGTCATCACCGTCGACGACGGGCAGACCTTGTGACGGACGAAGCGAAGGGCGAGCTGATCGTCGAGCGGCGCGGCGCGGTCGAGATCGCGACGCTCAACCGGCCCGAGCGGCTGAATGCGCTGAACGAAGGGCTGGTCGAGGCGCTGAACGCCTATTTCGGCGGGCTCGCCGAACGCAAGGATGTGCGCGTCGTGCTGCTGCGCGGCGCCGGTCGCGGTTTCTGCGCCGGGCTCGACATCCAGGAGGACCGGGCCGGCGACGAAACGCCGGTGTTGCGCACGCTGCGGACCCAGACCGATATCGGCAATATCTATCGCAGGATGCGCGCCTGTCCGCAGCCGATCATCGCGCTCGGCCACGGCGCCGCGGCGGGTGGGGGGCTGTCGCTGCTGCTCGCGTCGGACGTGCGCTACGGCGCGCCCAGCTTTCGTTGCAACGCCGCCTATATCCGCATCGGGCTCGGCGGTTGCGACATGGCGTCGAGCTATTTCCTGCCGCGCCTCGTCGGGGCGAGCCTCGCGTCGGAGATGATCCTGACCGGGCGCTTCGTCGGCGCGGAGCGGGCGCTCGCGGCGGGGCTGATCAGCGAGATCGTCGACGAGGACAAGCTGCTCGACCGCGGGCTCGCGCTCGCCGAAGAGATGCTCGCGACCAGCCCATGGGGCCTGCGCCTGTCCAAGCAGGCGCTGAACCTCAACATCGACGCGCCGAGCCTGGAAGCGGCGATGGCGATCGAGGACCGGCAGCAGGTGATCCTGTCGGCGACCGAGGATTACAAGGAAGCGCTCACCGCTTTCCTCGACAAGCGCCCGCCCGAATATCGCGAGCGATAGGGGGCCTTCGGAAGGAAAGACGGCGACCCGGGCGCCCTCGCCCTGGAAGGGCGAGCCGGATTCGAGCAGAACAGGAACGGAAGCGGGCGGCGGCCGTTTCGGGAACGACCCGAACGGAGACGGAACCGACCCGCGTGCCCGAAGATCAGCCATCCGCCGATGCCTCCGACGCTCCCGCAACGCTGTCCGCGCTGGCGGCGGCGGTCGATCGCTGCACGCGCTGCCCGCTCTATCGCCACGCGACGCAGGGCGTGGCGGGCGAGGGACCGAAGAGCGCGCGCATCATGCTGATCGGCGAACAGCCGGGCGATCAGGAGGACCGGCAGGGCCGGCCGTTCGTCGGCCCGGCGGGCCGGCTTCTCGACGCCGCGCTGGACGAGGCCGGGCTCGACCGCCGGCGGCTTTTCCTCACCAATGCGGTCAAGCATTTCAAGTTCACGCCGCGCGGCAAGCGGCGGCTGCACCAGACCCCGACCACCGGAGAGGTCGACATCTGCCGCTGGTGGCTCGACAGGGAGCGCGCATTGGTGCAGCCCGATCTCATCGTCACGCTGGGCGCCACGGCGCTGCGCGGAGTGACGGGAAAGAGCGCGAGCATCCGGTCGATGCGTGGGCACGCGGTGGAACTGGAGGGAGGCGCAAGGCTGGTGGCGACGGTCCATCCGTCCTTCCTGCTTCGCATGCCCGATCGCGAGCGGGCGGCGCAGGAGCGCGCCGCCTTCGTCGCCGACCTCGTCCGGGCGCGGACGCTGCTGGCGTGACGGGGGCTGTCTGATGGCGCGTACGGCGGCTTGGCTCGAACCGCATCCGCATGGCCTCTACGTGCGGCCGGCCGATCTGTGGATCGACCCGTCGCGCCCGGTCGAGCGCGCGGCGGTGACGCACGGCCATGCCGACCATGCGCGCAGCGGTCATCACGCGGTCTTCGCGACGCCGGAGACGCTGGCGATCATGGCGCTGCGCTATGGCGTCGATACCGCGGCGAGCCGCAATGCCGCCTTCGCCTACGGCGACGGGTTCGAACGCGGCGGCGTGCGCTTTTCCTTCCACCCCGCCGGACACGTCCTCGGCAGCGCGCAGATCGCGATGGAATATCGCGGCGAGCGGATCGTCGTCACCGGCGATTACAAGCGCCGCGCCGACCCGACCTGCGCGCCGTTCGAAATCGTCCCCTGCGACATCTTCATCACCGAGGCGACCTTCGGCCTCCCGGTGTTCCGCCATCCGCCGACCGACGGAGAGATTGCGAAGCTGCTCGCCGCGGTGCGCGCCGAGCCCGACCGCTGCGTCCTCGTCGGCGCCTATGCGCTGGGCAAGGCGCAGCGGGTGATCGCCGAACTGCGCCGCGCGGGATGGGATGCGCCGATCTTCATCCACGGCGCGCTCGAACGCATGTGCGCGCTCTACGCCGACCATGGCGTGGCGCTCGGCGACCTGCGGCTGGTCGGCGAGACCGCAAAGGCCGAGATGGCGGGGCAGGTCGTGCTCGCGCCGCCTTCCGCCCTGCACGACCGCTGGTCGCGGCGGCTGCCCGATCCGGTCACCGCCATGGCCTCGGGCTGGATGCGGGTGCGCCAGCGCGCGCGGGCGCGCATGGTCGAACTGCCGCTCGTCATCTCCGACCATGCCGACTGGGACGAACTCACCGCGACGATCGCCGAGGTGGAACCGCGCGAAAGCTGGATCACCCACGGCAGCGAAGAAGGGCTGCTGCGCTGGTGCGAACTGACGCAGCGCCGGGCGCGCGCGCTGCATCTCGTCGGGCGCGATCTGGAGGAAGAGGCGTGAAGCGCTTCGCGGCCCTGATCGACCGGCTGGTCTACACGCGTTCGCGCAACAGCAAGCTGGCGCTGATCGTCGATTATCTTCGGCACACGCCCGATCCCGATCGCGGCTGGGCGCTCGCGGCGCTGACCGACGCGCTCGATTTCCCGGCGGTGAAGGCGGGAACCGTGCGTGCGCTGCTCGCGACGCGGATCGATGAGGAACTGTTCCGCCTGTCGCGCCATTTCGTCGGCGACACGGCGGAGACCGCGGCGCTGCTGTGGCCGGACGGTTCAGGGAAAAAGGGCGACATCAGCGTTTCCGCTGCCGTCGACGCCTTGTCTGCCGCGACACGCAGCGATGCGCCCGCGGTCCTTGCTTCGCTGCTCGACCGTCTCGACGCCGACGGCCGCTATGCGCTGCTCAAGCTGGCGCTCGGCGGGATGCGGGTCGGGGTGTCGGCGCGGCTCGCGAAGCAGGCCTTCGCGCAGGCGTTCGATGTGCCGGTCGATGACGTCGAGGAGTTGTGGCACGCGATCCCGCCGCCCTATGCGCCGCTCTTCGCGTGGGGCGAGGGGCGCGCCGCCCGGCCCGATCTCGCCGACGTCGCCTTCTTTCGCCCCTTCATGCTCGCGCATCCGCTCGACGAGAGCGAGGCGATCGATTTCGCTGCCTTCGCCGCCGAATGGAAATGGGACGGCATCCGCGTCCAGATCGTGCGTGGCGGCGGCGCGGGCGGCGCCGAGACGCGCCTCTACAGCCGCGGCGGAGAGGATATCGGCGCCGCCTTTCCGGAACTGCTCGCCGCCTTCGACCAAGATGCGGTGATCGACGGCGAACTGCTGGTGCGCGGCGAAGCGCAGGGCGGGGTCGAGGGCGGCGCCGCCAGCTTCAACGCGCTCCAGCAGCGGCTCGGGCGCAAGACGGTGACGAAACGGATGCTCGCCGACTATCCCGCCTTCGTGCGCGTCTACGACCTGCTCGGCGTCGACGGCAACGACCTGCGCCTGCTGCCGTGGACCGAGCGGCGGCGGCAGCTGGAAGCGTTCGTGCCGCGGCTCGCGATCAGCCATTTCGACCTGTCGCAGGTCATCGAGGCGCGCGATTTCGCGCATCTGGCGGAACTGCGCGCGGGCGCGCGCGACGCGGCGATCGAGGGGGTGATGCTCAAGCGGCGCGACGCGCCTTATGTGGCGGGGCGCCGCGCCGGGCTGTGGTACAAGTGGAAGCGCGACCCGCTGACCGCCGACTGCGTGATGATGTATGCGCAGCGCGGCAATGGGCGGCGCGCCAGCTTCTATTCGGACTACACTTTCGGCTGCTGGTCCGACGCGGGCGAGCTGCTGCCCGTCGGCAAGGCCTATTCGGGCTTCACCGACGAGGAGCTGAAATGGCTCGACAAGTTCGTGCGCGACCACACCACCGATCGCTTCGGCCCGGTGCGCGAGGTGGAAAAAACGCTGGTGCTGGAGGTCGCCTTCGATTCGATCCACCCGTCGAAGCGGCACAAGTCGGGGCTCGCGATGCGCTTCCCGCGCATCGCCCGCATCCGGCGCGACAAACCGGCGGAAGAGGCCGACCGCATCGCGACGCTGAAGGCGATGGCGACATGACTGGCCGGGCAGGAAAATTTGCCTTCGCAGGGTTGTAAGCGCTAAGCGCGATACCGAGTTAGAAGCCCTATCCGTTCAAGCAAAAAATGGAGACTGCCATGACGATCGCCTTCCCGCCCCTGCCCTATGCGCAGGATGCCCTCGCGCCGCATATCTCGGCCGACACGCTCGCGACGCATCATGGCAAGCATCACAAGGCCTATGTCGACAAGGTCAATGCCGCGATCGAGGGCACCGACCTTGCGGACAAGAGCCTCGAGGACATCGTCCGCCATGCCGAGAGCGCGGGCAACAAGGGGCTGTTCAACAACGCCGCCCAGTCGTGGAACCACGCCTTCTACTGGAACAGCCTGTCGCCGACGAAGGCCGCGCCCCAGGGGGATCTCGCCGCGGCGATCGACCGCGATTTCGGCTCGCTCGACGACCTCAAGAAAAAGCTCAAGGACACCGCGGTCAACCACTTCGCCTCGGGCTGGGCCTGGCTCGTCGCCAAGGACGGCAAGCTGTCGGTCACCGACACGCACGACGCGGGGACCGAGGCAACCGGCGGCGCCAAGCCGCTGCTCGTCATCGACGTGTGGGAGCATGCCTATTACATCGACCGCAAGAACGTCCGCCCCGATTATGTGAACGCGGTGGTCGACGAGCTGCTCAACTGGGATTTCGCGGCCGAGAATCTGGCGCGCGACGGCGCCTGGACCTACCCAGCGGCGTGACGAAGGCCCGTCGTCCGGTAAGCGCCGGATGACGACGGGCGATACGGGGCGCGGACCGGCGGCGACCGGTCCGCGCACCCCTATCGTCCCCGCGGGGCTTGGCCTATAGCGCCGCCATGACGATCAGCCTTTTCGAACTGTTCAAGATCGGTGTCGGTCCGTCGAGCTCGCACACCGTCGGACCGATGGTCGCGGGCCGCCGCTTCGGCGAGTGGCTCGATGCGCATGGCCTGCTGGACCGCGCGGCGCATGTCGAGGCCGATCTCTATGGCTCGCTGGCGCTGACCGGCAAGGGCCACGCCTCCGATACCGCGCTCGTCGCGGGACTGGCGGGGGAGGTGCCCGCGACGACCGACCTTGCCGCGATCCAGGCGCACTGGGCGCGCGCCGAGCGCGAAGGCCGTCTCGATCTGCTCGGGCGGGTTCCGGTGCGCTTCGAACCGAAGCGCGACCTGCATTTCCAGATGCGCCAGCGCCAACCCTTCCACACCAACGCGCTCAGCTTCACCGCGCGCGACGCGGACGGTGAGATACTGGCGAAGCGCATGTATTTCTCGATCGGCGGCGGCTTCGTCGTCGACGAGGAGGAGGCGGGACGCAACAGCCGCGGCGCCGAGGACGAGGTCGAGCTGCCCTTTCCCTTCACCTCGGGCGCCGACCTGATGGCGATGGGCGCGGCGTCGGGAAAGAGCTTCGCCGCGATGATGCTCGACAATGAACTCGTGCACCGCGACGCGGAGCAGGTTGAGGCAGGGCTCGACGCGATCGCGGCGGCGATGGATGCATCGATCGACGCGGGCTGCGCGAGCACCGGCATCCTGCCCGGCGGTCTCAAGGTCCGGCGCCGCGCGCCGCAGATCGCCGCCGACATCCGCGAGCGGCACGAGGCGAACCTGTCCGAACCGCTCGCGATGATGGACTGGATCAACCTGTGGGCGATGGCGGTGAACGAGGAGAATGCCGCCGGCGGCCGCGTCGTCACTGCGCCGACCAACGGCGCCGCGGGGATCATCCCGGCGGTGATCCGCTATTACCGGCGCGGCTGCCGCGGCGATGCGGCGGGGGTGCGGACCTTCCTGCTGACGGCGGGGGCCATCGGCGCGCTCTACAAGCGCAACGCCAGCATCTCGGGCGCGGAGGTCGGCTGCCAGGGAGAGGTCGGCGTCGCCTGCTCGATGGCGGCGGCGGGGCTGACCGCCGCGCTCGGCGGCACCAACGCGCAGATCGAGAACGCCGCCGAGATCGGCATGGAGCACAACCTCGGTCTCACCTGCGATCCGATCGGCGGCCTCGTCCAGATCCCCTGCATCGAGCGCAACGCGATGGGCGCCATCAAGGCCATCGACGCCAGCCGCATCGCGATGATCGGCGACGGCACCCATGTCGTCAGCCTCGACACGGTGATCGCGACGATGCTGCAAACCGGCCGCGACATGCGCGACAAATACAAGGAAACGTCGAAGGGCGGGCTGGCAGTCAGCGTGGTGGAGTGTTGAGCGACCTATAATCACCAATTGCGGAAGTAGATTCGCAGGTTAAGGTGATTATTATGACAATCGAACTCATGCTCGTTTTTGGTATGGTTGCCGGGCTTGCTGTTGGGTTGGCGTTCGCGCGACCAAGAGTTGGCTGTTCGATCTTGTTAATTATCCCTGTCGCGATGTTGTTTTACGTAGCATGGTGGCAAAGCGGGCATCCAGCAGATCTCCGCTCAACAAGCGGGCTGGATTATCTTTTCGGTCCGCTTTGGCCAAGCCTTGGTGCATTGGTTGGATATTATTTCGGTAAGTGGTTGAAGGCACTTACTCAAAAGCTGTAGCTGCTCGTTCTTTAAGCTACGTCAATCCGCTTCGGCCCCGGCAATTCCCCGCGCAGCATGTGCATCTTCGGCTGCAGGTGGCGGCACCGCGGACAGATGACTCTTTCTGCAGGCAGGGTGGGGGCGACTCGAATCGCCTGACGGTCCGCCGGACGCTTGCATTGCGTCGGTGATTGCGTGATGGGGACCTGCGAGAAGGAGACCGCCCCATGAAAACCCGCGCCGCCGTCGCGTTCGAAGCGAAGAAACCGCTCGAGATCGTCGAACTCGACCTCGAAGGCCCGAAGGCGGGCGAGGTGCTGGTGGAGATCATGGCGACGGGCATCTGCCACACCGACGCCTACACCCTCGACGGCTTCGACAGCGAAGGCATCTTTCCGTCGGTGCTCGGCCACGAAGGCGCGGGCATCGTGCGAGAGGTCGGCGCAGGCGTGACGTCGGTGAAGCCCGGCGATCATGTGATCCCGCTCTACACCCCCGAATGCCGCCAGTGCAAAAGCTGCCTGTCGGGCAAGACCAACCTGTGCACCGCGATCCGCGCGACGCAGGGCAAGGGGCTGATGCCCGACGGCACGACGCGCTTCAGCTACAAGGGTCAGCCGATCTTTCACTATATGGGCTGCTCGACCTTCTCCAACTTCACCGTGCTGCCCGAGATCGCGGTCGCGAAGATTCGCGAAGACGCGCCGTTCCAGACGAGCTGCTACATCGGCTGCGGCGTCACCACCGGCGTCGGCGCGGTCGTCAACACCGCGAAGGTGCAGGCGGGCGAGAATGTCGTCGTCTTCGGTCTCGGCGGCATCGGGCTCAACGTGATCCAGGGCGCGAAGCTGGTCGGCGCCGACAAGATCATCGGCATCGACATCAACCCCGATCGCGAGGAATGGGGCCGCAAGTTCGGCATGACGCACTTCATCAACTCGAAGGGCCTGTCGCGCGACGAGACGGTGGCAAAGATCGTCGAGGTCACCGACGGCGGTGCCGACTACAGCTTCGACGCCACCGGCAATACCGAGGTGATGCGCACCGCGCTCGAATGCTGCCACCGCGGCTGGGGCGAGAGCATCGTCATCGGCGTCGCCGAGGCGGGCAAGGAAATCGCGACACGCCCGTTCCAGCTCGTCACCGGCCGCGTGTGGAAGGGCACGGCCTTCGGCGGTGCCAGGGGCCGCACCGACGTGCCGAAGATCGTCGACTGGTACATGAACGGCAAGATCGCGATCGACCCGATGATCACCCACGTCCTGACGCTGGAGGAGATCAACAAGGGTTTCGACCTGATGCACGCGGGCGAAAGCATCCGCAGCGTCGTGGTGTATTGACGCGCCCATGTTCAGCCATGTGATGCTCGGCGCTGACGATATCGAGGCCGCCCGCCGTTTCTACGATGCCATCCTCGGCGCGCTGGGCGCCGCGCCCGGCGTGATCGACGAGCGTGGCCGGCTCGTCTACAGCCATGCGGGGGGGCGCTTCCTGATCAGCGCGCCGATCGATGGCAAGGCCGCGCATGGCGCGAACGGCGGGACGCTGGGTTTTGCCGCGTCTTCGCCCGAGGCGGTCGATGCGTGGCACGCGGCGGGCGTCGCGAACGGCGGGACCGCGATCGAGGACCCGCCGGGGCCGCGCGATGCCACCGAGGGCCGGCGGCTCTATCTCGCCTATCTGCGCGATCCGGCGGGCAACAAGCTCTGCGCGCTTTACCGGATCGTCTGAAGGGTGCCGCACCGCCGATGACCGCCGCGACCGACCATCCGGGCTACGTCCTGACCTTCAGCTGCATCGACGCGGTGGGCATCGTCGCGGCCGTGACGGGGTTGCTCGCCGAAGCCGACGGCTTCATCCTCGACAGCCAGCAATATGCCAATCTCGAATCGGGGCGCTTCTTCATGCGGGTCGCGTTCCGCGCCGCGGGACCCCGCTTTCCCGAAGGGCTCGCCGCGGTGCAGGCGGCGTTCGCGCCGGTCGTCGAACGCTTTGCGATGGATGCGCGCATTCGCGACGCGGCGCAAAAGCCGCGCTTCGTCATCGCCGTATCGCAGGGCAGCCACTGCCTCAACGACCTGCTCCACCGCTGGTCGACGGGGAATCTGGCGATCGACGTCGTCGGGGTCGTGTCGAATCACGAGCATCTGCGGCGGCTTTCCGAATGGCATGGCGTGCCCTTTCATCATCTGCCCGTCAGTGACGCCAACCGCGCCGAACAGGAGGCCGCGATCCTCGACGTCATGGCGCGCGGCAAGGCCGATTATCTGGTGCTCGCGCGCTATATGCAGGTGTTGTCGACCGACCTGTCGGCGCGGCTCATCGGGCGCTGCATCAATATCCACCACAGCTTCCTGCCCGGCTTCAAGGGCGCGCGGCCCTATCACCGTGCGCACGAGCGCGGGGTGAAGCTGATCGGCGCGACCGCGCATTTCGTGACCGGCGACCTCGACGAGGGCCCGATCATCGAACAGGCGGTCGAGCGTGTCGATCATCGCCATTCGGTCGACGACCTGATCCGCACCGGCCGCGATATCGAGGCGCAGGTGCTCGCGCGCGCGGTGCGCTGGGTCGCCGAACAGCGCGTGCTGATCGACGGGTGCAAGACGGTGGTCTTCCGCTAGGCAACGCTATAGGTATCGATTCGCAACCAGAATCAGGAGGAGCGGACACATGTACAGCCACAATATGGTCGGGTCGAACGACCTCGAGGCATCGCGGAAATTCTATGATGCGACCTTCCAGGCGATCGGCGGCAAGCCGGGAATCCAGGACGACAAGGGGCGCCTGATCTATATGCACAACGGCGGTCTGTTCCTGGTGACGGCGCCGATCGACGGGCAGCCGGCGACCGCGGGCAACGGCTGCACCATCGGTATCGCGATGGCCAATCCCGAACAGGCCGACGCGTGGCATCGTGCCGGGGTCGAAGCGGGCGGCACCGCGATCGAAGACCCGCCGGGCGTGCGCGAAGGCAATGGCATGAAGATGTATCTCGCCTATCTGCGCGATCCGTCGGGCAACAAGCTCTGCGCCCTGCACCGGATGTGAGGACGGTCGTGCGCGGCGAAGCGGGACTGCTGGCGGATATCGATGCGCTCGCGATTCCCTTTGCCGCGCACGAACATGTCGCGGTGTTCACCGTCGCCGAAAGCGAGAAGGTCAGCGCTGCGATCCCCGGTGCGCACAGCAAGAACCTGTTCCTCAAGGATGCCGGCGGGGCCTTCTGGCTCGTCACCGTGCTGGCCGCGGCGCGCGTCGACCTGAAGGCGCTGCCCGATGCGATCGGCTGCAAGCGCGTGAGCTTCGGCAAGCCGGAGGATATGGAGCGGCTGCTCGGCATCCAGCCGGGATCGGTGACGCCGCTCGCCGCGATCAACGCGCCGCCGGGCAGCATCGCCGTCGTGCTCGATGCGGGCCTGGCCGCGGCGAGCCGCGTCAACGTCCATCCGCTGCGCAATACTGCGACGCTGGGGCTCGCCGGGGCGGCGATCCTCGACCTTCTGCGCCATTGGGGGCATGATCCGCTGGTGGCGCCCATCCCCGTTCAGGCCATCGCATGACCATCGAAACCCTTTCGACGACCCGCAGCCATGGCGGCACGCAAAGCGTCTGCCGCCATGCGAGCGACACGACCGCGACCGACATGAGCTTCGCGATCTTCGTGCCCGACCATGCGGAAGGCGCGAAACTGCCCGTGCTCTGGTATCTGTCGGGGCTGACCTGCACCCATGCCAATGTGATGGAGAAGGGCGAATATCGCGCCGCCTGCGCGGCGCACGGCATCATCTTCGTCGCGCCCGACACCTCGCCGCGGGGGGAGGGCGTTCCCGGCGACCCCGACGCAGCCTGGGATTTCGGCCTCGGCGCGGGCTTCTATGTCGATGCGACCGTCGAACCATGGGCGAAGAACTACCGGATGCGCTCCTATATCGAGGACGAACTGCCCTCGCTGCTGCTGCGCCATTTCCCGATGGCCGACATGACGCGGCAGGGGATCAGCGGCCATTCGATGGGCGGCCATGGCGCGCTGACCGTGGCGCTGCGCACCCCCGACCGTTTCCGCTCGGTCTCGGCCTTCGCGCCGATCGTCGCGCCGACGCAGTGCCCGTGGGGCGAAAAGGCGCTGGGCGGCTATCTGGGCCCCGACCGCGCGCTATGGACCGCCTATGATGCCTGCGCGCTGATCGACGGCGGCGCCCGGCTGCCCGACCTGCTGGTCGACCAGGGCGATGCGGACACCTTCCTCGCCGATCAGTTGAAGACGCCGCTTCTCGAAGAGGCGTGCCGAAAGGCCGGACAGAAAGCGACGATCCGCATGCAGCCGGGTTACGACCACAGCTATTATTTCATCTCGACCTTCATGGCCGAGCATGTCGCATGGCATGCGGAGCGGTTGAAGGGGTAGGATCTAGGCGTAGGCTTTCCCCCCTCCCGCCTGCGGGAGGGGCAGCGAGGCTTGCGAACTTGTTCGCTAGCCGCAGCGGGGTGGGCTGGTCGCACCGTTGCTGCCCACCCCGACCCCTCCCGCAGGCGGGAGGGGAGACTATGGAATCAGCAAGCTGGACCCGGTCGTCCGTCCCGCCTCCAGATCGGCATGCGCGCGCGCCGCGTCCTGCAACCCATAGCGCTGGCCGACGGTGATCGCCACCGCCCCGCTTTCGATCATCTCGAACACGCGCGCGGCGCCCGCCGCGCGTTCGCCGGGGTCGAGATAATAGTCGAACAGCGTCGGCCGCGTCACGAACTGCGACCCATGCTGCGCCAGGACGCCCAGATTGACCCCGGTCACCGGTCCGCCGGCATTGCCGTAGCTGACGATCAACCCGCGCCGTGCGGTCGCCTTCAGCGACACGGTCCATGTCGCCATGCCGATGCCGTCGAAGGTCACGGGGACGCCCTGGCCGTCGGTGATCTCGCGAACATGCGCGGCGACATCTTCCTGCTTGTAGCGGATGACATGGTCGGCGCCGGCGTCGCGGGCCGTCTGCGCCTTGGCTTCGGTGCTGACGGTGCCGATCACCGTCGCGCCGACCGCCTTCAGCCATTGGACGAGGATCAGCCCGACGCCGCCCGCCGCGGCATGGACCAGCACCGGCCAGCCGGCCTCGACCTTCGCGCAGCGCTCGACCAGCGCCTCGACGGTGCAGGCCTTGAGCAGCGCGGCGGCGGCGGTGTCGTCGTCGATGCCGGCCGGCAGCTTCATCAGCGACGCGGCGGGAAGGATCCGCGCGCTCGCATAGGCGCCCCGCTGCGGGCCGAAGGTCGCGACGCGGTCGCCGGGCTGCAGGTCGTGGACGTCGGGGCCGGTCGCGACCACCTCGCCCGCCGCTTCGACGCCCAGTCCGCCGGGAAGCTCGATCGGATAGGTGCCGTCGCGATGATAGGTGTCGATATAGTTGAGCCCGATGGCGGTCTGGCGCACCAGCACCTGTCCGGCATCGGGCGCGCCGAGCGTCACCTCGCGCCACTGGATAACCTCGGGACCGCCCTGCTCCGCGATGAACGCCTCGATTGCCTGCATGGCTGCTCTCCTGCTGGTCCGCTTCATCTGGAGCGAGCGGACAGCCAGCGCAAGGGTTGATGCGATATAAGCCCCTCATCTTCGGAGGAGGGGGTGAGTCAGCGGGGCGAGCGCGGCTTGCCCTTGCCGAAGGGCTTGGCCTTGAACCCGCCGGGCTTGCCATGGGGCTTGCGCGGCCCGTCCTTGCGCGGACCCGCTTCGCGTCGCGGCGGCCAGGTCGCGCCGCCGGGCGCCGGCGTGATCGCGACGCCATTGTCGTCTTCGCCATCCTTGTTGGCGCTGCGCTCGACTGCCTCGGCGAAGCGGTCGGCGATGGCGAGCGGAATGTTGAACAGCGTTTCGTTCGGGCCGATGCGGATCGCGCCGATTTCGTGCTTGGTGACATGGCCGCGGCGGCAGAGCAGCGGCAATATCCAGCGTGGGTCGGCATTGTGGCGGCGACCGATGTTGAGCCGGAACCAGACGCTGTCGTCGAAACCGTCGCGGTGCCCGCCGCGCTCGCGCGGTTCGCGTTCGGCGCGTTCGCCCCGCTCGCGGCGCGGCGGCGGGCCGTTGTCGATCAGTTCCTCGGGCAGCGGCATGGTGGCGCGGTGCGCGCGGACGAGCGCGGCGGCGATCTCCTCCGGCGCGCTCTCGGCGAGCAGGCGACGGCCGAGCTCGATATCCTCGTCGTCATGCTCGATGGGGGCGAGCAGCGCCTCGATCAGCCGTTCGCGGTCGCGTGCCCGCACGTCGTCGGCGGTCGGGGCGCCGGTCCATTCGGCGTCGATCCGCGCGCCGCGCAGCATGGCGTCGACACGGCGGCGGCGCGGATAGGGGACGATCAGCACCGCGGTCCCCTTCTTCCCCGCGCGCCCGGTGCGACCCGAACGGTGCTGGAGCGTTTCGGCATCGCGCGGGATTTCGACATGGACGACCAGGCTCAGGCTGGGCAGGTCGATACCGCGCGCCGCGACGTCGGTCGCGACGCACACCCGGGCCCGGCGGTCGCGCAGCGCCTGCAGCGCCTGGTTGCGCTCGTTCTGGCTATGCTCGCCCGACAGCGCGACGGCGGCGAAGCCGCGGTTGACCAGCCGCGCGTGCAGGCGGCGGACATTGTCGCGCGTGGCGCAGAACAGCATCGCGGTTTCGGCGTCGTGCAGGCGCAGCAGGTTGATCACCGCGCTTTCGATATCGGCGGGCGCGACGGTCACGACCTGATAGGCGATATCGCCGTGGCCGCGATCCTCGCCGACCGTCGAGATGCGAAGTGCATCGCGCTGATAGCGTTTGGCGAGCTGGGCGATCGGCTTGGGGATCGTCGCCGAGAACAGCAGCGTGCGCCGCGTTTCGGGCGTCGCGTCGAGGATTTCCTCCAGATCCTCGCGAAAGCCCATGTCGAGCATTTCGTCGGCCTCGTCGAGCACCGCGACGCGCAGCGCCGCGAGGTCGAGCGCGCCGCGCTCGAGATGGTCGCGCAATCGGCCGGGCGTTCCGACGACGATGTGCACGCCCTGATTCAGCGCCCGGCGCTCGCGGCTCGCGTCCATCCCCCCGACGCAGGTCGCGATGCGCGCGCCGGTGGCGGCGTAGAGCCATGCCAGTTCGCGGCTGACCTGCAGGGCCAGTTCGCGCGTCGGCGCGACGATCAGCGCAAGCGGCGCCGAGGCGAAGGGAAGGCGGCCGTCCGCCAGCAGTTCGTCGGCCATCGCAAGTCCGAAGGCGACCGTCTTGCCCGAACCCGTCTGCGCCGAAACGAGCAGGTCGCGGCCGTGGGCCCCGGCTTCGATAACCTGCGATTGCACCGGGGTCAGCGTCTGATAATCGCGCGCGCCGAGAGCGTCCGCGAGGGCGGGGGGAAGATGATCGAAGGCCATATTTCTCTTCTTTTCCGTAACGGGCCGCGCCGCCGATTCGTTAATTCGCCATACCGGACCCGATCCGGCATCCATTCGCCCCTTGCCACGAAGCGCTGAATGGACCCCGGATCAAATCCGGGGCGACGAAGGGACGCAAGCTTTTCCTAAAGCGCCTGGCCCGCTGCGTATCCGCTGGCCCACGCCCATTGAAAATTATAGCCGCCCAGCCACCCGGTGACATCCACGGCTTCGCCGACCGCATAGAGCCCCGGAACGCTTTTGGCCATCATTGTTTGCGACGACAGCCCGGCGGTCGCGATGCCGCCCACGGTGACCTCGGCCTTGGCGAAGCCCTCGGTGCCGTTGGGTTGGAAGGCCCAGCGCTTCAGGCGCGTCTCGGCCTCTACGAGCTTGCGGTCGGTCTGCGCTCCCAGTTCGCCGGGTAGCGCAAGACGGTCGGCGAGCGTCTGGGCGAGCCGGGCGGGGAGCAGGGGCGCGAGGGTCGAGGCCAGCGTCGCCCGCGGCCGCGCGCGCTTCGCCTCGACCAGCCAGCCGGGCGCGGCGTCGGGCAGGAAGTCGATCGTCACCGGATCGCCGCGCTGCCAATAGCTGCTGACCTGGAGGATCGCGGGCCCCGACAGGCCGCGATGGGTGAACAGCGCGGCTTCGCGGAAAGCCGCCTTGCCCGCGCGCGCCTCGACCGGGGCCGCGACACCCGACAGCTCGCGGAACAGCAGATCGTCGCCGCCGAGCGTCAGCGGGACGAGCGCGGGACGCGGCTCGACGACCTTCAGGCCGAAGCGCCGCGCGAGGTCGTAGGCGAAGCCTGTCGCGCCCATCTTCGGAATCGACGGACCCCCCGTTGCGACGACCAGCGCCGGGGCGGTGAAGCGCCTTTCGCCGAAGGTCACCCCGAACCCGTCCACGCCGTGCGCGACCTCGCGGACCGGCTGGCCGTGCAATATGGTGACGCCGCCCTTCGCCGCCTCTTCCATCAGCATCGCGACGACCTGCTTCGCCGATCCGTCGCAGAACAGCTGGCCGAGCGTCTTTTCGTGCCATGCGATGCCATGCGCTTCGACCAGCGCCAGGAAATCGGCGGGAGTGTAGCGGGCGAGCGCCGATTTTGCGAAATGGGGATTCGCCGAAATATAGCGGTCGGCGGCCGTGTGAATGTTGGTGAAATTGCAGCGCCCGCCGCCGGAGATCAGGATTTTCTTCCCGATCGCGTCGGCATGATCGAGCAGCAGCACCCGCCGTCCGCGCTGCCCGGCGACCGCGGCACACATCAGCCCGGCTGCGCCGGCGCCCAGCACGATGGCATCATAAGGGGCAGCGGTCATCCGCGGTCAGCGCAGCTTTGCGATCGACAGCCCGTCCTGCTTGGCGCGCGCCTTCACCGACTCCTCGCTGCGCGTCAGCGCCCTGGCGATCGCCTTCAGCGCCATGCCCTTCCTTGCAAGCGTATGCAGCTTGTCGATTTCCGCCGCCGTCCATGGCTGCTTGTGGCGTTCGAACTTGTCCTTCATGCCTGCGCCTCGGGGTTGGGAGCGGCGGCCAGGACCGTGATCGCGTCTTCGCGTCCCTGGAATTCGACCATATCCTCGACCTCGGCGCCGAGCAGCGCGCGGCCGAGCGGGGCGGTGAAGGCGATGCGCCCGACGGTCGGGTCCGCCTCGTCATGGCCGACGATCGTCACTTCGCGGTCGGCGCCGTTCAGCCGGTAGCGCACCCGGCTGCCGATACCGACCGACCCTTCCGCGGGCGGTTCCTGCACCTCGGCGGTCGCCTTGCGCGTGCCGAGATAGCGGAGCTGGCGTTGCAGCTTTGCCTTCGCTTCGGCATCCGTTTCCGCCTCGATCGCCGCGTCGAGCGCCGCCACGCCTTCGCCGAGCAGGCGCAACCCGCGCGGCGTCACCAGATTCGGTCCCGGCGGAATCGGCCATTCGAAGGTCGGTTCCTTATGTTCGTCGTCGCTCTCGCGCCGAAAGGCTACGCTCATCGTCCATACTCTCGGGGAAGGGAAGCCATCCCTTTGCACCGCGAAGGTGGCGACAAGATGGCGCGGCGCCGGTCGCGCTGGACAGTCCCTCCTTCGTGTATTATAACCATAACACACGAAGGAGATATGCGATGCGCAACTGGACGATGGCCTTCCTCCCGCTGGCGCTGGCGATGACCGCGACGGGCTGCAGCGGCGCCGATCGCGGCGACCGCAGCGAGACGCGCGGCGATGCCGACCGCGCCGCCGATGCGGGACCGAAAACGACGCAGAATTTCACCCTTACCGGATTCACCGGCGTCAAGGTCGCAGGCCCTGACGACGTCACGATCCGTCAGGGCGACAATTTTTCGATCGCAGCCAGGGGACCGCAGGCGGAGATCGACGAACTCGATATCACGCTCGACGGAGCGCTGCTGTCGATCGGCCGCAAGCGCGAGGGCTTCAGTCTCGGCGGCGGCCGCCATCGCGGTGTCGAGATCGCGATCACCATGCCGAAACTCGACACCGTGCGGCTGACCGGGTCGGGTTCGATCGACGCCGACGCGGTCGCGGGCGACAAGGTCGAGGCGGTGCTGACCGGGTCGGGCGACCTCAAGATCGCGAAGCTTACCGGCAAGCGCGCCGACATCACCTTGTCGGGGTCGGGCGATATCGATATCGACAATGGCACGATCGACGCGGGCGACATCAGCGTGACCGGATCGGGCGACGTCGATGCCGACGGGCTGGTCGCGACGACGCTGGCCGTCTCGGTCACGGGGTCGGGCAATGTCGAGACGCAGGCGACCGGCAAGGCCGACGTCCGCGTCCTCGGTTCGGGCGACGTGACGCTGACCGGCGGCGCGACCTGTTCGACGCGCAAGATGGGATCGGGCACCGTCACCTGCAGGTGACGCGCCCGCTGGCGCGGCCCGCGCGGAACGGTTAAGGCGGCGGTATGACCAGCGCCTCGCGATGGGCCGCGTTTGCGGCTGCCGCCATCCTCTTCGCCGGACCCGCGGCAAGCGCGGAGAAGCGCTTCGGCCTCACCAGTTTCGAGGCGATAGAGGTCGATGCCGATTTCATCGTCGAGGTGACGACGCGGGCGCCGGTCGGCGCGGTCGCGATCGGGACGCCCGAAGCGCTCGATCGCGTCAGCCTCGAAACGCGTGACGGGCGCCTGGTGATCGGCGAGCGCCGGTTCGCGGGCGACGTTCGCCGGTCGAAACCGCAGGCGCCGGTGACAGTCCGCGTCAATGCCGTCAATTTGCGGTCGGCCATGCTGGGCGGCGCGGGCGCGCTGCACATCGACCGGCTGAAGGGAACGCGCGTGAGCATCGGTCTGCGCGGCCCCGGCGAGATCCGGGTGGGCGAGGTGGTCGGCGACCGGCTGTCGGTTGCGATGATCGGCAACGGCGCGATGACGCTCGCGGGTTCTGTCAAACAGGCGCAGGCGACGCTGTCGGGGGCCGGCAGCCTCGACGCCGGGGCGCTGGTGGCGGGCGAATGGACCAGCGACAGCGAAGGGGCGGGGGACCATGTCCTGCGGGCCGAAAAATCCGCGACGATCACGGCACGCGGGATCGGGCGGACCGTCGTGCTTGGCCGACCGACCTGCACGGTGCGCAATATCGGCAGCGGTTCCGTCACCTGCGGGCAGGCGCGATAGAGTGTTTTCAAATCAGGTGGAATCACCTGACGACTCGGAAAACACGGCAAAACAAGAATCGAGAGTGCCGGTTTTGATTCCATCAAAACCGAACCCACTCTAGGCGCAGCGACCGCGTTCAGCCTTCGATGCGGGGGCGGTATCGGCGGCTGCCGCGCAGCACCTCGCCGTTCGCCAGTTCGACGTCGAAATCGCCGCTCCTGTGCGTGACGACGCGGCGCACCGCGTCCTTGCGGACGAGGCGGCTCCGGTGGATGCGCACGAAGCCGGCGCCGGCCAATTCGGTCTCGACCGCACTCAGCGTCGCGCGATGGAGCAGGCGGCGCCCGCGCCATGCGATCTCGACATAATTGCCTGCGGCGGCGACATGATCGATCTCGGCGACCGGCAGGTGGTGCGCGACCGATCCATCGCTCACGGTCAGCGTCCGCGATGCTTCGGTCGGCGTGGAGGGCGCGGCGTGGCGCGCGATCAGCCACTGCATCAGAAAGATGAGCAGGATCAGTTCGGCATAGGTCGCCGCGTCCTTGCGCAGTTCATAGAGGATCGGCGATCCGTCGGGCGATTCGAACGAATAGCTGCTACCGGCAAGCCACCAGACGACCATGCGCAGCCCCACCATCAGCGCGATATGCGCGAGCGAAACGGGCAGGGCGAGCGCGGCATGGATCGCGATCGTCGCGATCCAGCCGAAGCGCGGCGGACGGATGAAGCGGACACCGAACCAGCAGAGCAGGATCATCATCGTCCAGGCGACGAGGCTGGTGCCCTCATAGGCCCAGGCCGTCGACGCCGGCACGTCGCGGCCGAAGGCATGGCGCTCGGCGAGATAGGAATAGACGTTCGAGGTGATGCGGATGAGGCCGTAAGCGAAAAGCGCGCCGACGAGCAGGATCGTCAGCCGGCGCGGGCTGATGCGATTCGTCCCGGCTCCGCCGCCGTTGGTCCCAGGCGCTGTTCCTTCGGTCACGCTCCCTCCGCCGCTGGTCCCGCTCCGGTCGCGGCTCCGCCCGGTCCTGACGTAGCCGTCCTCGCGAAACCGGGCAAAGGAGATTCGGCGTGGCCGGAGCGACACGGCATCTTGGCATGGACTGGCTGCGGATCGGGGCGTTCGCGCTGCTGATCCTCTATCATATCGGCATGGTCTTCGTGCCATGGGGTTGGCACGTCAAGAGCGAGCCGACGATCGATTGGGCCACGATTCCCATGCTTGCCACCAACGGCTGGCGGCTGCCGCTGCTGTTCCTCGTTTCGGGATATGCCAGCGCGGCGCTGCTGGTGAAGCTTGGCGGGGCAGGGAGCTTTGCACGGGCAAGAAGCGCGCGGCTGTTGATCCCACTCGCGTTCGGCATCCTCGTCGTCATACCGCCACAGCCGTGGATCGAACTGATCGGGCAGCATGGCTATGCCCGCGGCCTGCTTCATTTCTGGCTGCACGATTATTTTCGCTTCGGAACGCTGGACGGCATCGTCCTGCCGACGTGGCAGCATCTTTGGTTCGTCGTCTATCTGTGCGTCTATACGATGCTCGCCGCCCTGTTGTTTGCCATCGTGCCGTCCCGGCTATGGGTGCGGGTCGCCGATGGCGCGGCTCGGCGGCTCGGCGGCTGGAATATCCTGCTGCTGCCGATGGCCGGCTGGCTCCTTGTCTACGCCGCCTTTCCGGGCCATCGCGAAACCCACGCGCTCGTCGATGACGGGCCGGTGCATCTCCATTACCTGATCGCGTTCGCGGTCGGGTGGCTGCTTCGCGCGCGTCCGGTCCTGTTCGACGCGGTCGCCTGTTGTCGGACCGGAGCGGCGATACTGGCCGTCCTCGCCTTCGTACCGATCGTCTGGATCGCATGCGCGTGGCCGGAGGGCGGGCCCGCATGGGCGGACATGGTGTTCCATGGCGCGCGGCAGGTGCAGGGTTGGGCCGCGATCGTCGCGCTGGTCGGCATCGCGGACCGCTGGTGGAACCGCGACCATCGCTGGCGCGCGCCGCTCGCCGAGGCGGTCTTTCCCTTCTACATCATCCATCAGACGATCATCGTCGTCGCGGGCTGGTATCTGATCCGGGCCGGTGTCGCGGCGCTCCCGCTCTTCATGCTGCTGGTCGCGGCGACCGTCGCCGGCTGCTGGGCCTTCTATCTCGGCGGGCGGCGCGTCGGCTGGCTGCGGCCGCTGATCGGACTGCAGCGCGGCGCGTGACAGCGGCGCGATCTTGTGCAACCTTCTTCTCCGAAACATGACGGGAAGAAGGTGAAGCATGGCGACCAAGGGACCGCAGGACTTCATGGATGCCTATCGCGACATGCTGGGCAATTGGGAAAAGATGGCGAACGAGTTCGGCGCCAAGTTCCTCCAGCAGAAAGAGGCGGCGCAGGCGATGAACGGCCTGAACAACGCCAAGGTCGCGATGCAGGCGCAGATGAAGGACGGCATGCTGAAGGCGCTCGACGCGATCCAGATGCCGAGCAAGGCCGATATCGAGGATCTGGGCGCGCGGATCGGCGCGATCGAGGCGGCGGTGGCGCGCATCGAGACGCTGCTCGCAAGCGGCGGCCAGCCCGCCGACGGGACGCCGAAGCCCGCCCGGACGCGCAAGCCCGGTAAGACGAAATGACCGGCGGGGCCGCGGCGCAGGCCGACGCGGACCCCTTTGCCGCCGCGCGGCGCGAGTTCGAGCGCGCGATGCTGCGCAATATCAAGGGAGTCGAATATCTTGGCTCCCCCGCGCCGGTCGTGGGGAGCAGCGGCAAGGACGTGCTGATTTCGCGCGGCACCTTTCGTCTCTATCACTACCGCCCATTGGTCGACGAGATCTACCGCATGCCGCTGATGCTGGTGATGGCGCCGACCAACCGCGGCTATATCTTCGACATGGCGCCGGGGCAGAGCTTCGTCGAGTTCCTGCTGAAGGCGGGTTACGACGTCTTCATGGTCGACTGGGACGCCCCGCGCCCCGAGGAGAAAACGGTCGGGATCGCCGACTATGTGCTCGATTTCCTGCCGAGTGCGGTGCAGCGCGTCCGCGCGGTGACAGGCGAATCGGACGTCAGCGTTGTCGGCTATTGCGCCGGCGGGCTGTTGTCGCTGCTGTGGGCGGCAACCGCCGGGGCGGCGGGTCCGGCGAACCTCGTCACCTTCACGACGCCGGTCGACTTCCGCCACATGCCGCAGTTCCAGGCGTGGTCCGACAAGAGTTTCTTCGACGTCGACCGGCTGGTCGATACGGTCGGCAACGTGCCGAGCGACCTGATCATGACCAGTTTCGAAATGCTGCGCCCGGCGCAGCGGGTCGCGGGCAATATCCGGCTCTACGATAATCTGTGGGACGATGAATTCGTCAAGGCGCACCGGATGTTCGACCGCTGGGGCATGGATGCGCTGCCGCTTCCCGGCGAATATTTCCGCGACATGACCAAGACGCTGATGTGGGACAATGCGCTGATAGCGGGGACGATGACGGTCGCGGGGCGGCCGGTCGACCTCGGCGCGATCGCCGCGCCCTATCTGCACATCACCGCGCAGCACGATCATATCGTGCCGCCACCGGCATCGGCGCCGCTGATCGAGATGGTAGGGTCGCAGGAGAAGAACCAGGTGGAATTGAAGGGCGGGCATGTCAGCCTGATCGCCGGCGCCAATGCGGTGCGCCGCATGTGGCCGATGGTCGACGAATGGCTGGGCGAGAAAAGCGTATGAGCGAAGCGACGATCCGCGAACTGGAGCCCGGCGACGGCCCGGCCATCCTGCGCTTCGCCGCGGCGGTGCCCGCGCACGACCTGCTGTTCCTGGCACGCGACATCCGCAACGAGCGGGTCGTGTCGGCGTGGCTGGCGGCGGCGGCGGGCGACACGATGCCAAGCCTCGTCGCGACCGACGGGGAACAGGTGGTCGCGACGGCGGCGCTGCTCGCCGATCCGCTCGGCTGGTCGCCGCACGTCGCCGAGGTGCGGCTGCTCGTCGCGCCCGAATGGCGCGGACGCGGGTTGGGGCGGCAGCTTCTCGACCGCTGCATCGTGCTGGCCGGCGAGCGCGGCGCGGCCAAGCTGGTCGCCTACATGACCCCCGATCAGCGCGGTGCGATCACCCTGTTCGAGGAAGCGGGCTTTCGCGCCGAGGCGTTGCTGCGCGATCATGTCCGCGACGCCGACGGCGCGCTGCACGACCTGGTGCTGCTGTCGCTCGACCGCGGCCGCGCCGAGCGGATGGCCGAGGCCTATCGGTAGGGCGCCCGCGCCGACTCCGGCCTCACGCCGCCGCGAGTGCCGGGAGCGCGGCGCCGTCGACGCGCATCACCGTCCATTCGTCCATCATCCGCGCGCCGAGGCTTTCGTAAAAGCCGATGGCCGGTGCGTTCCAGTCGAGCACCGACCATTCGAGCCGTGCGCAGCCGCGCGCGACGCAAAGCTTTGCCAGATGCGCGAGCAGCGCCTTGCCGAGCCCCGCTCCGCGCGCCTCCGGGCGGACGAACAGGTCTTCGAGATAAAGGCCGGGCTTTCCTTCGAAAGTCGAGAAATTGTGGAAGAAAAGCGCAAAACCCTGCGGCTGTCCGTCGACTTCGCCGATCACCACCTCGGCATGCGGATGCGGGCCGAAGAGATGCTCGCCGAGCGTCGCTTCGTCGAAGCGCACTTCGTCGGCGAGCTTTTCATAATCGGCGAGCGCGCGGATGAGCGCGGCGATCAGCGGCAGGTCCGCGGGTTTTGCGGGACGGATCGAAAGGGTCATAGGTTACCGGATCGTGTCGATTTGAAGATCGGCGGCCGGGGCCGCGTCTGCCATGCGGCGGTCCGAGGTCAGAACCGGAACCCCGAGGCGCTGAGCCAATGCAAGGCAGGCGCGGTCGCCGAGCGACAGGCCGAACGGCTTCGTGAGCGGCCGCAGTGCGGCTGCACGTTCGGCCTGATCGGCGTCGAAATCATGGATATGAAGCTCCAGCCGTTCGATTTGCCGGCGCACTTGCCCGGTCCCGATTCCGCGTTCGGCCAGTTTGGCGATCGCTTCGCTCATGTTGACGGTCGACAGGTGGGCATCGGCGAGTTGATCCAGCACGATATTGCTGCCCGTCTCGTCCAGAAGAAGCGCGAGGATGGCCGATGCATCGAGGACGGTGGTCATGGCCGGCGATCTTCGGCCGCCGCCTCCGCTCGCCGATCGGCGATCAATTCGTCGACCAGCGATCCCTCATAGGGGCCGACCAGCCGCTTGATCTCCGCCTGCACCTCGCGCACCATCTGTGCATAGGTCTTGATCGTCAGGCTGCCGCCCATCCGCTCGATGACCAGTTGATCGCCGTCCTTCAATCCCAGTTCGCGGCGCAGTTCCGCGGGAATGACGATCTTGCCGCCCTTGATCAGCTTGGCATGATAGGACATGATGTGCTCCTTGGGTATATCAAGGTATCACGGGACCCAAATAGCAACAAGAGACCTACGCCGCCTTGCCGTGCAGCTTGTCCATGCTCACCGAGCTGCCCGCCTCGATCTCCGCCGCCTTCGCTTCGACGAGCTGGACGATGTGCGCGATCATGTCGGCGTCTTCGACATGGTGGTCGGTGACGCCCGACAGGTAGACCATATGTTTGCCGTGGCCGCCGCCGGTGATGCCGATGTCGGTCTCGCGCGCCTCTCCCGGCCCGTTGACGACGCAGCCGAGGACCGACAGCGACATCGGGGTCTTGATGTGCTGGAGCGCCTCTTCGAGCTTCTGCACGGTGCGGATGACGTCGAAGCCCTGCCGCGCGCAGCTGGGACAGGACACGACGCGCACGCCGCGGGTGCGCAGGCCCAGCGATTTCAGGATTTCATAGCCGACGCGCACCTCTTCCTCGGGTTCGGCCGACAGGCTGACGCGGATCGTGTCGCCGATGCCCGCCCACAGCAGGTTGCCGATCCCGAGCGCGCTTTTCACCGTGCCACCGATCAGCCCGCCCGCCTCGGTGATGCCGAGGTGCAGCGGACAGTCGACCGCTTCGGCAAGCTGCATATAGGATGCGACGGCAAGGAAGACGTCGCTTGCCTTCACCGCGACCTTATATTCGTGGAAATCATGGTCCTGGAGCAGCTTGATATGGTCGAGCGCGCTTTCGACGAGCGCCTCGGGGCAGGGCTCGCCATATTTTTCGAGCAGGTCCTTTTCCAGGCTGCCGGCGTTGACGCCGATGCGGATCGCGCAGCCGTTCGCCTTGGCGGCGCGCACGACCTCGCCGACGCGTTCCGACGATCCGATGTTGCCGGGGTTGATGCGCAGACACGCCGCGCCCGCGTCGGCGGCCTCGAGCGCGCGCTTGTAGTGGAAATGGATGTCGGCGACGATCGGGATGCGCGAGGCGCGGACGATCTGGCCCAGCGCCGCGGTCGAGTCGGTGTCGGGGCAGGACACGCGGATCAGGTCGGCGCCCGCCTCTTCGCAGCGGCGGATCTGGTCGATCGTCGCCACCGCGTCGCTGGTCAGCGTGTTGGTCATCGTCTGCACGGTGATCGGCGCGTCGCCCCCGACGGGGACGGTGCCGACCATGATCTGCCGACACGCGCGCCGCGCGATGTCGCGCCAGGGACGCAGGCCGGGATTATGATCGCTCATGGCTGTTGCTCGATAGTGGAGGGGCTGCCGCTCCTTAGCCCTCCGGCGCCCGCTTGGCAAAGGCTCGTGGAAGAGGACGGCGCTGTGACGCGAAAGACACAGCCGGGCGCGATCCGCGACCGGCGCGGCCGGTTGCACCTTGTGCCGCGCCGGAAAAGCGGCTCTTTCGGCGCCGCCGAAGGGACGGAACAGGCGATAATCGAAAAAAAGGGACATCCATGACACGACACCGCACAGCAGGCCTGGCCGCGTTCGGCGCTACTGCGTTCATCGCTCTGGCCGCCTTCGCGACGCCGGCTCTCGCGCAGGACCGCGGTATCGGTGTCGGCCCGATCGCCGTTTCGGGCAGCGTCGATCTCGTCTCCGATTATCGGTTTCGCGGCCTGTCGGAATCGGGCGGCGACGTCGCGATCCAGCCGAGCGTCACGATCAGCCACGACAGCGGCCTCTATATCGGCGCCTGGGGATCGAATATCGAGGACACGCCGACCTATGGCGAGATCGAGGCCAATATCTACGGCGGCTATGCGACCGAGATCGCGTCGGGGACCGAAGTCGACGTCGGGCTGACCTATTACTGGTATCCCGACGGACGCAAGGCGGCGGGGCCGTCGGACTATGTGGAGGCGATCGGCCGGTTGTCGCACACGCTGGGGCCGGTCGAGGCGACGGGCACGCTCGGCTATGCGTGGAGCCAGGCCGCGCTCGGCAACGACGACAATCTCTATCTGCGGTTCGACCTCGCGGCGGGCATCCCGACGACGCCGGTCACGCTGTCGGGATCGGTCGGCTATACCGACGGCGCGCTCGGGGCATTCGCGCCGGGGGGGCATTATTGGGACTGGTCGATCGGTGCATCGGCGAGCTTCGGCCCGATCACCGCGGGGATCAAATATGTCGATACCGACATTCCCAAGACCGGGGTGAAGGCGATCGACAAATATTATGACGCGGGCGTGGTGCTGTCGCTGGGGGTGTCCTTTTAGCGATGGCATGATTCGGAACCGCCGCTCATGGGCTGGCGGCGTCGCATCTGCCCGCCTGCTGCGGCTAGACCGTGATGACATCGAATGGAAT
>NZ_BCUA01000038.1 GCF_001591045.1 Sphingopyxis granuli NBRC 100800 | reverse complement strand
CAATTCATGGGTCCTGACCCTAGAGAATGCTCTATGCGCGCCGCTTCTTATCGGTGCGATGAACGCGGCGCAACGGGGAGCTTTACCGCATGGCGCCTGCTGCGCTAGAGCGCGCGCACCATGAACGCCCTTTCCCCCCTGACGCCGGGCCGCGCCGAACTGACCGTTCTGGTCGCCGCTCCGCACGGTTTCTGCGCCGGCGTCGATCGCGCGATCCGCATCGTCGAACTGGCGATCGAACGCTATGGCGCGCCCGTCTATGTCCGGCACGAGATCGTCCACAATCGCTATGTCGTCGACGCGCTGAAGGCGAAGGGCGCGATTTTCGTCGAATCGCTGAGCCAGGTTCCCGACGGCGTGCCGGTGGTATTCAGCGCCCACGGCGTTCCCAAGGCAGTGCCCGAAAAGGCCGAAGCGCGCGGGCTCGACTATATCGACGCCACCTGTCCGCTGGTGTCCAAGGTCCACCGTCAGGCCGAGCGCGCGAACGAGGCGGGGCGCCACATCATCTTCATCGGCCACGCCGGCCATCCCGAGGTGATCGGCACGCTGGGGCAGCTTCCCGAAGGCGCGATGACGCTGGTCGAATCGGTCGACGACGTCGCGACGCTGACGCCGCCCGATCCCGACAAGCTGGCCTTCCTGACCCAGACGACGCTGTCGGTCGACGATACCGCCAGCGTCGTCGCCGCGCTGCGCCACCGTTTTCCGTCGATCCAGGGTCCGCGCGGCGAGGATATCTGCTATGCGACATCGAACCGGCAGGACGCGGTGAAGGCAATCGCGCCGCGTTGCGACCGGGTGATCGTGATCGGCGCCCCGAACAGTTCGAACAGCCTGCGGCTCGTCGAGGTCGCCGAACGGCTCGGCACCCCGGCGCACCTGATCCAGCGCGGGGTGGACATCGACCCCGCGTGGCTGGCCGACATCGCCACGCTGGGGATCACCGCCGGCGCCAGCGCGCCCGAAACGCTGGTCCGCGAAGTCATCGACGCCGTAGCCGCCCACCGCCCGATCGCCGAGCAGACGATCGTGTCCGCGGAGGAGAATATGGTGTTCAAGCTGCCCCGCGGGCTCGAACCGGCGGCATAAGGACCAAAGCCCGATGGCCGTTTACACGCACGTCGACCCCGACGACCTCGCCGCGCTGGTCGCCCGCTACGCCATCGGCACCGTCGTGTCGTGCAAGGGCATCGCCGAAGGGGTCGAGAACAGCAATTTCCTGCTCGAGACGACGGACGGCCGTTTCATCCTGACCCTCTATGAAAAGCGGGTGCAGGCGGGCGACCTGCCCTTCTTCGTCGACCTGCTCGGCCATCTTGCCGATCATGGCTGCCCGGTTCCGGCGATGATCCGCGACCGCGACGGCGAGGCGATCCAGCGGATTTCGGACCGCGCCGCGTGCATCATCCAGTTCCTGCCCGGCATCTCGCCGAGCCATCCGATGCCGAGCCAGTGCGAGGCGGTCGGCGCGGCGCTCGGCGCGATGCACCGCGCGGCCGCCAGCTTCCCCGGCGGGCGCGAGAACAGCATGGGCCATCGCCACTGGCGCGCCATCGCCGAGGCGACCGGCGACCTCGACGCGGTGATTTCGGGTTTGCAGGATCTGGTCGACGCAGAGCTCGCTTTCCTCGATGCCCACTGGCCGGGCGATCTGCCCGCGCATGTGATCCATGCCGACCTGTTTCCCGACAATGTGCTGATGCTGGGCGACCGGGTGACGGGGTTGATCGACTTCTATTTCGCGGCGAGCGATTTCCGCGCCTATGACCTCGCGGTCACGCATGCCTCATGGACATTCTCCGACGATGGCCGCCATTGCGACCCGGCGCGCGCGCAGGCGCTGATGCGCGGCTATGCCCGCGAGATCGCGCTGACCGACGCCGAGGTCGCGGCGCTGCCGCTGCTCGCGCGCGGCGCGGCGCTGCGCTTCCTGCTGACCCGCGCGCACGACTGGGTCCATACCCCCGCCGACGCGCTGGTCACCCGCAAGGACCCGGCCCCGCTCCTCGCCCGCCTGCGCCGCTATCAGGCGCATGACGCCGCGGCGCTGTTCGCGGCATGAACGACACGCGGACGGTCGTCATCGCCACCGACGGCGCGTGCAAGGGCAATCCCGGGCCCGGCGGCTGGGGCGCGGTGCTGCGCTGGGGCGATGCGGTGAAGACGCTGGCGGGCGGCGAACCCGATACGACGAACAACCGCATGGAGCTGATGGCCGCGATCGAGGCGCTCGCCGCGCTCAGGCGAAGCTGCAACATCGAGCTGTCGACCGACAGCGTCTATGTCCGCGACGGCATCACCAAATGGGTGCACGGCTGGCAGAAGAACGGCTGGAAGACCGCCGCGAAGAAACCCGTCGCCAATGCCGACCTGTGGCAAAGGCTGCTGAGCGAGGCGAAACGCCATCGCATCGAATGGCTGTGGGTCAAGGGCCACGCCGGGCACGGCGACAATGAACTGGCCGACCGGCTGGCGAGCGACGCGGCGCTGGAGGTTGCGCGGGCGCGCTGAACGCCCGCGCGCGCTTCCCCTGTTCGGCGTCCCTATTCGGCCTCGCGAACCTCGGCGCCCGGGCCGTTCTTCAGGATCGACTCGATCGCATTTTTGGCCGAGGCCTTGCTGGTATAGCCTTCGGTCCAGAAGATCGGCTCGCTGTTATATTTGAAATAGGCGACGAACTCGCCCTTCTTGTTCTTCTTGATCTCGAAATAATGCGCCATCGGGTCCTCCGCGTTTCGGGGTGCCGCCGGCTCGCGGCGGCCAGGTCATGGTAAGCCGCCCGTTTCGCGTTGCAAGGGCGCGTTGCGGTCAGGCGAAGCGCGCGGGCGAAAAGGCGGCGGGATCGATCGCGCCGATCGCTCCACCCGGCATCGGCGCGCCGAGTGCGGCGGCGAGCAGGGCGCTGATCGCGGGCGCGGTCTGGATGCCGAAACCGCCCTGCCCCGCGCACCAGACGAAGCCCGGAACATGCGGGTCGGCCCCGAAGACCGGCAGGCGATCGGGCGCGAAGCTGCGCAGGCCGGCCCATTTGCGCTCGACCGCCGCGACCGGCCAGTCGACCACCGCCTGCAATCGCGCGATCGCGAGCGCGACGTCGATATCCTCGGGCGCGGCATCGCCGGGGGGCGACGGCGTTTCGTCGTGCGGGCTCAGCCAGATGCGTCCCTCGCCCGCGCCCTTGAAATAGAAATCGCCGCCGACATGGACGATCAGCGGCAGCGCGGCCGGAACCGGTGCGCCCAGCCGGACCTGCGCCATGGTGCGGCGATAGGGCCGGATGCCCGTCGGCGCCGCGCCGCAGGCGGCCGCGACGCGATCCGCCCACGCCCCGGCGGCATTGACGATCACCGCGGCGCGCACGGTCCCCCGCCCGGTCTCGACCGTCCAGCCGTCGGCTTCGCGGCGCGCAGCGATCAGCGGCGCACGCGTCGCCAGCATCGCCCCGCCCCGCCGCGCCGCGCGCAGGCACGCCGCATGCAGCGCCGCGACATCGATGTCGCGGCACGAGGGTTCGGACGCGGCCGCGGTCCACCCGGCGCGCAGGCCCGGCACCCGCGCCGCGAGTTCGGCCGCCTCCAGCGGCGCGACATCGACGCCGCGCGCGGCGAAGGTGGCGATGAACGCATCCACAATCGGCGCCTCTTCGGTGCGGCCGACGATCAGCGAGGAGCGCGGCAGCAGGAACGGCCGCTCCGAAAAAGCCGGGTCGGGATGCGCGAGCGCCTCGAACGAGGCGGCGGTGAGCGGCTGGACGTCCGGCCCGCCGTAGCTTTGCTGCCAGAAGGCCGCCGACCGCCCCGTCGCATGATAGCCGGGCGCGTCCTCCGCCTCGATCATCAGCACCCGGCGATGGGGCGCGAGCGCCGCCGCCAGCCCGCTTCCCGCCATGCCTGCCCCGACGATGAGAACATCGGTTGCGGAAGGGAAAGCAGCGGTCATGCAGCCGCGCATATCGGCTGGACGGCGGAATGCAAGCGGCGGGCCCAATGAACCGCAGCTCTGCACATGGTTACGCTTTGGTAAGCCATCATGCTTAAGGGACGGGGCCATGGACCGTAGCTCGATCGCTTTTGGCCTGATGGCATTGCTCGCCGCGCTGATGATCGCCGCCGCGGTCAGCGACCTGCGGTCGCGGTCGATCTCGAACGGGCTGAACGGCACGATCGCGCTGCTCGCCATTCCCTTCTGGATCGCGAGCGGCCTGTCGCTGTGGCCCGACATTCCGATCCAGTTCGGCGCCGCCTTCGCGGTATTCCTGCTGTTCGCCGGGCTGTTCGCCATCGGCGCGATGGGCGGCGGCGACGTCAAGATGATCGGCGCGGTGATGCTGTGGATTCCGTTGCCGCTGTTCGTTCCCATGCTGACCGTCATGGCACTGGGCGGCGGCCTGCTGTCCGCGATCATGCTCGTTCACATCAAGCTGCGCCCGTCGGGCAAGCCGGTCGAGGTCCCCTATGGGGTCGCGATCGCGGCGGCCGGACTTTGGGCGCTTCACCAACACTATCTTAACCAGTTTCAGTTTATCGGATCGGCCTGAGGGTAGGCACAGCCGTTTCTGGTGGGTGCAGGAGGGCGAAAAATCGTCATGGATACGCGAAAGATTATGCTGATCGTCGGCGCGCTGGTCATTGCGGTCAGTGCGGCGTTCGGAGTCAATCTGATGATGCGCGGGTCTTCGACCCCGCCCGCCCGCGCGGCGGCGGCGCCGGAAATTTCCGGCCCGATGATCCTGGTCGCAACGCGGCAACTGCCGGTGGGCACGATCATCGGCCCCGACAGCTTCCGTTTTCAGCCGTGGCCGACCGAACTGGTCGAGAAGGCCTATTTCCTGAAGGACAAGACCGACGTCAACACGCTGGTCGGCACCGTGGTGCGCTATCCGATCACCGCGGGCCAGCCGCTGACGCAGGGCGCGCTCGTCCACCCCGACGACCGCGGCTTCCTGGCCGCGGCGCTCGGCCCGGGCATGCGCGCCGTCACGGTGAAGGTGTCGCAGGAACAGGGCGTCGCCGGCTTCGTCTTTCCGGGCGACCGCGTCGACGTGCTGCTGTCGCAGGAGATTTCGGTCAAGGAAGGCAGCGCCTATCCCGACGACCAGCTCTTCACCGCAGAGACGATCGTGCGCAACGTGCGCGTCCTGGCGACCGACCAGCGCTACGATGCCGAGGACGAGACGGGCAAGACGCCGGTCCGCACCTTCGGCTCGGTGACGCTCGAGGCGACGCCCGAGATCGCGGAGAAGATCGCCGTCGCCCAGAACATGGGCCGGCTGTCGCTGGCGCTGCGTCCGCTGGCCGAAAGCACCGGCGACCTCGAATCGGCGATCGCGTCGGGCGAGATCGACGTGCCGGCCAAGGGCGGCACCGTCGCCGAACGCAAGATGCTGGCCGAAGCCGCCGCGCGTCCGACCGCCAGCCGCTCGTCGGCCACCACCGGCGGCGACGTCTCGCGCTTCTGGGTGCCGGTCCGGGGTCGTGTCACGGCGCCGCGCCAGCCGCAGCAGCAGTCGATGGCGGACACGCCGGCAGCGGCATACGGGGGCACGGCTCAGGCCGCACCGCGGGGCCCTGTCGTCCGCGTGACGCGCGGCGACAAGACCACCGAAGTTCCGGTTGGGGGTAAGTAAGATGAACAGCAAAGCCAATTTCAAGGCAGCGGCGCTCGCCCGCACCCTGGCCGTCGGCCTGGTCGCGGCAACCCTGGCCGCCGCCCCGTCGCAGCCCGCAACCGCGCAGGCGACACAGAATGCCAGCAGCAGCATCGACCTGTCGGTCGGCCGCGGGCGCCTGATCAACCTGCCCGCCCCGATGGCCGACGTCTTCGTCGCCGACGACAAGGTCGCCGACGTGCAGGTGCGGTCGAACCGCCAGCTCTACATCTTCGGAAAGGCGCCGGGCGAGACGAGCATCTATGCGACCGACGCCGGCGGCCGCGTCGTCTATTCGACGGTCGCGCGGGTCGGCAACAATATCGAGACGATCGACCAGATGCTGACGCTGGCGATGCCCGACGCGAAGATCGCGGCGAACACGATGAACGGCTTCGTCCTGCTGACCGGCACCGTCCAGTCGCCCGACGACGCGGCCGAGGCCGAGCGGCTGGTGCAGGCGTTCGTCGGCGAACAGACCAAGGTGCTGTCGCGCCTGCGCACGGCGACGCCGCTGCAGGTCAATCTGCAGGTGCGGATCGCCGAGGTGAACCGCTCGCTGGTCAAGGAGATGAGCGGCAACCTGCTGACGCGCGACATGACGGGTGGCTTCCTGGGCGGCGTGTTCAGGGGGCGCAAGGCCGGCACGATCACCACCAATCCCGACGGATCGACCAGCTACACGGTCGAGACGCCCACCGGCATCAACAGCTTGGCGGCCGCCGGACGGCTGTTCGGCGTCGACCTGATCGCTTCGCTCGACCTCGGCGAACGCTCGGGGATGGTCGCCACGCTCGCCCAGCCCAATCTGACCGCGATTTCCGGCGAGACCGCCGACTTCCTGGCGGGCGGCGAATATCCGGTCCCGATCCCCGGCAACTTCGCCGGAACGACGATCGAATATCGCAAATATGGCGTCAGCCTCGCCTACACGCCGACCGTGCTGTCGAACGGCCGGATCAGCCTGCGCGTGCGGCCGGAAGTATCCGAACTGACGACCGACGGCGCGATCGAACTCGACGGGTTCCAGGTTCCGGCGCTCACCGTGCGTCGTGCCGAAACGACCGTCGAGCTGGGTTCGGGCGAAAGCTTCATGATCGCGGGACTGATGAACAATCGTTCGGTCGGCGCGATCGACAAGGTTCCCGGCCTCGGCGACGTGCCGATCCTGGGCAGCCTGTTCAAGTCGGACAGCTTCCGCCGCGGCGAAACCGAGCTGGTGATCGTCGTGACCCCCTATCTGGTGAATCCGGTTTCGGCGAACGAGATCAAGCTGCCGACCGACGCCTTCCGCGTCTCCGACGATGCGTCGCGGCTGCTGCTCGGCAAATCGAGCGACGGCGTCACCGGCGGCGACCGTCCCAAGCCGCAGCTCGACGGCGCGCCCGGCGACGCCACCCGCCCGCGCGGCAGCGGCGACGTTTCGCCCGGTTTCAGCCTCAGCAAGTAAGGCGCTGGTTTTCAGGAGCTAAAGTGATGAAGAAGATCGCAACTCTGACCGCCCTGGGACTGGCGACCGCGCTGGCCGGATGCACCGGCTCGGCCTACAGCAACCGCAGCCTCGAATCGGTCCACCAGCCGCTGGTGCGCAACGCCACCTATCATTTCGACGTCGCGGCGACGAACGGCGATCTGCCGCCCAGCGAGCAGGGCCGCCTCGAAGGCTGGCTCGACGCGATGGGCGCGCGTTATGGCGACCGCATCGCGGTCGAGGATTCCTCGACCTATGGCGCCGCGGCGGCGCAGGCCACGGTGCGCTCGATCGTCGAGAAGCGCGGGCTGCTGCTGAGCCGAGAGGCCCCGGTGACCGAAGGATCGGTCGCCCCCGGCCATCTGCGCGTCGTGATCACGCGGGCGAGCGCGCATGTTCCGGGCTGTCCCGACTGGGCGAGCAACTATTCGATCAACCCGACCAACGCGACCTCGTCCAACTATGGCTGCGCGACCAACAGCAATCTCGCCGCGATGGTCGCCGACCCGAACGACCTGATCAAGGGCGCGTCGAACGACCGCAGCGACCCGGCCGCCGCGACCAAGGCGATCAAGACCTATCGCGAGAAGCCGCAGACCGGCGCGGGCGAACTGCGCGGTCAGTCGACCAGCAACGGAGGTGCCAAGTGAACGCTCCCTTCAAAGCCGCGGGGCTGCGCGACCCGTTCAACGCCTTCGTCTGCGACGACGATACGCTGGAGCTGATCCGCGTCGCCGCGGGCGACATGGGCTGGCCGATCGAGAAGTGCAACAAGGGCGGCCTGCGCAACGCGGTGCAGTCGCTGTCGGTGTCGGCAAGCCCGAACATCCTGTTCGTCGACATGTCCGAATCGGGCGATCCGATCAACGACATCAACGCGCTGGCCGAAGTGTGCGAGCCCGGAACGGTGGTGATCGCCGCCGGGCAGGTCAACGACGTCCGCCTGTATCGCGACCTGCTGTCGAGCGGCATCCAGGACTATCTGCTGAAGCCGCTGTCGCTCGATCAGGTCCGCGAATCGCTGGCGATGGCGCAGGCGATGCTGACCGCGCCCAAGCATGGCGACGTGCACGACGACAAGCCGCACCACATGACGGCGGTGGTCGGGGTGCGCGGCGGCGTCGGCGCGTCGCTGGTATCCACCTCGCTTGCCTGGGTGATGAGCGAGCAGGCCGGCCGCCAGACCGCGCTGCTCGACCTCGACGTCCATTTCGGCACCGGCGCGCTGACGCTCGACCTCGAGCCGGGGCGCGGCCTGATCGACGCGATCGACAATCCGAGCCGCATCGACGGCCTGTTCATCGAGCGCGCGATGGTGCGCGCGTCGGACAAGCTGAGCCTGCTGTCGGCCGAGGCGCCGATCCACCAGCCGGTGATGACCGACGGGTCGGCCTTCTTCCAGCTCGAGGAGGAATTGCGCGGCGCCTTCGAGATGACGATCGTCGACATCCCGCGGCACGTGCTGATCCCCTTCCCGCACCTGGTGTCGGAAGCCGGCACGATCCTGCTGGTCAGCGACGTGACGCTCGCCTCGGCGCGCGACACGATCCGCCTGCTGTCCTGGTTCAAGCAGAACATCCCCGCGGCGCGGGTGATCCTGGTCGCGAACAAGTTCCAGAGCGCGATCGGCGAACTGTCGCGCAAGGAATTCGAATCGTCGATCGAGCGGTCGATCGACATCGTCATCCCCTTCGATCCGAAGCTGGTCAGCCAGGCGGCGAAGCTCGGCAAGTCCTATGCGGAAATCTGCAAGGGCACCAAGGGCGCGCAGGCGTGGACCAATCTGATGCGCCTGATCCTCGACGGCGCCGATGGCGACGGCGAGGAGGTCGCGGCGCCGGCCGCGAAGGGCGGCGCGAAGGACGCGGCCAGCGGATCGCTGCTCGGCAAGCTGGGCGGCATCGGCAATCTGATGGCGAAAAAGGGCGCGAAATAAGGGGGTGAAGCGGCCGCTTCGGCGGCCGGCGCGACACCCCTCAACCGGACGAATCCGACCATGAACCTGCCAGTGATCCTCATCATCGCCACCGCCTTTCTGGCTTTCGCGGCGCTTGTCGTCCTGCTGGGCGGCCCCTCGGCCGGGAAAGCCAAGTCGCGGCGGTTGGCGTCGGTGAAGGATCGGCACGCGGCCTCGACCGAGGCGGTGGTCGCGGCGCAGATGCGCAAGACGATCCAGGCGTCGAGCGCCGGGAGCAACCGGCTGTCGAGCCTGATGCCGCGCCGCGAGCAGATGGAACTGCGCCTGCGCCGCACCGGCAAGACGTGGAACATCACCCAATATATGTTCGCGACGATGATCCTGTTCGTCGTCGTGGCGGCGCTGATGCTGATCATGCGCGCGCCGTTCATGCTGGCGATCCTGTTCGGCCTGCTGGCGGGGATCGGCCTGCCCTATATGATCGTCGGCCGCCTGATCAAGAAACGCGTGACCCAGTTCACCACCCGCTTTCCCGATGCGATCGACCTGCTGGTGCGCGGGTTGCGGTCGGGCCTGCCGGTCACCGAAACCTTTCAGGTCGTCAGCCAGGAACTGCCCGGTCCGGTGGGCGAGGAATTCCGCGGAATCATCGAGCGCATCCGCATCGGCAACACGATGGAGGCCGCGCTGCAGGAATCGGCCGACATGCTCGGCACGCCCGAATTCCAGTTCTTCTGCATCACGATCGCGATCCAGCGCGAGACCGGCGGCAATCTGGCCGAAACGCTGGGCAACCTGTCCGACGTGCTGCGCAAGCGCGCGCAGATGAAGCTCAAGATCCGCGCCATGTCGTCGGAAGCCAAGGCCTCCGCCTATATCGTCGGCTCGCTGCCCTTCTTCGTGTTCGGTATCGTCTGGATGATGAACCCCGAATATCTGAGCGGATTCTTCCACGAGGAGCGGCTGATGATCGCCGGGATGGGCGGGCTGATCTGGATGAGCCTGGGCGCCTTCATCATGTCGCGCATGATCAGTTTCGAGATTTGAGGACGCCGACCCGATGACCAGCAGCCTCCTCCTCACCGCCTTCACCGGAGCCCAGCCGGGCCCGACGCTTCTGGGCGTCGATGTCGTCTGGGCGGCGACCATGCTCGCCGTCGTCGGCGTGCTCGCGGTGCTCGTCGCCATTTATGGCGCGCTGACCGTGCGCGATCCGATGGCGAAGCGCGTCAAGGCGCTCAACGAACGCCGCGAACAGCTCAAGGCCGGGATCACCGCATCGACCGCGAAGCGCCGCGCGCGGTTGGTCCGCAAGAACCAGACCGCCGACCGGATGCGGACCTTCCTCGGCAAGCTGCAGGTGCTTCAGGAAGAGCAGATCAAGGATGTGCAGCAGAAGCTGGCGCAGGCCGGCATCCGCTCCAAGGACCTCGCCGTGGCCGTCATCTTCGGCCGGCTGGTGCTGCCGATCCTGCTCGGCGGCCTGGCGGCCTTCCTGATCTATGGCGTCGACATGTGGCCCGACATGACGCCGATGAAGCGTTCGGGCTTTACCATGGCGGCATTGATCCTCGGCTACAAGGCGCCCGACCTGTTCGTGCAGAACAAGCGCCAGAAGCGCACCGACGCGATCCGCAAGGGGCTTCCCGACGCGCTCGACCTGCTGGTGATCTGCGCCGAGGCCGGCCTGACCGTCGACGCCGCCTTCTCGCGCGTGTCGCGCGAGCTCGGCCGCGCCTATCCCGAACTGGGCGAGGAATTCGCGCTGACCTCGATCGAGCTCGGCTTCCTGACCGAGCGTCGTCAGGCGTTCGAGAATCTGGCCTATCGCGTCAATCTGGAAGCGGTGAAGGGCGTGGTCACGACCATGATCCAGACCGAGAAATACGGCACCCCGCTGGCCAGCGCGCTGCGCGTCCTGTCGGCGGAATTCCGCAACGAGCGCATGATGCGCGCCGAGGAAAAGGCCGCGCGCCTGCCCGCGATCATGACGGTGCCGCTGATCCTGTTCATCCTGCCGTGCCTGTTCATCGTGATCCTGGGTCCGGCGGCCTGCTCGCTCAAGGACGCGCTCGCCGGCGCGATGGGCGGCGGAAGCTGAAAGCGGGGCGGGCCCAGGCCCGCCCGCTTCCCCGGCGGTCAGGCGACCGTCTGTTCGATCGCGCCGAAGATGCTGTGGTGGCGCTCGTCGTCCATCCAGATGCGGACCGTGTCGCCCTTCTGCATGAAGGGCGTCGCCGGCGCGCCGCCGCGGATGGTTTCCACCGTCCGCACCTCGGCAAGGCAGCTGTAGCCCAGCCCGCCCTCGGCGATCGGCTTGCCCGGACCGCCGTCGGCATCGCGGTTCGAAACCGTTCCCGACCCGATGATCGTCCCGGCGCCCAGATGGCGCGTCCGCGCCGCATGGGCGATCAGCCGGCCGAAATCGAAGGTCATGTCGACCCCGGCATCGGCGCGGCCGAGCGGCTGGCCGTTGAGGTCGACGCACAGCGTGCCGTGCAGCTTGCCGTCGCGCCAGCGGTCGCCGAGCGCATCGGGCGTCACGAACACCGGCGACATCGCGCTCGATGGCTTCGACTGGAAGAAGCCGAACCCCTTGGCGAGTTCGGGCGGGATCAGTCCGCGCAGCGAAACATCGTTGGTCAGGCCGACGAGCAGAATCCTGTCGCGGGCCGCCTGCGCATCGATGCCGGCGGGCACGTCGTCGGTCACGACGACCACCTCCGCCTCCATGTCGCAGCCCCATGCGGGGTCGCCGAGCGGGATCGGGTCGCGCGGGGCGAGGAAGGCGTCGCTGCCGCCCTGATACATCAGCGGGTCGTGCCAGAAGCTTTCGGGCATCTCTGCCCCGCGCGCCTGGCGGACGAGCGCGACATGGTTCACATAGGCGCTGCCGTCGGCCCATTGATAGGCGCGCGGCAACGGCGAGGCGGCGTCGCGTTCATGGAACCGTTCGCGCGGGATCGCTTCGTGATTGACGTCGTCGGCCAGCGCCTTCAGGCGCGGCGCCGCTTCCGCCCAGTCGTCGAGCGCCGCCTGCAGCGTCGGCGCGATCGCTCCGGCGTCCGCATACCAGGCAAGATCGTCCGAAACGACGACCAGTCGGCCGTCGCGGCCGGCTTTGAGCGAAGCGAGTTTCACATCGGTCCCTTTGTCTGCGATGCGGCCGAAGCATCATCGCCCACAGGACAAGCAACGATCAGCGCGGCATCTGGATGGATGCGAAACAGGTAAAGCCGCTCTGTCCCGCCTGCAAGCGCCGGATATATTGCAGATAGGCCTGCGACTGGTCGTAGGTCGCGCCGGGCAGCGTCTGGCCGCGGAAGGCGCGCTTGACCTGTTCACCCGTGAAGGGGCGCGGCGATCCCGGAAAAGCGCCCTTCGTCCCCGGCGGGACGAGCTTGCCGTTGGGATCGATATAGCGACCGGCGCCGGTCGGGCCGGGAACCGGTATCTCGCAATTCATCACCGACACGGCGGTCTGCGCAAAGGCGGGACGGATCGTCAGCGCGGCGGAGACGCCCGCGGCGCCGAGCGCCAGCATCCGGCGGCGCGTCGGAACGGCCTTATCGGCGCCATCTGCCGGCTCGTGGCCCGGAATCTCGCTGTTTTCCATACTCTGCCCCTACCCCATAGGGAGCGGGAGGAAAAGCAAAAGACCGGCCCCCGCATCCGGCATCCCGCTTTGGGACAGGGGCCGGCGCAAGCGTAACCGGCGCAAACGGCCTTGCGGGCGCCTGCGCTTCGTGCGAGGCGCTGTGCCGATGTTCGACCGCCTGTCCAGCCTCGTCATCGCGTTGACGCTGGTCGCCGTCGCGGCGATCTTCGCCGGACTGGCCGGGGGCGATGCCCTGACCATCACGCTTCTGGCCGCCGCGGGCGCCGCCGCCGCCGCCATCGTCCATGCCGCAGTGCCGGGGGCCCCACCCGACTTCGACGGGGGAACGGGCGCGCCCGAACCCGAAGCACCGCCGCCGTCGCTGTTGCGGCACCCCGATTTCGCCCGCTGGGCCGACCAGGAGCGCGAGCCGCTGATCGGAACCGCCGACAATGTCGTCACCATCGCCAACGACGCGGCGGTCCGGCTGCTGGGCCGGCATATCGTCGGCGCCGACATCCGGACCGCGATCCGCCATCCCGCCGCCACCGAAGGGCTGGCGGCGGCGGACGGCGCAAGCCCGCCACCGCCGATCGACCTTGTCGATTTCCCGCGGTCGGGCCAGCGTTGGACGCTGCGGATCGCCGAGCTGTCGGGGGGCGACCGCATCATCTTCCTGTCCGACCGGTCGGCGATCGACGCCGCCGACCGCATGCGGTCCGACTTCGTCGCCAACGCGAGCCACGAACTGCGCACTCCGCTCGCGGCGATCCTCGGCTATGTCGAGACGCTGCACGACCTGACCGGCGAAACCGACGTGCCGACGCGCCGCCGCTTCCTGTCGATCATCGAACGCGAGGCGCGGCGGATGCAGCAGCTCGTCATCGATCTGCTGTCGATCTCGCGGGTCGAGGCCGACCGCTTTCGCCGCCCCACGACGCCGGTCGATCTTGCAGCGATCGTGCGGACGACGATCGCGCAGTTGCAGGACAGCGAGGAAGCGCGCCCCAAAGACATCGTTGCCTTGCCCGGCGACACCGCGGTGCCGGTGCTCGGCGACGAGGCGCAGCTGGCGCAGCTCGTGCACAACATCATTTCCAATGCGCTGAAATACGGCCGCGCGGGCACGCCGGTAACGGTCGAGCTGATCCCCGAGGACGCCGACCGGGTGCGCCTGTCGGTCAGCGATGAGGGCGACGGCATCGCGCCCGACCACCTGCCCCGCCTGACCGAGCGCTTCTACCGCGTCGACGAGGCGCGCAGCCGCTCGGTGGGCGGCACCGGGCTCGGGCTCGCGATCGTCAAGCACATCGCCGAGCGCCATCGCGGCCAGCTCGACATCGCGAGCGAGCCCGGCAAGGGTACGCGCGTGTCGGTCGTCTTTCCGCTCGCCGCCTGAAACGCTTCGGGGCGGTCGTCAGCCGTCGCGGCGGCGCCGAAACCGGCGGGCATAGATCAGGCCGCCGACGCCCAGCGCGAACAGGCCCCACAGGCCCGGTTCGGGGATCGGAACCGGATCGCCGCCCGAACTCGACCCGCCCGAGGACGACCCGCCCCCCGGCGTGCCGATATTCCCGCCCTTGTAGGTGCCGATATGCATCTCGCCATTCTGCTTCAGATTGCCGAAGACTGCCGAGCCCTGGATGTAGTTCCCGGTTTCCGCATCCGCGGACGGCGCGAGGATCGAACCGCCCCACGCGGTCGTCACGCGGATATTCTCGGCATCGGGGAAGTTCCAGATCACATGCTCGCCCAGGTTGTTGGTGCCGCCGATGAAATTGTCGTTGAGCAGGATGTTGCGGCCGCTCACATTGACGACGACCGTGTCGGCACCGTTGAGAGCGAACTGGATTTCGCCGATCTTGTCGAGGTCGGCCGAACTGATTTCGAATACCGCCAGCCCGTCGGCATTCGGCTTTGCCGTGAAGACGCCGCGATTGCCCTGGACGGCGAACTGGCTGTTCGATGTCAGCGTCCCCATGTCGAACGACAGCCGGTCGAGGCTGGAGACGAGCTGTTCCTTCTGCTGCTGCAGGCCGACCACGAAGGCCGGATCGCTGTTGCCGAGGCCGGACAACACCTTGTTCTGATTGACGTTGGTGTTGCTGATCGTCCCGCCGACCTTCACCGTCTGCGCCGCGCCGTTGAGGTTGAAGCCGCTGTTCACATTGCCGCCGACGACCGCGCCCGAACCGTTGTTCAGATTCTTGTGACCGCCATTGACGTCGCCGACGACGGTCAGGCCGGGCTGGCCCGACGTCGATTGCGCCAGCGGGCGGATCGCATAGTTGGACGAATTCCCCGACAGGTTGCCGCCGACGAAGGTCCGCCCCTCAACCTCTGACGAGGATTCTAGATTGCCGAGAACGACAAGATTCCACTCGCGCAGTGCGTCGAGGCCGGTGATGGGTGACGAGGATTGCGCAAGCGCGGGTAGAACCGCCAGCGATGCCGCGAAAATAGCCGTCGCGACGAGCGGCCGAAAGGCAATGGACACTCTGAAAACCTGTCTGGAAAAGGGAATTTGCCGAATGCGGCGAGGCCCTTAGCCGATTTCACGCGCCTTGCCTATCGCGGCGCTGTCCCAATCCGGAACAGGGTCGAGGCGCAGACCGCAAAGCGTGGTAAATTCACGATATCGCGCCGTTTTCAGGCGATGGTGTCGAGCAGTTCGCCGAGCAACCCGAACATCTGGTCGATCTGCGCCTTCTCGACGATCAGCGGCGGCGACAGCGCGATGATGTCGCCGGTCGCGCGGACCAGCAGACCGGCGTCGAAGGCGCGGTGGAACAGTTCCATCGCGCGCGCGGTCGGCGCGCCGGGGCGCGGTTCTAGTTCGATGCCCGCGACAAGACCGATGGTGCGGATATCGACGATATGACGGCGTCCCCGCAGGCCGTGCGCCGCCGCCTCCCAATAGGGCGCCAGTTCGGCGGCCCGTTCGAACAATCCCTCGCGCGCATAGAGGTCGAGCGCCGCCAGCCCGGCCGCGCAGGCGAGCGGATGGCCCGAATAGGTATAGCCATGGGCCAGTTCGATGCCGCCGGGCGCGCTTTCGATCACCGCGTCATGCAACTCGCGCTTCACCGCGACCGCACCCATCGGGACGGCGGCGTTGGTCAGCCCCTTCGCCATCGTCAGTATGTCGGGGGTCACGCCCCACGCCTGCGCCGCGGTCGCCGCGCCGACGCGCCCGAAGGCGGTGATCACCTCGTCGAAGATCAGCAGGATGCCGTTGCGGTCGCAGATCGTGCGCAGCCGTTCGAGATAGCCGACGGGCGGGACGAGGACGCCGGTCGACCCTGCCATCGGCTCGACGATCACCGCCGCGATCGTTTCCGCTCCATGCAGGTCGACGAGACGCTGGAGGTCGTCGGCCAGTTCGGCGCCATGCGGCGGGAAACCGCGCGAAAAGGCGTTGCGCGCGGGGTCGTGCGTGTGGCGCAGATGATCGGCGCCGGGCAGCAGGGCGAAGGCACGCCGGTTGCCGACGATGCCGCCCACGCTGATGCCGCCGAAGCCGACGCCATGGTAGCCGCGCTCGCGCCCGATCAGCCGGGTGCGTGTCCCCTGCCCCCGCGCCCGCTGCACCGCGAGCGCGATCTTGAGCGCGGTGTCGACCGATTCCGAACCGCTGTTGGTGAAGAAGATGCGGTCGAGCCCCGGCGGCATCAGCGCGGCCAGCCGCTGCGCCAGTTCGAAGGCGGCGGGGTGGCCGAGTTGAAAGGTCGGTGCGAAATCGAGTGTCGCGGCGGCCCGGGCCATCGCCGCGGCGATTTCGGTCCGGCAGTGTCCGGCGTTGCTGCACCACAGCCCCGCGGTGCCGTCTAGGATCGTCCGCCCGTCGCCGCTCTGGTAATGCATGCCGCTCGCCGAGACGATCTGGCGCGGGTGCGCCTTGTAGGCGCGGTTCGCGGTAAAGGGCATCCAGAAGGATGCCAGTCCGTCATTGTCGCCTTGCATCGCCCAGCCGCCTTTCGCCTTTTGCCGTCAGTGCTCCGCCCGCTTGCCCGGAACGACGTGCAGCGCCCCGGCGATCGCGCCGCCGAGCAGCACCCCGAACAGGCCCGCTCCCGCCGCGTTGATCAGCCATTCCCATACGCCCGCCGCCGGAAGGCCGCCCGCGACGGCATGCGCGCCATCATGGAGCGCATGGCCGATCGCGCCAAGACCATATTCATCGAGCCCGTGCAGCACGATCTGGCCGCCGACCCACAGCATCGCCGCGGTGCCGATCGTCGCAAGGGCGGCGAGCAGCCGGGGCATCAGCGTCACCAGCCCGCGCCCGATCGCGCGCCTCGCCGCGCCGCCGTTTCGCGCCATGTGCAGTCCGATGTCGTCCATCTTCACGATCAGCCCGACGACGCCATAGACGGCGATGGTGATCGCGATGGCGACGATCGCCAGCGTCGCGGCGCGCATCGCGAGATGTTCGTCGAGCACCTCGTTGAGCGCGATCACCATGATCTCCGCCGACAGGATGAAGTCGGTGCGCACCGCCCCCTTCACCATCCGCTCTTCGTGATCCGCGTCCGCGACGATCGCCGCGTCCTCGTCGAGGCTGGTCGTGTCCTTCCGCAACGCATGAAGCAGCTTTTCCGCGCCTTCGAAACACAGATAGCTGCCGCCCAGCATCAGCAGCGGCGTGATCGCCCACTCCGCGAAGGTCGACAGGAGCAGCAGAACCGGCAGGATCAGCACCAGCTTGTTGAACAGCGATCCCTTGGTGATCCGCCAGATGATCGGCAATTCGCGATCGGGGGTGAAGCCGGTGACGTAGCGCGGCGTCACCGCCGTATCGTCGACGACCACGCCCGCCGCCTTCACTCCCGCCTTCGACGCCGCGGCGCCGACATCGTCGATGCTCGCCGCCGCAACCTTGGTGATGGTGGCGACGTCGTCGAGCAGGGCAAAGAGGCCGGATGGCATGGACGTCTGGTTCCTTCGATGGGTGTGCTGGCGGTGTAAAGAAGAAGGGGACGCTTCGACAAGCCTTTGCCTTATCGCCGCGAATCGCCGGCATGGCGGCGCGCGAAAGCAGCGGCGGCGCCGAACAGCCCCGGCTGCGGATGGGTGATCAGCTTGACCGGGATCGCCGCCATGATCCCGGCAAACCGCCCCTTGTCGGCGAAACGCCCGGAAAAGTCCGAACGGACGAGCCGGTCGCGGATGCGCAGGCCAAGACCGCCCGCCACGACCACCCCACCGGCGCCATGCGCCAGCGCGAGATCGCCCGCGACGCTGCCGAGCATCGCGCAGAAACGATCCGCCGCGGCGACCGCGAGATCGTCTTCCGCGCCGAGCGCGCGTGCCCACAGCGCATGATCGTCGAGCGGCGGAACGGCGCGCCCGTCGAGCGCGGCGAGCACTTCATAGATGCCGACGATGGCTGGCCCCGCCACGACGCGCTCGACCGAGACGCGGCCGTATCTTTGGCGCAAATGCGCGAGGATGGCATCCTCGACGGCATCGCAGGGCGCGAAGCCGATATGACCGCCCTGCGCCTCCTGCACGCGACAGGCGTCGCCGTCGCGCCACAGATAGGCGGCGCCAAGGCCGGTGCCGGGGCCGATGACGCTGATCGTGCCGCGCGCGGGGAGCGGAATATCCGGCCCGGCGAGCGGTTCGAACCAGGATTCCCCCGCCTGGCCGACGGCATGGCCGATCGCTTCGAAGTCGTTGAGCAACAGGCAATGATCGAGGCCCAGGTCGGCCTCGATTCGATCGCGGCCGATCGTCCAGCGATTGTTGGTGAAGCGCAGGATGTCGCCTTGCGTCGGCGCCGCGACGGCGATCGCGGCGCTGCGGGGCAGCGGTTCGGCCAGCCGGCGCGCGTACGCCTGCCACGCGGCCTCCAGCCCCGCATGATCCGCGGTGCGCAGCGTCACCGCCTCCCCCAGCGAAACGACGCGGCCGGCGGCAATCGCCGCGATCGCGAAGCGCGCGTGCGTGCCGCCGATATCGATCGCGACGATGCGTTCGGTCATCCCTTGTCCTGTCCTCGCTTGCCCGGCCGGCGGCGGATCGCGATCCGCGATGGCGCACGACGCCCGTCGACGCAACATGCGTTCCGTTGGTAAAGCTTTCCCAAGACATTGATGCCATAGGGTTCGCGATGGAGGCGATGACGGACCTTTCGATTCGCGCTTGCGCCCGGCTGCTGCTCGCGGTGGCGGCGCTCGCCGCGCTGTGCGGCGCCGCGCCCGCGAGCGCGGAGGTGCTTCGGCTCAACCAATCGCTCTGCCATGCCGTCAGCCCGATCGAATCGGCGGACGCCAGCCTGTCGACGCTTCGCTTTTCGTGCAGCGGGACGCCGGCGGGGTATCAGCACGACAGCTTGTGGCTGCGGTCCGATCAGCGGCAATGGGCCAGCGGGCAGCGTTCGGTCGCGCTGATGGTGCATCATTCGCGCTTCGACCGGCTCGCGGTCGCCTTTTCCTATGCCGACGGCGCGGTGCGCTGGCAGCAGGTCCGGCAGGGCGATTATGGCTCGCATTGGCGGGCGGGCGGGCAGATCGTGTTCGAGGCACCGGACCGCCCCGCGTCGGTGACGGCGATCACGATGCGCTTCGACCGGCTCGCCGCCCACGACCTGGTGCGCGCCCATATCCTGTCGCGCGACCAGAGCAGTATGCAGGCGGCTGGCATGGCGGCGGCGACCGGCGCCGCGCTGATGCTCCTGCTCGTCAGCGGCATCTACAGCCTGTCGCTCGCCGTCGCGGTGCGGCGCCAATATCTCGCCTGGCAGGCCGCGTGGGCGGCGACGATGCTTCTGTGGGGAACGCTGTGGTCGCAGATTCATCTGGCGCTGCTCCCCTTCATGGCGGGCACCGTCTCGGCCCAGCTCTGCACTTTCCTCGCCTGCCTCGCGATCGCGGTCGCCACCGCGAGCGCGGTGACGGCGCTCGATCGCAGCGGCGTTCCCGCCGCGCTGCGCCGGGCAACGCTGGCGCTCGGGGCCGGCGTCGGGCTGGCTGGCATACCGCTCGCGCTGATGCGGTCCGGCGACCTCGGCTATTGGGGCGAGGTGCTGGGCCTCGCCATCCTCGGCAACCTCGCCGCCGTCGCGATCTGCCTTGGCTGGGGCTGGCGGCGCGGTTCGATCGAGGCGCGCGATTTCGCCGCTGCCTGGTGCCTGCCGATGGCGGTGCTCGCCTTCATCCACCTCGTCGATGTCGAGAACGGCTTCTGGGGCGGCGGCTCCAAGCTGGCCGTGCTGCTCGCCGCCACCTGGCAGGCGCTGTGGCTGTCCGCCGCCGCGACCCGCCGGCTGGCCTCGCTGCGGATCGAGCGCGATCACGCACGCGCGGCCGAGGCGCAGGCGCGCGAACTGGCGCGCCGCGACCCGCTGACCGGCCTTCCCAACCGCCGCGGGTTCATCGAAAGCGTGACGCCGCTACTCAACCGCGCGCGCGCGGACGACCTGCCGGCGGCGCTGCTGCTGGTCGACATCGACCGCTTCAAGTCGATCAACGACGTCCATGGCCACGATATCGGCGATGTGGTGCTGTGCCGGATCGCGCGCCGGATCGCGCGATGGGAAGGTTCGATCTGCACCGTCGCGCGCCTTGGCGGCGAGGAATTCGGCCTGCTGACGATCGGGATGGAGGGCATAGCGCTCGACCGCTTCGCCGAAAGCGTCCGGCGGGAGATCGCCGCCTGCGACCATAGCGCGTCATTGGGCGACCGGACCGTCACCGCCAGCATCGGCGTCGCCGAGGTCCGTCCCGCCTGCGATTTCCAGCGGCTGTACAAGATCGCCGACGACGCGCTCTATGAAGCGAAGCACGCAGGGCGCGACCAGGTGGTGCTGCAGCGCCATACCGAAAGCGGCGGACCGAAGCCCGACCTGCCCGACCGCGAGGCCGTGCCGCTGGGCTGAGGCGCTGGGCTATGGCCTCTCGGGATTCAGTTTTTTCGCAAAGCAAAACCACGTGCTCCCGCGAAGGCGGGAGTCCAGAGCGTATGAAATCAGGGTTTGCGTTCCACCGCACTGGGTCCCCGCCTTCGCGGGGACACGCCCATATGCGTCCGCAAACACCCGAATCCCACAGACTATAAGGGAGCACCGGCCGGGAGTCGGCCGTCAGAGGCCGAACTTCTCCCGATAATATTGGACGCGCGTCGCGCGCAGCGCCCGAACGCCGAGGCGGTCGTAGGCCCGCTGCCACGAGGCGAACTCCTCAAGGCTGAGATTATAGCGCTCGCACGCTTCGTCGACCGTGATCAGTCCGCCCTCGACGGCGGCGACCACCTCCGCCTTGCGGCGGCTGACCCAACGCCGCGTGTTGCGCTTCGGCAAATCCGCCAGCGTCAACTCACTGCCCATCGGTCCGATCACCGACGCCGGCCGAATCTTCTGATTTTCGAGCACCACGACACTCCGTTCGGCGGCCTTCGGCCGCATGGCGCCCCCCGCGTTTTCCCGAACCCGGTCTATCCGATCGTCGTAAAGGAAGGGTTAGGCGATCGGGGCGGCCGGTCGCGGGCCGGGCACGATCCGTCGCGCCGGGACCGACGTTCCGCGTTCGGCACGCCCCATCGCCGTCAGGGCAGACGCCGCGCCCCGGCTTCGCGCAGCGCGGCGATGGTCGGATAGCCGTCGACCGCCATCAGCAGGTCGGCCTCGGCCAGCAGCGAGCGCAGCACATGCGCGGCGCCTTCGGCACCGCCCAGCGCCAGCCCATAGCTGTACGGCCGTCCGACGCCGACCGCGGTCGCGCCGAGCGCCAGCGCCTTCGCCACGTCGCTGCCCGACCGGACCCCCGAATCGAACAGCACCGGCGTGCTGCCGGCGGCCGCAACGACGTCGGGCAGCATGTCGATCGCGGCGATGCCGCCATTCGCCTGCCGCCCGCCGTGGTTCGAGCAATAGATGGCGTCGGCGCCGCCATCGATCGCGCGGCGGGCATCGTCGGGATGGCAGATACCCTTGAGGACGATCGGCAGTTTGGTCAGCGAGCGCAGCCAGGGCATGTCGTCCCACGTCAGCACCTTGCCGAAGGTGCCCGCCCAGGTCATCACGCCGGTGCGCACATCCTCTTCGGGCGGGCCGCCGACCATCGTGCGGAAGCGGGGGTCGGACCAATAGTTGGACAGGACGTGCCCGCGCAGCTGCGGGAAATTCGAATCGTTGAGGTCGCGCGGTCGCCAGCCCGTTACCCAGGTGTCGAGCGTGACGATGATCGCCTTGTATCCCGCCGCTTCGGCACGGTGGACGAGGCTCTCGGCCAGGTCCTTGTCCTTCGGCGTATAGAGCTGGAAAAAGCCCGGCGTGTCGCCCATCGCCGCGGCGACGTCCTCCATCGGATCGTTCGACAGCGTCGAGGCGGTCAGCGGCACCCCGGTCAGCGCCGCGGCGCGCGCGGCGGCGATGTCGCCATGCCCGTCCTGCGTGCAAAGGCCGGTGACCCCGATGGGCGCCATGAACAGCGGCGTCGGCAGCGTCATGCCGAACAGATCGATCGACAGGTCGCGCACCGAGCAATCGACCATCATCCGCGGCACGATGCCCCAGTGCCGAAAGGCCGAGGCATTGCTGTCCTGCGTGAACTCGTCGCCGCAGCCGCCCTGGACATATTTGAGCAGCGACGGCGCCATCGCCGCCTGCGCGCGCGCCTCGAGCCCCGCGAAATCGACAGGATATTTGGGCAGCACGCCGCTGAGCCCGCCGAAATAGATCTCGTGCTGAAAATCGCCGTAGTGCGCCATGGCCGCCCTGTCCCCTTTCGTTGATCGACGCCGATGATAAGCCGATCGCGCCGCGCGCGTCCATGCATGGATTGCATGGCGGCGTCATGATCCGATCCGGCATGGCCGCCCGCGCGCCGGCGCGCTAGGGACGAACGCATGACCGACAAACGCCTCTGCCGCCGCCTGGGAATCATCGGGACCGGCCGGGTGGCGCACGCGCTGATGCTGGCGCTTGCTCCGTATGCCGACCTGCCGCCGCTCGTCTGGGGCCGCTCGCGGGAGCAGGCCGAGGCGCTCGCCCGAGAGGCTGCCGGCGCGGCCACCACCGACCTGCGCGCGATCGCCGACGCGTGCGACCTGATCGTCATCGCGGTCGCGGACGACGCGGTTGCGGCCATGGCGGCCGAGCTGGCGCGCGATCTGGCGCCTCCGCATGCGCCCTTCGTCTTTCACGTCAGCGGCCGCAGCGGCGCGGCGATTCTCGATCCGCTGGCGGCAGCGGGAGCGCAGATCGCGGCGATCCATCCGGTGATGACCTTCACCGGCAATCCGCGCACCGAAATCGAGCGGATGGCGGCCGCGCATTTCGCGGTCACGGTATCGGACCCCGCGACGCTGCCGCGCGCCCGTGGGGTGATCGAACGGCTCGGCGGCACCGCAGTCGAGATCGCCGAGGCGCAGCGCACCCTCTACCACGCCGCGCTCTGCCACGCCGCCAACCATCTGGTGACATTGCTCGCCGGTGCGTCGCAGGCCTTGCGCACCGCAGGCGCCGACGCGCCCGAGGCGATGCTGGCGCCGCTGGTCCGCGCCGCACTGGAAAACAGTCTGGCGCACGGCTTTTCCGCGCTGTCGGGGCCGCTGCTGCGCGGCGACGGCGACACGATCGCCCGGCACCTCGCCGCGATCGACGCCGATTGCCCGGCGCTGGGCGCCCCCTATCGCGCCATGGCGCGCGCCACGCTCGACGAAATGGAGCGCGACGGCCTCGCCGCCGCTTCGCCGGCGATCCGCACCCTGCTGAACTGACGGCAGACCGGCCGGCAAGCCGTGCGGTCGATCGCAGATAGGGAAAAATGGGGACGACTACTTATCCCGGCCCGTTTTTCACGGCGAGTAACAACTAACGATCGACGGCTTACCTGTTGCGCCGGTCATCAATTGTTTTTCGGCATTGTTCCGCACCGTCCGTGCCGTGTTCCGCGCCGTCCAAGACGGACGCCGGCGGGCATGGCAATCGGCAAGGGCACATAGCCGCCGCGAGAGACGATGCAACAGGGTCGCCGGGCCGAAAAGGCGCGGTTCAACGCACATCTCACGGTCCATAACAAGGAGACCCTGACCGTGCACAAGACGCGTATTTCGACCCTGCTCCTCGCCGCCACGCCCCTGGCGCTCGCCCTCCCCGCGCCCGCCTGGGCCGACCCCACGCCCGAATGCAATGCCGGAAGCGGCGCCAATTCGACCGAATGCGGCGTGAACAGCCTCGCGAGCGGGGAGAAATCGACCGCCATCGGCGATACGGCGACCGCCACCGGCGACAATAGCGTCGCGATCGGCGCAGGTGCCTATGCCAACAAGGGGAACGCAACGGCGCTGGGCACCGAAGCCTACGCAACCGGCGTGGTAAGCACGGCGCTGGGATTCGGCGCCTATGCCAACAATGAAGGCGATACCGCGCTGGGTTCCTATGCCACTGTCGCCGGCGCCCATGGCACCGCTGTGGGCGGATTTGCCGTGGCGCAAGGCGAATCGAGCACGTCGCTCGGCTACCACGCCGTGGCCGCCGGCGCGAGCGCCATGGCGCTTGGCGCCGACAGCCGGGCTGAAAAAGACGGCACGGCGATCGGCACCACCGCGCAGACCGGCGTTAAGGGCGTCGCCGTCGGCTCCAGCAGCACCGCCGGCGAATACGCCGCGGCGTTCGGCTACTACGCAAGAGCCGCCGACCATGGCTCGGCCTTGGGATTTGGGGCGGAGGTCACGCAGGCGAACGGCACCGCGCTCGGCACCGCGACGGCCTCCGGCGCTGACGGCGCGACCGCCGCGGGATATATGGCCAAGGCCATTGGCGATGGCTCCACCGCCCTTGGCACTTACGCTGAGGCCAGCGGCAACGATAGCGTCGCGCTGGGCGGGCAGAGCGCGGCCAACGGCAATGGCGGCGTCGCCATCGGCTTTCAGACCGTCTCCGATATTCAGGCGGTCGCCTTGGGTTTCGGCGCGAAGGGCAATGCGATCAACACCGTCGCGATCGGCACCAACGCCGTGGCCGACAGCGGCGCGGCGGTGGCGATCGGTGCCGGCTCCCTAGCCGAGGACGGCAGCGCGGTCGCGATCGGCTTTCAGCAACTGGCGTCGGGCAACGGCGCGGTGGCGATCGGCGATCCCAATGTCGCGAGCGGCACCGGGGCCGTCGCCATCGGCGCGGACAACACCGCATTCGGCGACGGCGCGGTGGCGCTCGGCAACCGGTCGGTCGCGAAAGGCGACGGCAATGTCGCGCTGGGCAATGCGGCGTCGGCGACCGGCACCAATGCCGTGGCGCTGGGCGCCGGGTCGGTCGCCGATCAGGACAATGTCGTCTCGGTCGGCGCGGCGGGCGCGGAGCGGCGCGTCGTCAACGTTGCGGCTGGCACGGCGGCCACCGACGCAGTCAATGTGGGCCAGGTGAACAGGGCCGCCACCGCGGTCACGACCGCGCTGGGCGGCGGGGCGGCCTATGATGTGGGAACCGGAGTCATGTCCGCGCCGACCTATATGGTCGGGGGAGCCGCCTATCATGACGTCGGATCGGCCATCGCCGCGATCGACGATGGCGTGTCGCAACTGGACAGCCGCGTCCACGCGCTCGAAAGCGTCTCCACGGAAGGATTCCGGCGGGCCAACGGCGGCATCGCGACGGCGATGGCGCTGGGGGGTACGATGATCGTGCCGGACAGCGATGTTTCGGTCTCGTTCAACCTCGCGACCTATCGCGGCGAACAGGGCTTTTCCGGCGCAGTGGTCGTCCGCGCCGCGCCGCGCGTCTATATCAGCGGCGGCTTTGCGGGGTCCACCGTCAAGGGCTCGACCGGCGGGCGCGTCGGCATAGCCTTCGGCATGTAGGGGAGGATGGGCCCTGGCCTTGCGCAAGGCCAGGCCCACCCCAATCAAAACAGGGCGGACGTGGGAGCCGGTTCAGCCTGAACGGGATAATTTCCCGGCAGCCGAGCCAGATGTTCGCGATGCCGTTTGAAAATGGCGCACCCGGAACGATTCGAACGTCCGACCCCCAGATTCGTAGTCTGGTGCTCTATCCAGCTGAGCTACGGGTGCGTGGAGCGGTGCCTTTACGGGCAGTCGCGGGGGGGCGCAACCCCCTATTTCGCCTTTTTGGACCGGCGAACAGGGGATCGCGCCGCCGCGGCGATCACCCGCGTTTCAACGCCGCCTGCGCCGCCGCGAGCCGGGCGATCGGAACGCGGTAGGGCGAGGCGCTGACATAGTCGAGACCGGTCCGCTCGCAGAAATGGATGCTCGGCGCATCGCCGCCATGCTCGCCGCAGATACCGAGCTTGATGCCCGCGCGCGCGCCGCGGCCGCGCTCGGCCGCGATCTCGATCAGCTGGCCGACACCCTCGACATCGATGCTGACGAAGGGGTCGGTGACGAAGATGCCCTTGTCGACATATTGGGTCAGGAAGCGGCCCGCGTCGTCGCGGCTGACGCCGAGCGTGGTCTGGGTGAGATCGTTGGTGCCGAAGCTGAAGAATTCGGCCGCCTGCGCGATTTCCCCCGCCATCAGCGCGGCGCGCGGCAGTTCGATCATCGTGCCGACCAGATAGGCGATCTCGCGGCCCTTCTCCGCGAACACCGCCTTCGCCGCCGCGTCGACGACCGCCTTCATCAGGTCGAATTCGCGGCGCGTGGCGACGAGCGGGATCATCACTTCGGGAACCGGCGCGGAGCCGGTCTCGGCAGCGACGTCGCATGCCGCCTCGAAGATCGCCCGTGCCTGCATCTCGTAGATTTCGGGATAGGTGACGCCGAGGCGGCAGCCGCGATGGCCGAGCATCGGGTTGAATTCGTGCAGTTCGCTCGCGCGCGCCTTCAGCGCCTCGATTCCGACGCCCGCCGCGGCGGCGACCTCGGCGAAATCCTCTTCGCGCGTCGGCAGGAATTCGTGCAGCGGCGGGTCGAGCAGACGGATGGTGACCGGCAGGCCCGCCATCACGCGGAAGATCGCGGCGAAATCGCCACGCTGCTCGGGCAGCAGCTTGGCGAGCGCGGCGCGGCGGCCATCCTCGCTGTCGGCGAGGATCATCTCGCGCACCGCGGCGATGCGCGCGGCGTCGAAGAACATATGCTCGGTGCGGCAAAGCCCGATGCCCTCGGCCCCGAAATCGCGCGCGACCTGCGCGTCGGCGGGGGTCTCGGCGTTGGTGCGGACCTTCATCCGGCGCACCTTGTCGGCCCAGCCCATCAGCGTGCCGAAGTCGCCGACCAGTTCGGGAAGCAGCGTCGGCACCTCGCCCGCCATCACCTCGCCGGTCGAGCCGTCGAGGGTGATGACGTCGCCTTCGCGCAGTTCGCGCCCGGCGACGCGCAGCACGCGCGCCGCGCCGTCGATGCTGAGCCCGCCCGCGCCCGAGACGCAGGGACGACCCATGCCGCGCGCGACGACCGCCGCGTGGCTGGTCATCCCGCCGCGCGCGGTCAGGATGCCCTTTGCGGCGTGCATGCCGTGAATATCCTCGGGCGACGTCTCGATGCGGACGAGGATCACCGCCTTGCCCATTCCCGCGGCCTTTTCGGCGCTGTCGGCGTCGAACATGATCTCGCCCGACGCGGCGCCGGGGCTCGCCGGCAGCCCCTTGGTGAGCACGTCGCGCGGCGCCTTCGGGTCGAGGGTCGGATGGAGAAGCTGGTCGAGCGCGCCGGGATCGACGCGCTGCACCGCTTCCTGCTCGGAGATCAGCCCTTCGGCCGCCATGTCGACCGCGATCTTCAGCGCCGCCTTCGCGGTGCGCTTGCCGCTCCGCGTCTGGAGCATCCACAGCTTGCCGCGCTCGACGGTGAACTCGATGTCCTGCATGTCGCGATAGTGGTTTTCGAGCGTGTCGAAGACGCTGCCCAGCTCGGCGAAGGTTTCGGGCATCGCCTCTTCCATGCTGAGCGGCTTGGCGCCGGCCTTCTCGCGCGCCGCGCGGGTCAGATATTGCGGCGTGCGGATGCCCGCGACGACGTCCTCGCCCTGCGCGTTGATCAGCCATTCGCCGTACCAGGCGCGCTCGCCGGTCGCGGGATCGCGGGTGAAGGCGACGCCGGTCGCCGACGTGTCGCCCATGTTGCCGAACACCATCGCCTGCACATTGACCGCGGTGCCCCATTCGCCGGGGATCGCGTTCAGGCGGCGATAGACTTTCGCGCGGTCGCTTTCCCAGCTCGCGAAGACGGCGCCGATCGCGCCCCACAGCTGATCCTTCGGCTCCTGCGGGAAGGGCGCGCCGGTCTCGCGCTGCACGATCGCCTGATATTCGATGACGAGCGCCTGCCAATCCTCTGCCGCCATCTCGGTATCGAGATAGAAGCCCTTGTCTTCCTTCGCGGTTTCCAGCGCTTCCTCGAACGCCGCATGGTCGAGGCCCATGACGACGTCGGCGTACATCTGGATGAAGCGGCGATAGCTGTCCCACGCGAAGCGCGGGTCGCCCGAAGCTTCGGCGAGCCCGGCGACGGTGCGGTCGTTGAGGCCGAGGTTGAGGACGGTGTCCATCATCCCCGGCATCGACACGCGCGCGCCCGAGCGGACCGAGACGAGAAGCGGATTGGCGGGGTCGCCGAAGGTGCGGCCGGTCAGCCCCTCGATATGCGCGATGCCGCTCGCGACCTCGTCGGCCAGACCGGCGGGGAACTGCTCCGCATTGTCGTAATAGGCGGTGCAGACTTCGGTGGTGATGGTGAAGCCCGGCGGCACCGGCAGCCCGATCGAGGCCATTTCGGCCAGGTTCGCGCCCTTGCCGCCCAGCAATTCCTTCGCACGCTCGGCCGTCGTGGCCGTGCCGCCGAACAAATGCACCATCGTCGTCATGTCATGCTCCTGCTGCCCCGGGGAGGAGGGTTGGCGGGGAAATAGGGACGCCACGCCCTATGGTCGATTCAGATTTGCTTCGCGCACTATAAGGGATGCCGCATAGCCATGGCGTCAGCCCTCAATCTTCGAGAAATCGGCGACGCCGTGGACGGCGCCGGTAAATCGGGCGAGCAGGCCCAGGCGATACGCCCGGACCGCCGGATCGGGATCGTTGACCATCACGCCCTCGAAGAAAGCGTCGATCGGCGCGCGGAGCGTCGCAAGGGCCGCCATGGCATCGGTGAAACGCTCGGCGGCGACCGCAGCCGAGGCTGCGGGTTCGGCGGCATCGAGCGCGGCGAGCAGGGTTGCATCGACTTCGGTAGGCGCGGTGGCGGCAGCGGCATCGGTCACCTCACCCGCCTGCTTCAGGATATTCGCCGCGCGCTTGTAGCCGGCGAGAAGATTGGCGCCGTCGTCGGTCGCCATGAAGGCCTGCAACGCCTGCACGCGCGCGAGCAGGCGAACGAGATCATCCTCGCCGCCGAGCGCGAACACCGCGTCGATCAGGTCATGGCGGACGCCGGCTTCGCGTTGCTGAACCTTCAGACGGTCGGCGAAGAAGTCGAGCAGATCGGCAAAGCCATCCCACAAAATCCCGAGCTTTTCGTCATCTGACTCTCGCCGATAGCGGAACAGTTCCACGTCTCCGTGGTAGTATACGAAATCCTGACCTTCCCAACGAACTCCATAGTTGGGATCGCGAGCCTGCAGTTCTTCGATTAACTGATCAGCTTCAGTCGGCTCCGGCGGCGGAGGAAAGAAATTTCCTACCCACCAATCCAGCATCTGAAGGTTAAATCGAATACCATTCCGAATGAACAGAGCGATAATTCCAAGCGTTGCACGTCGAAGAGCATATGGGTCTTTAGATCCGCTGGGCTTCATGCCCATGGCGAAAAATCCGAGAAGCGTATCCAGCTTGTCCGCCAGCGCCACGGCCACCGTCACCGGTGCGGTCGGCACGTCGTCGCCCTGCCCGACCGGCTTGTAGTGATCGCGGATCGCGTCGGCGACGGCATCGGGCAGGCCTTCGGCGCGGGCGTAATAGCCGCCCATCAGGCCCTGCAGTTCGGGAAACTCGCCGACCATTTCGGTGACGAGGTCGGCCTTCGCCAAGCGCGCCGCGCGTTCGGCTTGGTCAGCCAGTTCCTTGCGCGACACTTCCGTGTTCCCCCGCGAAGGCGGGGGTCCAGAGCTTGCGTCCGCAGACGCCGGCGCATCACCGCCCTGGGTTCCCGCCTGCGCGGGAACACACGAGGGAGCGACGATACCCTCTTCCACCAGCCAGCGCGCGAGCTTCGCGACGCGCTCGACCTTGTCGGCGACGGTGCCCAGCTTTTCGTGAAAGGTGATGTTCGCGAGCTTCTCCGCGTGCTGCGCCAGCGTCTTCTTCTGGTCCTGTTCCCAGAAGAAGCGCGCATCGGACAGGCGCGCGGCGAGGACCTTGCGGTTGCCCGCGACGATCGCGGCGCCGCCGTCGCTCGCCGCGATGTTCGCGGTGCAGACGAAACCGTTCGCCAGCCTGCCGTCGGCACCGGTCACGACGAAATATTTCTGGTTCACCCGCGCCGTGAGCTGGATCACCTCGGGCGGCACATCGAGGAAGCTTTCGTCGAAGCGGCCGAGCAGCGGCACCGGCCATTCGGTGAGCCCGGCATTCTCAACCACCAGCCCTTCGTCCTCGACGAGCGTCAGCCCGGCGTCGGCCGCGACCCTGGCCGAGCCTTCGCGGATGATGCGGGCGCGTTCCTCCTGATCGACGATGACATGGCAGGCGCGCAGCTTGTCGGCATAATCCGCCGCCGAGCCGATGGTGATCTCGCCCGGGCAATGGAAGCGGTGACCGCGCGTCGCGAAACCCGCGGAAATCCCGCCAACTTCACAGGCAATCAACCGTTCGCCGAACAGCGCGACGATGCCCGACAGCGGCCGCACCCAGCGCAGGCTGTCGCTGTTCGCGCTGTCGCGGCCCCAGCGCATCGACTTGGGCCAGGCGAAGGCACGGACGATCGCGGGAATCGCCTCCGCCAGCACCTCGTTCGTTGCACGGCCGGGCTTGTCGATCACCGCGAACCAGACGCCGTCGCGGTCTTCGAGCCGGTCCTGCGTCAGCCCGGTCTTGCGCAGGAAACCCTCGAGTGCCTGAGGGGGGGCACTGGTGCGCGGGCCCTTCAACTCCTCGCTGACCGCGGCGGTCGCGTCGGGAAGGTCCTTCGCGATCAGCGCGAGCCGGCGCGGGGTCGACCAGATGGTCAGTTCGCCGACCGCCAGCCCCGCCGCCTCCATCCGGGCGCGGAACAGCTTTTCCAGCTCGGCGCGCGCGCCGGCCTGCATACGGGCGGGAATTTCCTCGCTGCGCAGTTCGAGAAGGAAGTCGGTCATTGCACATCCTCCCCGCTTGCGGGGAGGGGGACCATGCCGGAGGCATGGTGGAAGGGGCTATCGGCCTTGAGCCGAAGCAGCGCGACGACGCCGTCCATATTTTCCAGCACATCCTTTGCCGTCACGCGAACGACCTCAAATCCTTGCGCTGCCAGGCGTGCCTCACGCGCGGCGTCACGAGCCGGTGCCGTCCCGCGATCATGCGCCTCGCCGTCGATTTCGACGATCAGTCTTGCAGCCATGCAGCAGAAATCCGCGACATAGGGACCGACCGGGTGTTGACGACGGAATTTCGCGCCCAGTTTCTGGCCGCGCAGTTGCTCCCACAAGAGAACCTCGGGCAAGGTCATTTCGCGGCGGAGTTTGCGGGCGGCATAGACCTGCGGGCGTTGCAGGCTCCGCGAGCCCCCTCCACCACGCTGCGCGTGGTCCCCCTCCCCGTTCCGGGGAGGATTTTGGACGGCCATCACAGCGTCCATCCCGGCCAGGCTGCGGTCCAGCGGTCGGACTGGCTGTCGATCCACGCCTTGCAGCTTCCCTTGGCGAGGTCGCGGACGCGGGCCATGTAGTTGGCGCGTTCCTGCACGCTGATGACGCCGCGCGCCTGGAGCAGGTTGAAGAGGTGGCTCGCCTCGATCGCCTGGTCGTAGGCGGCGAGCGGAACCTGTGCGGCGATCGCGCGCTCGCATTCGGCCTCGGCCGCCTTGAAGCCCGCGAACAGCGTATCGGTGTCGGCGACCTCGAAATTCCATTTCGAGAATTGCCGCTCATTTTCGAGGAACACGTCGCCGTAGCTGACCCCCGGCACGTCGCCAACGGGGTCGGAGAAGCGCAGGTCGTACACATTGTCGACGCCCTGGATATACATGGCGAGGCGTTCGAGCCCGTAGGTCAGCTCGCCCGCGACCGGCTTGCAGTCATAGCCGCCCATCTGCTGGAAATAGGTGAACTGCGACACCTCCATCCCGTCGCACCACACTTCCCAGCCGAGTCCCCATGCGCCCAGCGTCGGCGATTCCCAATCGTCCTCGACGAAGCGGATATCGTGGAGCAGCGGGTCGATGCCGATCGCGGCGAGGCTGCCGAGATACTGGTCCTGAATGTCGGCGGGCGACGGCTTCAGGATCACCTGATACTGGTAATAATGCTGAAGGCGGTTGGGATTCTCGCCGTAGCGGCCATCGGTCGGGCGGCGGCTCGGCTGGACATAGGCGACATTCCACGGCTCCGGCCCCAGGCTGCGCAGCGTCGTCGCCGGGTGAAAGGTCCCCGCCCCGACGCGCATGTCATAGGGCTGAAGGATCGCACAGCCGCGCGCACCCCAATAGGCATGCAGGGTCAGGATCACGTCCTGAAAGCTGAGGGGTCGCTTCGCTTCGGCGTCGGCCACGGCCGCATTTCCTTCGCAGGTGCAAAATCGCCGCCGCATTGGCGCAGCAGCGGCGCAGGGTCAAGGCTCCGCTCCCGATCGGCACGGAGGAAAATCACCAGCCGTGTCAGGCTAACCGAACTTTTTGTCATGTTTTATTGACATGGTCAGTGAATCGCGACATATAGTCATGGAAACCTGACAAAACGACAGGCCAACATGACTGTCACTTCGATGAAGGAACCGATGCCATGACGACTCGCGCCGCCATCCTCGCCCTGACGCTCGCCCTCGGCGGTTCGCCCGCCTTTGCCGCGAGCGCCGATGCCGATACCGGCCGCATCGCGGTCCGCACCGCCGACCTCGACCTCGCTTCGGCGCGCGGCCGGACGCAACTCGACGCGCGGCTGAAAAGCGCGGCGCGCCAATTGTGCCGCACGGGTCTGCGCAGCGTCGCCGACCGCGCGATCGAAGCACAGTGCATCGCCGAGACGGTCGCCGGCGCGCAACCGCAAGCGGCGAACGCCATCGCTCAGGCCGCGAGGGGGGAAGCGCAGATGGCGCTGATGATGGTGGCGTTGTCGCCGCGCGCATGAGATGGCGGCTGCCTGGCGGCACGACGAGCCCTGGAGGCGCCGATGAACAACAAGTTGAAGATATTGCGCGCGATGCGCAACTGGAGCCAGGCCGAACTGGCCGAGCGGCTCGATGTGTCGCGGCAGGCGGTCAATGCGATCGAAACGGGCAAATACGACCCGTCGCTGCCGCTCGCCTTCAAGCTGGCGCGCCTGTTCGGCATGCCGATCGAGGAAATCTTCGACGATGGCCAGAAAGGACATGCCGATGACTGATGCAGAAACCCCGCGCCCGCGCCGCCCGATGTCGCCGCGCCGTCGTCGCTATTGGACGTCGCTGGGCTTTGCCGCGCTGATCGGCGGGCTTATCGGCGGCTGGCTCGTGGTCGATCAGCCCGAAGGGCGCGGCCTGACCGAGATGCTCGCGACCGGTTCGCTCACCCCCGGCTTCGCGATCGCGGCCGCGCTTTGCTGGACGATCGGGCTCGCGATCGCGATGATCCTCTATCACCGCGCGATCGACGATCATGAGGAGCATGCCTGGCTGTGGGCGAGCACGGCGGGATGGTATGCCCTGATGTTTCCCGCGCCCGTATGGTGGGTGCTGCACCGCGCCGGACTGGCACCGTCGCCCGACGCGATGCTGCTGTTCCTGCTGACGCTCGTCGTCAATGCGGTCGTCTATCTCTGGCTCAAATTCCGCTGATCCCGCCGCGCTTGCTTTCCCCATTTCCCTTGCGGCACATACCCCCGAACGGATGAAAGGCTTTCCCCGAATGAAAAACCGAACGAAACCCTGGTTCAAGACGCTTGCCGCCGCGTGCGCGCTGCTTCCCCTCGCGCTTGGCTCGGCCGCCCCCCTTGCCTTCGCGCAGGTCGACGAACCCGCTGCCGCCGCCCCAGCAGCACCGGCCGAAACCCGCGCCGCGCCCGCGCTGTGGGTGGTGAAGGACGAGGATACGACGATTTACCTCTTCGGCTCGATCCACGTGCTGAAACCGGGGCTGAGCTGGTTCGACGGCGCGGTGAAGCAGGCCTTCGATGCCTCCGATTCGCTGATGCTCGAGGTCGTGCTGCCCGAGGACGAGATGGCGGCCGCCAAGGCGACGATCCCCCTCGCGCTCGACCAGAGCGGCAGGACGCTGTCGTCGCGGCTCGAACCCGATGCGCTGAAAGCCTATCAGGCGGCGCTCGCCGGGCTGGGCATCCCGCCGGCGCAGTTCGACGCGTTCAAGCCCTGGTTCGCCGCGGTCACGCTGTCGGTGCTGCCGCTGACCAACCTCGGCTACGATCCCGAACAGGGCGCGGAAAAGACGCTGACGCGCGCGGCCAAGGCCGCCGGCAAGCCGGTCGAGGGCCTGGAGACGCTGGAGGAGCAGCTCGGTTTCTTCGACACGCTGCCGGAGGATCAGCAGGTCGCCTACCTCAACGCGACGGTCAAGGACATCGACCAGCTCGGCCCGACGATCGACAGGCTGGTGACGCTGTGGAGCAACGGCGACCCCGATCAGCTTGCCGTGCTGATGAACGAAAGCATGACCACCACGCCCGAACTGGCGAAGATCCTGCTGGCCGACCGCAACGCGCGCTGGGCCGAGACGCTGCAGGCGCGCATGGAGCAACCCGGCACCCTGTTCGTCGCGGTCGGCGCCGGACACCTCGCCGGACCGCAAAGCGTGCAGACCTATCTCCAGCAACGCGGATTGGCCGCGACGCGGGTCGAATAGGGATGATGCGGCGCCGTTGGCATCGGCGCCGGGGCGGCCGCGCGGCGGTCGCCCTCGCCTTCCTGCTGTTCGCCGGGTGCGGTTCGGCCGAACCGCCGCGCGAGGCGCGACCCGCGATGTGGCTGGTCGCCGATCCCGATACGCGCATCTATCTGCTCGGCACGATGCACGCACTGCCCAGGGGGACCGACTGGGACGGCGGCAAGGTCGCCGAGGCGATGCGCGCCGCCGACGCGCTGGTGATGGAATTGTCGCCCGACGAACTGGCGGCGGCCGGGGCGGTCTTCGGACAGCTTGCGCCGCGCAGCGCGCCGCTTGCGATCGACCGGCGCCTGTCGGGCGAAGCGCTCGGCGGCTATCGCAGGCTGGAGGCGAAGGGCGGCGGCTTCGGCGGCGACCGCCTCGACGACTGGGCGGTGATGGTGTTGATGGGCCAGCGCACGGCCGCGCTCGCGAAGCTATCGCCCGACGCCGGCGTCGAAGCCGGCCTGACGGCCGCTTTCCGCGACGCGGACAAACCGATCGGCGGGCTGGAGACCGCGAAGGCCCAGTTGCTGCTGTTCGAGACGCTGCCGCCCGAGGCGCAGCGCACGCTGCTGGAGCGCGCCGCCAGCCGCGCGGACAGCGCGCCGCGCGAGGTCGGGGCGCTGGCCGACGCCTGGTCGCGCGGCGATGTCGCGGCGCTCGAAGCGGTCATCAATGCCGACGTCGAGGCGGTGCCCGCGGCGCGCAAGGCGATCCTGACCGACCGCAACCGGCGCTGGAGCGCGTGGGTGAAGCGGCGGATGGACCGCCCCGGCACGCTGCTGGTCGCGGTCGGCGCGGGGCATCTGATCGGCCCCGAGGGCGTGCCCGCGCTGCTGGAGGCCGATGGCTTGACGGTGACGCGGGTGCAGTAGATCGCGCCATTTCGCGCCGGCGGCGATTCGGCTTGTAGGAATTCGGTACACCCTCCCCACCTGCGTCATGCTGAACTTGTTTCAGCATCCATGGTCTGTCTTCCCGGTTTACGTCGCCGTTTGCCGCGTGGTCCGGTCATGGATGCTGAAACAAGTTCAGCATGACGAATGGTGAAGGTGCAAGACACGCCGCGCCATTTCGCGGCGGCGGCTTGCCTTTTCGCCCTTTCCCCGTTATGCGCCCGCGCTTCCGTCATGGTCATCCCTGGAGGCGTGGCGGATTGTGCAACCGTTTCTCGGAGAAATGATATGAGCGATCAGCTGACGCTGACGGCCGAGACGCGCGAACGTGCAGGCAAGGGAGCCTCACGCGAGCTGCGTCGTAATGGCCGCGTCCCCGCCGTCGTCTATGGCGGCAACGAAGACCCCCTGATGATCCACGTCGAGGAAAAGCTGCTGATGAAGCAGCTGATGACCGGCGTGTTCCTGAACTCGGTGGTGATGATCGAGGTGGGCGGCAAGACCATCCGCACCCTGCCCAAGGACGTCGCTTTCCATCCGGTCAAGGATCGTCCGATCCATGCCGACTTCCTGCGCGTGTCGAAGGACACCAAGGTGCAGGTCGGCGTTCCCGTGCTGTTCGCGAACGAGGAGAAGTCCCCGGGCCTGAAGCGCGGCGGCGTGCTGAACGTCGTGCGCCACGAGCTGGAACTGATCTGCGAAGCGGACAAGATTCCCGACGACATCACGATCGACGTCACCGGCTTCGACGTCGGCGAATCGATCCATATCAGCCACGTCACCCTGCCGAAGGGCGTGGAAAGCGCGATCACCGACCGCGACTTCACCATCGCGACGATCGTCGCCCCGTCGGCGCTCAAGTCGAGCGACGGCGACACGACCAAGGATGAAGGCGAAGCCGCCGAAGGCGAAGCCTGACACCGACACTTCAACCCCTCCCCTTCCCGGGGGAGGGGGCATATGCGAAGAGGCGGCGATTTCGGCGAAACGCCGCCTCTTCCCGCTTCGTCATGCTGAACTCGTTTCAGCATCCACGGTCCGACCTCTCCCTCTGCGCCGCGCCAGTTTCGAGGGCAGGCCATCGACCCTGAAACAGGTTGGCGTTTATACCCTTGAGACAGGGACGCT